>DATMTQ010000280.1:0-9176 GCA_035564095.1 Microbacterium sp. | reverse complement strand
GACCGTGATCGCCACCGCGGCGAGCACGCCGGGCACCACCGCGAGCCACATCGTCGGACGGATGCCGAGCCACGCCACGAACACCGCGGCCATGAGCGGCCCCGCGACCGCGCCGAGGTTGTCGCCGGCCCGTTCGATGCCGTACGCGCGCCCGTAGCCGCCCTTCGCGAGCGACGCCAGCATCGCGTCCCGAGCCGGGGACCGGATGCCCCGCGCCATCCACGCCGTCGCGCGCAGGCCGGCGACCTGCCACACCGCCGTCGTCAGCCCGATCGCCGCCGTGGCGACAGCGGTGACGAGGTATCCGCCCGTGGCGATGGAGCGCCGGCGGCCGGGGTCGTCGGCCGGCGGACCGCCGGCGATCTTCGCGATGCCGGCGAGCGCGTCGCTGACGCCGTCGATGAGGCCGAGGGCAGCCGCCGACCCGCCGAGCACCGACGTGAGGAAGGCCGGCAGCACGCTCGTGACCATCTCGTGTCCGGCATCCGAGAAGAAGCTCGCCGCCCCGACGGCCCACACGCCCCCGCCTGGCCGCGACCGGACGGCTCCGTCCGCGGGCGGGTCAGTCTCCACCGGCGCGCTCCGGCTCGCGGCGCGGCGGGAAGAACGCTCGCACCGGCAGCAGCAGACCGATCAGCGACAGCACGATGAAGACGACCTGATGCACGTGGTCGGTTCCCGGCGGCAGCCCTCCCACGAGGTGCAGCATCCAGAACACCGGGTAGTACCAGAGCACCGCCCACGCCCACCGCTCGGCGCGGCGATAGGGCACGAGGGTCAGCGTGCCGCCGAACAGGCCGAAGCCGATCGACGCGACCCCGTCGGCGCGATAGATCGCCTCGCCGGGCCCCATCGGGGCGACGAAGGCGACCAGCCCGAAGCCCAGGATGCCGAGGCTCACGAGGATGAGGCACACCCATCCGATCCGGACCGTCCACCGCTGCGCGCGCACGGCGCCCACCCTACAGACGCCCCGGCGGCACGCGCCACCGGCCTTCAGTCGTCGTCGAAGTCGACGTCCGCACCGCGCAGCGCCGCGACCGCCTTGACGACGAGCTGCCCGGCGGCCACGGCGATGACGGCGGCGACGGCGAGCGCGAGCACGGGATCCAGCCAGAACAGGCCGCCGGCGATCAGGATGACGGCACCGGCGACGGCGATGGCCGCGGCCGCGGCGGCATCCGCGAGGGCGTCCAGCAGCACCGATCGCATGTGCAGGTCCTCGCCGGCGGCGGACCGCCCGAGGACGAACGCACCCGCGAGCATGACCACCATCGTGACGACGCTGACGACCACCATCGGCAGGCCTTCGACCGGCGGCGACCCGGCCGCGAGCCGCGAGATCGCCTCGACGACGACGGTGACGGTGACGATCAGCAGCAGCGTCGCGTTCACGAGCGCGGCGATCGCGATCGGCCGATGCGCGTGCGGATGGTCGGGGTCCCTGTCGCGCAACGCGATCGCGACGAGCCCCAGCACGAGGGCGAGGCAGTCCGCGACGGTGTCCCCCGCGGCGGCCAGCACGCTCACCGAGTTCGCGATCACGCCCGCGACCACGAGTCCCGCGATGAGGCACGCGTTCAGGGCGAGCACGATCAGGATGCGGCGGCGCTGACTCCACCGCGGCGCACGGGAGGCGGCATCCGCGGCGTGCTCGCTGGCGTCGTCCGGCATCCGACCAGCGTAATATATCTGCACATGAACGCAGATAAGCAGCGATGCGGATATTCGACCGAGAGCCCGTACGTCGAACTCGCCGTCGAGGTGTTCGCTATGCTCGCGGATGCCACGCGCGTGCGCATCGTCCTCGCGCTGCAGGATGTCGGCGAGCTGTCGGTGAACCACCTCGCCGACATCGTCGACAAGTCCCCCGCCGCGGTCTCGCAGCACCTGGCGAAGCTGCGCCTGGCGCGCATCGTGTCCACCCGCCAGGAGGGGCAGCGGGTGTTCTACCGGCTCGAGAACGAGCACGCCTCGCGCCTGGTCGCGGACGCGATCTTCCAGGCCGAGCATTCCCTGGGCGGCACGCCGCGCCACCACCACACCGAGCAGGATGCCCGATGACCCACCCGCACGTGCACGCGCACGATCACGACCACCCGCACGGACGTGACCATGACCATGGGCACGGGCACGGGCACGACCATCCGCACGGCGGGGTGAAGGGCTTCCTGTACGACCTGTTCGTTCCGCACACCCACGATGCGGCCGACGCCGTCGACGACGCGCTCGAGGCCAGCAAGGCGGGCGTGACGGCCGTGAAGGTCTCGATGTTCGTGCTGCTGGGCACGACGCTCATCCAGCTCGCGTTCGTGCTGTTCACCGGGTCGGTCGCATTGCTGGCCGACACGATCCACAACTTCGCCGACGCACTGACGGCCGTGCCCCTCTGGATCGCGTTCGTGCTCGTGCGTCGCGCGGCCACCCGGCGTCACACCTACGGGTACGGACGGGCCGAGGATCTCGCCGGCCTGTTCATCGTGTTCGTCGTCGCGCTGTCCGCGGTCGTCGCCGGATGGGAGGCGATCGACCGTCTCTTCCACCCGCGTCCGATCGAGAACCCGTGGTGGCTGATCGTCGCCGGCCTGGTCGGCTTCGCCGGCAACGAGCTCGTCGCGATCTACCGCATCCGCGTCGGGCGCCGGATCGGATCCGCGGCGCTGGTCGCGGACGGCGTGCACGCCCGCCTCGACGGCATCACCTCGCTGTCCGTCGTGCTCGGCGCCATCGGCGTCATGGTCGGCTTCCCGCTCGCCGACCCGATCATCGGCCTGATGATCGCCGTGTCGATCCTGGTGCTGCTGTGGGGCACCGTGAAGTCCGTCGGTGCGCGGCTGATGGATGCCGTCGACCCCGCACTCATCGACCGGGCCGAGCACGCCCTCCGGGATTCGCCCGGCGTCAGCGGGGTGGAGGACGTCAAGCTCCGCTGGATCGGTCATCGCCTGACCGGATCCGCCGTCGTCACCACCGACCGCCCGGATCTGCACGAAGCGACCCACGCGGCCGAGCAGGCCTCGGAGAACGTGCGACGGGGGCTGCGCAACCTGGACGACTTCGTCGTCACCCCGAAGGGGCCGCGCCGGTGAGCGCCGCGACGGGCTCGATCGAGCGCCTCCGTCGCACCGGCATCCTGCTCGAAGCTGCAACGCTCGCCTGGAACGTCGTCGGCGTCGTGCTGCTCGCCGTCCTCGCGTACCGGTCGGCGTCGGTGGCCCTGCTGGGCTTCGGCTTGGACAGCCTCATCGAGATCGGCGCGAGCACCGTCGTGATCTGGGAGCTCACCGGCAGCAGCGAGCGGCGGCAGCGCATCGGGCTGCGGCTGATCGGCTGGGCATTCGTCCTGCTGGCCGTCTACCTGCTCGTGCAGACCGCCGGGGCCCTGATCACCGGCCATCGCGCCGCGCCGATGCTGGGCGGCATCGGCTGGACGGCCGTGACCGCGGCGGCGATGTTCGCGCTGGCGTGGGGCAAGTGGCAGGTCGGACGACTGCTCGGCAATCCCGTGCTCCTCACCGAGGGGCGCGTGACGCTCATCGACGGCGTCCTGGCCGCGAGCGTGCTCCTCGGCCTGGTGCTGGACGACGCGCTGGGGTGGTGGTGGGCCGATCCGGTCGCCGGGCTGGTCATCGTGTTCTATGCCGCCCGCGAGGCGATCCACCTCTTCCGCGAGCCGTGACCCGCGCGACCTGTCTTAGCAGCGTCTGAGACCGCGGTCCGTATCGTCGGCACGATGACCACGAGCAGCGATTCCCCCGGCACCCTCGGCGCGGCCCTCGCGTACTTCCGGATCGACACGCCTGGTGCGCGTTTCCAGCCCGCCGCGTGGCGGTTCGCCCTCGCCATGGCCGTGGCCGTCGTCGGGTCGGTGGCGGCGTGCGCGATCGTCGCCCAGGTGTGGATGCTGGCGGACCCGGCCACCCGCGGATACGAGCACTTCCGGTTCGCGGACTACACCAAGCTCACCGTCATCGGCGTCGTCATCGCCTGCCTCGGCTGGCCGATCGCGGCGGCGCTCAGCTCCCGCGCGCGGCGCCTGTACCTGTGGGCCGCGTACGCCGTCACCATCGTCTCGTTCGCGCCGGACGGGTGGATCCTGTTGCACGGGCAGAGTCCGTCCGGCGTGCTCGGCCTCGCCGTCATGCACGTGGTGGTGGCGGTCGTCACGTACTACGCCGTCGTGCTCATCGCGCCGCAGCGCGACCGGACGCCCTGAACGGTCCTGGTCGCCATGGTCGAACCAGGCCACTCTACGATGGAAGGAGACGCCTGTTGCGACCGAGGAGACGTGTGCGGGTCTACAAACCGTCGCGAGCATGGCTCATCGCGAACTACACGGGAGCTTCGGCCCTCGTTGGGCTGAGCCTGCCCCTGCTCTTCGTTCCGGTTGGTGGCGTCGGATCCATCGGCCGCATGATTGCCCTACCTATGGCCCTTCTCGGCGGCTTCGTGATCGCGCGTATCCCGCGCATACAGGCGGCTTACGACGACCAGGTCCTCCATCTGAACGGGTTCTTCAGGTCGGTCCAGATTCCCCGGCGCTGTATCAGGATGGTCGACACTGATCCGCGCTCGGCCCGCGTTGATTGGGAGCGACCCGACGGGCAGTGGACCACGACCACCATCACCGCCGTGGCCGTCGGCAATCGCTACGTCCTGCCCGCCCGAACGCTGGGAAAGCAGCGCGCCTTTCTGCACGACGTGAGCCGATGGGCGAACCGCACCTGACCCACGACGCCGTATGACGAGGTTCTGGCTCTCGGCCGCGCCGGGCGCGGATGCGTCAGAAGGGTGGCGGCTGCTCCACGATGAACGCCGGAAGCGTGCGCTCCGGTTCCACGAGGTACACGCGGCCCAACGGACTCGTCCAGCGCATGACGCCGCCCTCGAGATGCTCGACCAGCCACTCGGTGCCGTGCTTGAGGATGTGATGGCCCTTGCAGAACGGGTTGAGATTCGTCAGTCGCGTCTCCCCGCCGCGGGCCCAGTCGATGCTGTGATCGACCTCGCAGCGGTCGGCGGGCATCCCGCAACCGGGGGCGAGGCATCTTCCGGCTCGCCATTTCACGAGCTGCCTGAGTGATCTCGGCGGCCGGTACTTCTTGCGTCCGACGGAGAGGATGATGCCGGTCTCGGGGTGCGTGAGCACTCGCATCCAGTCCTTCGAACCCCCGCACAGCTCCCGCGCCTTCTGGATCGGGATGGGGCCGACGCCCTCCACGCGCGCCGGTTCGGCGGCAGCGGCGTACTCGTCGTCGAGCAGGGACAGCACTGGCACAGTGACGACCACTTCGGCCCGGATGCCGCGCGCCGCCTTCGGATGCTGCGGCACGACCCCGTCGACGATGAGATCCCCGTAGACGTCCGCCCGGATCTGATCCAGCGTGCGTCCGTCGGGGGCCGCCGCGCCATCGTCGTCGGCATCCGCGTCCACATCCTCGGTGCCACCGGCGCGCAGGATGCTCTTCGCGATCTTCGTCACGCGCTCGTGCCCGGCGCGCAGCTCGACCGCCGGTCCGTAGATGTGCAGCCAGGCCATCCCGTCGACGCCTGCCTCGATCACGGCACGACGCTGCTTCACGGCGCTCAGATGCCGCTCGGTGAGCGTGGGCGCCTGCTCCTTCTCGATCAGGGCCTGCAACTTGCGACGGAAGACGCCGGACGGCTCGGTCTCCGCCAGCCGGACCGCTGGTGCCACGAGCCGAGCGCGGATCTCCGGGGGCACGTTGTCGAGCAGCGAGACGAGGACCTCGGAATGCTTCCGGGTCATCCGCCCTGTGCCGAGGGAGTCCAGCGCGGCCGGGTACCGGTGCACGAGGGCCTGCCCCCGAGCCATCAGCATGCCCGCCTCGTGTTCGGTGGTGCGCATCGCCGCCGCGAGTTCCAGTCGCACGGATCGGTCGACGAGGTCCGGAGTCATCAAGGCAGTCTTCGCCGCGCGCGCATGCGCGTCGAGTCGGTAGCAGTCGATGCGCTGCACGCGCTGGGCATCCACCACGGACAGCATGGAATCCACGTCCAGGATGAGGTCGAGCGGGTCCGGCTCCTGGAACGCGTCCTCCTCGGGGACGTAGTCCGAGTACTCGTCGTCCATGGCTCTAAATTAGTATCTGTATTCGAGAGAGTCAACAGTTTCCCCGATAATTCGAGAGGCAATTGGATGCATACAGCATCCGAATTCTGCCTAACCGTCATGCATTCGTTCACCCACGCTCATGCCGACGCGGCGAGAGCGAGCGTCGCGGCGGCGACCGTCACCGGCGCCACGATCACGCCGAGCAGCATGTAGCGGCGCCAGCCGAGATGCACGCCGAGCGACGTCAGGCGCTGATGCCACAGCAGTGTCGCGAGAGACGCCCACGGCGTGACCAGGGGGCCGGCGTTGACGCCGATGAGCAGAGCCGCGACGCGCGTCGCGTTGCCCGTGACCGGTTCGAGTGCGAGGTAGGCGGGCAGGTTGTCGATCGCGTTGCCGCTGAGCAGGCCGGTGAACGACAGCCGCAGCAGAGCGATCGGCGTCTCCCCCTGCCCGGCGATGCGGGCGAGCACCGCGCCGAGCCCGACGCTGTGCAGCGCCGCGATGAACAGGAACAGCCCGCTCGCGAAGACGATCAGCCGCCACGGGACGAGCGCGAACCGCACGGCAGACCGCTGACGCACGGCGAACACCCCGGCCAGCACGATCGCCGCTCCCGTCGCCGGCATCCATACCGGCAGACCGGACACGAGCAGCGGGACCAGCACCAGCAGCACCCCGGCCGCCGCGCGGAACAGGACGACGTCGTGCGGGCGCGCGCCCTCGCCGACGCGGTACCGCACCAGCAGCGAGCGGCAGCAGACGATGAACACGACGAGCATCGGGATCGTGGCCGCCACGAGCGCCGCCGCCCACATCACGCCGGCGAACGCGCCGGGCGACAGGTCACCCATCGCGTGCTGGGCGAGCAGATTGGTGAGGTTCGACACCGGCAGCAGCATCGAGCCCGCGTTCGCCATCCAGACCGTGGTCAGCGCGAACGGGATCGGGTTCAGCCCGGCGTGCCGGGCGAGCACGATCGCCACCGGTGTGAGCAGCACCGCGGTGGTGTCAAGCGACAGGAACACGGTGCTCACCAGGGCGACCGCGGCCACGAGAAGCCACAGCAGCCAGGCGCGCCCGCGGCCCCAGCGGGCCGTGGCCTGCGCGAGCACCGTGAACACGCCGGCGACCGCCGCCAGGTCGGTGACGACCGTGATCGCGGCGACGAACAGCAGGATGGGCCACACACGATCCCACAACTGCAGCGCTTCGCCGACCGGCAGCAGCCCGGTCGCGACGGCCGCGCCGCCCAGCGCCAGGAGCGCGGCGCCGATGATCCCCGTGCGCATGCGCCTCCCGGTATGTCCCGCCCGCAGCAGCGTACAGCCCTCGGGTGATCGGGCGCCGCCCGGTCGGCCTACCCGCGCAGCAGTTCCACGGCGATCTCGCGCATCTCGACCTTGCGCACCTTGCCGGTCACCGTCATCGGGAACGCGTCGACGATGTGCACGTACCGCGGGATCTTGAAGTGCGCGAGCTTGCCCGTCGCGAACTCCCGCACCGCCTCGGCGGTCAGCGGCTCGGCTCCCGGGCGCATGACGATCCAGGCCATGACCTCCTCGCCGTACCGCTCGTCGGGCACGCCGATCACCTGCACGTCGTTGATGTCGGGATGGCGGTACAGGAACTCTTCGATCTCGCGCGGATAGATGTTCTCACCGCCGCGCAGGATCATGTCCTTGATCCGGCCGACGATGTTCAGGCGCCCGTCCTCGTCCATCGTCGCGATGTCGCCGGTGTGCATCCACCGGCCCGCGTCGATGGCCTCAGCGGTCTTCTCCGGGTCGTTCCAGTAGCCGAGCATGAGGGAGTATCCGCGCGTGCAGAACTCCCCCGGCATCCCGCGCGGCACGACGAGGCCCTCCTCGTCGATCACCTTCACCTCGACGTAGGGCAGGACGGTGCCGATCGTCTCGGTGCGGGCGGCGAGATCGTCGTCGCGAGAGGTCATCGTCGACACCGGAGAGGTCTCGGTCATCCCGTAGCAGATGGCGACCTCGGGCATGTGCATCTCGTCGATGACGCGCTTCATCACCTCGACGGGACACGGCGACCCGGCCATGATGCCGGTGCGCAGGGAGGTCAGGTCGAACTCCGCGAACCGCGGGTGCGCGAGCTCGGCGATGAACATCGTCGGCACACCGTACAGCGACGTGCAGCGTTCGGCGTGCACGGCTTCGAGCGTCTGCTCGGCATCGAACGCAGGTGCCGGGAACACGACGCAGGCGCCGTGGGAGTGCGCCGCGAGCACACCGAGCACCATTCCGAAGCAGTGGTACAGCGGAACGGGCACGCACACGCGGTCGTGCTCGGTGTAGCCGGCGCCCTCGCCGACGAAGAACCCGTTGTTGAGGATGTTGTGGTGCGACAGCGTCGCTCCCTTCGGGAACCCGGTGGTGCCCGACGTGTACTGGATGTTGATGGGCTGGTCGAATGTGAGGGACGCCGCGCTCTCGTCGAGCCGCGCCGGATCGGATGCCGCGCCGCGCTCGAGCAGGTCGTCCCACTCCCGGGAGCCGAGGAACACAGCGTCGTCGAACCCGATCTCGGCGAGCATCGCCGCGTAGTCGGTGGTGCGGAATGCGGAGGCGCTGACCATGAGGCGCATCCCGGACTGCCGGATGACGTACTCCACCTCGCTCGTGCGGTAGGCCGGGTTGACGTTGACGAGGATCGCGCCGATCCGCGCAGTCGCGTACTGCGTGAACACCCACTCCGCGCAGTTCGGCGCCCAGATGCCGACCCGGTCGCCCTTCTCGATGCCGAGCTCGAGCAGACCGAGGGCGAGCCGGTCGACCTGCTCGTTCAGCTGCGCGAACGTCCAGCGGCGTCCGGTGGCCGACTCGACCAGCGCCTCCCGGTCGGGGTAGGTGCTCACCGCCTCGTCGAGCATCTCCCCGATCGTCTGACCCCGCAGCGGAATGGTGGCCGGCCCGCAGGCATAGGACACCCGAGCTTCATTGCGCATGAGCACATCATGCGTCGGCAGGATGCCGCGCACCAGCCCCGATCCCTCACTGATCCTCGGCCCCGACCCGCCGCCGCCTCTGTTGAGCCCCATCCGCCACCCCGCCGCCTCTGTTGACTTGCCGCAGAT
>DATMTQ010000279.1:0-24220 GCA_035564095.1 Microbacterium sp. | reverse complement strand
GTGCGCACCGGCCCCTCCGCCGTGCGTTCAGCCGAGCTGCTCCGTGAGCTCGAACCACCGCAGCTCCAGCTCCTCGATCTCGGACTCGCGGGACGAGATCTCGGCCATGCGCTCCCCGAGACCGACGTAGTCGGACTGGTCGTGGTCCACCAGCGCGTGCTTTCGCGCGTCGATGTCCTGCGCGAGCTTCTGCATCCGCCGCTCCAGCGCCGACAGCTCCTTCTCCGCGGCCCGCCGATCGGAGCCGGTGAGCGCGGATGCGGCACCCGGCGCAGAACCGGATGCCGGACCTGCGGCGACTGCCGGCCCGGCATCCCGCTGCGCGGCGCGCAGTCGCAGGTATTCGTCGATGCCGCCGGGCAGGTGGCGCAGGTGCCCGTCCATCACGGCGTACTGCTGGTCCGTGACCCGCTCCAGGAAGTACCGGTCGTGCGAGACGACGAGCAGCGTCCCGGGCCACGAGTCCAGCAACTCCTCGAGGGCGGTGAGCATGTCGGTGTCGAGGTCGTTGGTGGGCTCGTCGAGGATCAGCACGTTGGGCTGGGTGAGCAGTACCAGCAGCATCTGCAGGCGGCGCTGCTGGCCACCCGAGAGGTCCTTGACGGGCGTCGACAGCTGCGCGCTCGAGAAGCCCATCCGCTCCAGCAGCTGACCGGGCGTCAGCTCCTGCGCCTTGGAGCCGGCGCCGAACGTGTACGTCGTGCGGAGGTGTTCGAGCACGAGCCGCACAGGCGAATCGAGGTGCTCGTCGAGTTCCCCCATGCGCTGCGTGAGCGTCGCGACCTGCACCGTCTTGCCGCGCTTGACCCGCCCGGAGTCGGGGGTCACCGAGCCGTCGACGAGGCCGAGGAGCGTGGACTTGCCCGCGCCGTTGACTCCGAGGATGCCGGTGCGCTCACCGGGCGCGATGCGCCATTCGATGTCCTTGAGCAGGGGAGTGCCGTCGTATTCCACGCCGGCGTCGAGCAGATCGACGACGTCCTTGCCGAGTCGGGCGACGGCGAGTGACCGCAGTGCCACCGCGTCGCGCAGCTCGGGGACGTCGGCGATGAGGGCGTTCGCGGCGTCGATGCGGAACTTGGGCTTCGATGTGCGGGCGGGCGCTCCGCGACGAAGCCACGCGAGCTCGCGGCGGGCCAGGTTCTGCCGGCGCGACTCGATGGCCGCCGCTTGCCGATCGCGTTCGACGCGCTGCAGGATGTAGGCGGCATAGCCGCCCTCGAACGGTTCGACGATGCGGTCGTGCACCTCCCACGTGGCCGTGCACACCTCGTCGAGGAACCAGCGGTCGTGGGTGACGATCAGCAGTGCGCCGGAATTCGTGGCCCAGCGGTTCTTCATGTGCGCGGCGAGCCAGGCGATGGCCTCGACGTCGAGATGGTTGGTCGGCTCGTCGAGGGCCAGCACGTCCCAGTCGTCGGTGAGCAGTGCGGCCAGGGCGACGCGGCGCCGCTGCCCGCCGGAGAGGGTGCCGATCGAGGCATCCCACGGGACACCGCCGAGCAGGCCCGCGATCACGTCGCGGACGCGGGCGCTGCCCGCCCATTCGTGCTCCGGGACGTCTCCGACCACTGCATGGCCGACGGTCTCGTCGTCGCTGAGCACGTCCTGCTGCTCGAGGACGCCGACCGTGACACCGCGGCGGGTCGTCACCCGGCCGCCGTCAGGTTCGCGCACGCCGGCGAGCATCGCCATCAGCGACGATTTGCCGTCGCCGTTGCGGCCGACGATGCCGATGCGGTCGCCTTCGTCGACGCCGAGGCTGACGGAGTCGAAGACGACCTTCGTGGGGTATTCGAGGTGTAGCGCTTCCGCGCCGAGAAGATGTGCCATCGCGTGTCAAGCGTAGTTCGCGCGGAGCGGCGCGACGTCGTCGTCAGGGTCGGCGAGTGGCATCCGGGGCGCCCGCATCGATGTCCGCGGGCCAGGCTCCCGCATCCGCCGACTCCACGCCGGCCGCCGCGGCGAACGTGTCGATGATCGCCATCGCACCACGTTCGAACGACTCCCGCGCCACGCCGGTCCTCGTGTACGAGTGCGCGTCGCCCGCGCGCTCGAGCTGCACCGAGGTCAGCGTCGGCGCGGCCCGCTCGAACCCGGTGGTGTCGAAGATGTCGTCGGGGGCGCTCAGGTCGTAGGCGGACCCGTAGACGAAGCTCTCCAGCGCGACGACGAGGGGGAGCACCCTCTCCCGCGGCCAGCCGACGTCGACGAGGGCGGCCACGACCACTTCGTACATGTCGAGGGTCTCCGGGGCGCCCGTCACGGGCATGGTCGCGATCGCCTGGATGAGCGGCGTGTGGCCGGCCATGAGGTTGCGATATCCGGTGACCCACGCCAGCAGGGCGTGACGCCAGGCGTGCGGCCCCTCGGCGCCGGCCGCCACGGCGCGCCGGACGGTCCACAGCTCGCTCACGTCGATGCTCGCCATGAGACGGTCCTGCACCCAGCGCATGATCTCCTGCTTCGAGCGCGCATGGTTGTACATCGCGCTCGGCGAGACCCGCAGGTGTTTCGCGAGTGACGCGATCGTGAGCGAGTCGTAGCCCTTGGCATGCACGATCGCGAGCGCGGCGTCGGTGATCCCGTCGCGCGTGAGGATGCGGGTCGCGGGCCGGCCGGCACGGCGGTGGGGGTGCGACGTCTCCGGCATCGTGCTCACTGCGCCTCCTCGCCGCACGCGGGACCGGCCGCGTCGATCGGCGCCCGTGCTGTCACATCGTAGCGGGATGCCGAGAGCCGGCCGTCTCCATCCGGCGGGCCTTGGTGGGCGGATCGCCGTCCGCTACACTAAATGAACGGCATTTATTTTACGTCGGGATCGCAGGAGATCCCCGGAACAAGGAGTTCGGAATGCAGACCATCGAGCGCGACGTCGTCATCATCGGCGCCGGTCCCTCGGGCCTCAACGCGGCACGTCGCCTGACGAACGCCGGTAAGTCGGTGGCGGTGCTCGAAGCCCGCGACCGCGTCGGCGGCCGCACCTGGAGCGACGTCCGCGACGGCGGATGGTTCGAGATCGGCGGCCAGTGGATCTCGCCCGACCAGACCGCGCTGCTCGCGCTCGTCGACGAGCTCGGCAAGCAGACCTACTCGCGCTACCGCGACGGCGAGTCGATCTACGTCGGCGCCGACGGCAGCACCACCCGTTTCACGAGCGACCTTCCGGTGAGCGCCGAGACCAACGCGGAGATCGACCGCATCGCGGCGATCCTGGACGGCTACGCCACCGAGATCGGCGCGACGGAGCCGTGGGCGCACGCCAAGGCGGAGGAGCTCGACAAGATCTCGTTCATCGAGTGGCTCCACCGGCACAGCGACGACGAGGAGGCCGTGGAGAACATCGCCATGTGGATCGCAGGCGGCATGCTCACGAAGCCGTCGTACGCCTTCTCCACCCTCCAGGCCGTGCTCATGTCGGCATCCGCCGGGTCGTTCTCGAACCTCCTGGACGACCACTTCATCCTCGACAAACGCGTCGTCGGCGGCATGCAGTCGGTGTCGATCGCGATCGCGGAGCAGCTGGGCGACGGCGTGGTGTTCCTGAACAGCCCGGTGCGCACCCTGGAATGGACCGACAACGGCCCGGGCGCTCCCGGTGCGGTCACCGCGATCGCCGACGGCATCACGGTGCGTGCCCAGCACGCGATCGTCGCCGTCCCGCCGAACCTCTACCACCGTATCTCGTACGACCCGCCGCTGCCGCGCATGCAGATGGTGGCCCACCAGCACGTCTCGATGGGGCTCGTCATCAAGGTGCACGCGACCTACGCCACGCCGTTCTGGCGCGACAAGGGCCTCGCCGGCACGGTGTACGACCACTCCGGTCTCGTGCAGGAGGTCTACGACAACACGAACCACGGCGAGGAGCGCGGCACGCTGGTCGGCTTCATCTCCGACGTCAAGGCCGAGGCGATGTGGGGCCTCGGCGACGAGGACCGCAAGCGCGCCGTCCTCGAGGGCATCGCGAAGTCCCTCGGCGACGAGGCGCTGGAGCCCGAGTCCTTCTACCTCTCCGACTGGGGCAGCGAGGAGTGGACCCGCGGCGCCTACGCCACCAGCTACGATCTGGGCGGTCTGCACCGCTGGGGTGCCCTTCAGAACCGGCCGGTCGGCCCGATCTACTTCGCCTCGAGCGACATCGCGGGTGAGGGCTACCAGCACGTCGACGGCGCCGTCCGCATCGGCACGGCGACTGCCGAGCGCATCCTCGACGCGGTCGGAGCCTGAGCACCCGGAGTGCCCCGCGATCGGTGGGGCACTCCGGGCGCGGGGTGCCGATTGGACGTCTGCGCGGTCATGGCATAGAAAGGATGCAGGTCAGTTCAATTCCGTGATGAGGAGTCCGCATGTCCGTAGCCGATGCACTCCAGGCCGCGTTCGCTTTCACCTGGCTCGGACTCGTGCTGGGCATCTCGTTCATCGAGGCGCCGATCAAGTTCCGCGCGCCCGGCATCACCACCGAACTCGGCGTCGGCATCGGCCGGCTGGTCTTCCGCGCCCTGAACATCGTCGAAGCGATAGCCGCGGTCGCGCTGCTGGCCGTCTCGGCGGTGCCGGGCGGGCGGGCAGACTGGTGGTCGGTCATTCCGCTGTGCGTCGTGCTGCTGATCGGCGCAGGCATCCTGCGGCCGCTGATGGACCGGCGGGTCCGGGACGGCAGGACGGCCGGTGCCATGCCACGGCACCTGCTGCACCTCGGATACGTCGGGCTGGAGCTCGTCAAGGTCGTCCTGCTCGTCGTCACCGGCGTGCTGGCTTTCACCGGCTGATGACGTCCGCCCGGGTCATCGCGTCTGCTGCTCCTCGGCCGGGTCGAGCGTCACGAGACAGAGGTCGGGTGCGACGAAGGGCACGAGCCCGGCGGTGCGGCCCGGTCCGGCGAGCCGCTCCACGAGGCCGCGATGCACCGTGCAGACGACGTCGGGATGACGGCGGGCGGCGTCCCGGAACGGGCATTCGCGCAGCAGGATGCCGTCGTCCCCAGGCTCCGGCGCGAAGCCGAGGTCCTCGAGCGCCTCGATGAGCCGTTGCGCGTCGGCGGCGTCCGGCGCACCGGACTGCTCCGCGGCGAGCGCGTCCGCCCAGGAGGCCCCGGCGCGCAGCGCGCGCTCCGGCCCGGAGTCGTTCCCGTCGAGTGCCGCGGCGAGCACCTCGATCAGCTGCTCGCGGGATCGGTCGCCGCGCGGACCGGCGGCGGGGGAGTAGAGCACGCGGGGACGGCCGCGCCTGCCGGTCGTGACCGAGCGACGCCGCACGAGGTCCTGCCGCGTGAGATTGTCCAGGTGGAACCGCGCCGTCGTCACGTGCACGCCCAGCCGCTCGGCCACCTCCGCGGCATCCAGCGCGCCGTCGGCATGCAGCAGCACGTCCAGCACCTGCTCGCGCGGGGTGCGCTCCGGCTGCGCCGCGGAGGTCACGGCGCGGTCCGCCCGGAGAGGGTCGTGTCGATCCCGATGCGCTGCGCGCGGTCGCGGGACAGGATCGTGTCGTACACCGTGCCGGTGCCGCCGTTCAGACGCCGCTCGATGGACCCGGCGATGCGCTGGGCCTGGACCTTGGCGCGCTCGGCGACTGGGCCGGCGAAGTGCGCGTCCACGGTCGCGATCCAGAGCGCGAGCCAGCGCTCGAAGTGCAGGGGCTGCAGCGGATGCCGCGCGTGCAGGGCCGCGTGCAGCCGCAGGGCATTGCGTCGATAGAGCACCGCGTCGAAGAGCACGGTCTCCCAGAAGTCGCACATGATCGGCAGGTGGTGCTCGAGGTCCATGTGGGCGATGTCGGTGAAGATCGGCCCGATCAACGGGTCGTCGAAGGCAGCGCGGTAGAAGGCCGTCACGAGTTCCGCGACGTCCGCGCGATCCCGGAGGTCGGCAGGCACGTCATCAGCCTAACGAATTTACCGGAGAGTGCTACGTTCAAATCATGGTCTCGCCCCTGATCTACCACATCGCGATCACCGACGACTGGGACATGAGCGAACTGGCCGGCGAATACAGCGCCGCCACCCGCGGGGTCGCGTACGAGCCCGGCGGGCACATCCGGGCGACGGCCGCGTCCGGCATCCGGGCCGTGCTCGATGACCGCTACGCCGACCTGCACCTGCCGCTGACGCTCGTCGTCCTCGACCCCGAGCGGCTGACGGCGGCCGGCGTGCCCGTCGAGCGGAATGCGGACGGGTCCGCCCGGATCCGCGGCGAGATTCCGCGGGACGACTCCGGCGTCGTGATCGCCGCGACGCCGCTGGAGCGGGTCGACGGGCGCTGGGTCGTCCCGGACGTTGCCCAGGCTGAAAGCGCGCCGCCGGCCGATGAGCACCGGGTGATCGACCCGGAGACCCTGTACATCGGCACCCCGGCGTTCCTCATCGCCACCACCGATCCGGATGGCGCCGCGAACCTCGCGCCGGCATCCTCCTACTGGGCGCTCGGGCGGATGCTCGTGCTCGGCATCGAGACCGAGGGCAAGACCGCGGACAACCTGCTCGCCGGCAGCGACCTGACGGTGAGCCTCCCGTCGCCGGGGCTGTGGTCCGCTCTGGTGCGGCTCTCCACGCTCACCGGTCGCAACCCGGTGCCCGAGGCGAAGGCCCACCGCTACCGCTACGAACCGGACAAGTTCACCGCCGCGCACCTGACCGCGCAGCCGTCGGAGCTCGTCGCGCCGCCACGGGTGCGCGAGTGCCTGCTGCAGTTCGAGGCCCGCACCCGGCGGCTGACGCCCGCGGTGGACGGCGGATACCTCATGGTGGAGGCCGAGGTCGTCCGCGTGCACGCCGACGAGTCCATCGTCCGCGAGGACCGTCACGGCCACCTGCAGGTCGACCCCGCGCGGTGGCATCCGATCGTGTACGCGTTCCGGCACTTCTTCGACCGCGGCGACGAGGTCGGCTGGCTCGCGTCGAGCCGCACCGCGCCGCACCCGCCCCTGGTGGACTGAGCCTGTCGAAGTCTGAGCCTGTCGAAGTCTGAGCCTGTCGAGTCCGGTCGGCGGGCGCGCGGGCCCAGGTCAGTGGTGCGGATGCTCCGCGTGATCGTGGCCGGGCGTGCAGTTGTCCATCGCCGTGCGCGGGGCGTCGATCGACGGGTTCCGGTCGAAGAACCCGAACGGCTTCAGCCAGAACGAGATCGTGTCGGCCGGCATGATCGGCCAGTCCTCCACACGCGTGATGTGGTGGATGCCGAAGTTGTACCAGAGCACGACGTCCTCATTGACGAGGTTCTCGTCGTCCGCGATCCACGCGGTCATGCCGTTGTGCAGGTCGTCGACGGCCTGCGTCGGGTAGTCGCCCGCCGGCCAGAACTGGTCGTCGTGGTGCCTGGTGACCCACAGTGTCTTGCCGATGACCGGGTTGCGCCGAAGGATCGGGGACGATTCGTGGAACATCGACGGGAAGGAAGCCGTCGGTACGATCTTGTACGCCACCGGTGAGCCCCACTTGTTGAGCTTGTTCGGGTTCTGCACCTTCCACGTGCGCTGCCGCTCCCAGTTGTAGTCGCGGCCGGCCTGCGACTCGCGCTCCACGACGGTGGCCCGGGTGTGCAGGTCGAGCCCGTACGGGTTGCCGTCGCCGATCGGCGCCGGCATCGAGTCGGACTCCATGACCGTGTTCTCGTCGCCGTCGACGTCGAGGTCGAGCCGGGCGATCAGGAAGTGCTGGTGGAAGGGCGCATAGGTGCGCTCGTCGACGGTGGTGCCGGTGGCCGCGGAATCCCCGTCGTGCTGCATCGGGGTGGACACCATGATGCCCGTGGCGCGCACCTCGCACTCGATGTTGCCGTCCTGGTAGAACCGCCAGTAGATGAGGTACTCGTAGTTGGCGACCGTGGCGTGCGCGGACAGGACGAACCGGCGCTGGCGACGCACCTCGGTGCCGGCATCCGGATCGACGTGCTTCCACAGCACGGCGTTGTCCTCCTCGTGCAGGCACACGGCGTTCTTGATCGTCCACGGCCGGCCGGCGGTGTCCGGCAGGGTGGCGTCGAGGTAGGTGATCTCGCCGAGGCAGTCGCAGCCGAGCTCGAGGGACGTGCACATGTAGCCGAGGCCCCACTCGCCGATGTCGAACGCGGTGCGGCGGTAGTGGTCGAAACTCGAGTCGCGGTAGGGCACGATCATCTCGGCGAACGACATGCGGTAGGCGACGTCGCGCTGCTTCCCGTCGTCGTCGAACGTGACCTGGTAGATGACCGGGCCCTCGCGGTAGTTGAACCCGACGCGGAACGTCCAGCGATCCCACGTGATGGCGGCGCCGTCGACGCCGAAGGAGACTCCCTCGGGCTGCACGATCTCCAGGGGCGTGATGTCGGTGCGGGGCCGGATGCCGCGCAGCTCGGGCACGTACTCGGCGTCCACGTCGGGGAAGCCGTAGTCGTGATGGTCCTCGATCTCGAGCACCTCGAGGGTGTTCATGTCGACGATGATCTTCAGGCCGCTCACCGGATGGGCGTACGGGTTGCCGTCCTTGGTCGCGCGGTGCCACAGGTCGACCCAGCCGAGGCGGCGGTCGCGCCACTTGTCGGGGATGACGGCGCCGCCGTAGGTCCACACGTCGAACAGCACGAGGTCGAGATCGGTCATGCCGCGGGCGGCGAGCGCGGCCCGCACCTCGGGGTGCTCCTTCATCGCATGATCGCAGTCGTGATACTCGTCGAGCGTGAAGTTGGGGGTCACGCCGGGGATGTGCTGCCACGACTCGACCGTGCCGTCGGTGAGGTTGACGATCGCCTCGTGCACCTCGTTGGACTTCTTCTTCCACAGCACCGACAGCGAGCGCCGCACGATCGGGTCGCCCTCGCGCCAGGCTTTGACCTCGAGCTTCGGCGGCTCCTTCAGAGCGATCGAGGCGTAGCGCCAGCCGGCATCCACGCCCTTCTGCTCGGTGAGGATCGCGGCAGTGCGCGAGAACTCCTCGGCGCTGAGGGAATCAAGCGGGTGCGCACCCATTCTCTGCTCCTCGGGTTGTGCGGGCGACGGCGCTGTCGCGGTGTGTCCACTCTGGCACGACACCTCGCGCCCGCACAGGCATCTGCGACGGCGCATCCGCGGGTGCGGCCGGCGGCTGCGGACGGCGGCTCCTCAGGCGTCGAAGCCGAGGCTGAGCTTGCGCAGGAGCACGGCGAGACGGTCGCGATCGACCCGCGACAGGCGGGCCAGCAACGTCTGCTCGGCATCCACCAGCCGCGTGATCGCGGCATCCACCCGGATGCGTCCCTCGGGGGTGAGCGTGACGAGGATGCTGCGCCCGTCGGCCGGGTCGGCCTCGCGTCGCACCAGCCGGCGACCGACGAGCCGGTCGATGCGGTTGGTCATGGTGCCGCTGGAGACGAGGGTCTGCAGGAGCAGCTGCTTGGGGCTCAGCTGGAACGGCTCGCCGGCGCGGCGCAGTGCGGACAGTACGTCCCATTCCCACGGCTCGAGCTCGCTGCGGCGGAACGCTGCGCGCCGCGCGAGGTCGAGGTGGCGGGAGAGCCGGTCCACGCGCGACAGCACCTGCAGCGGCGAGAAGTCCAGGTCGGGGCGCTGGGTGATCCACGCCTCCACGATGCGGTCGACTTCGTCGCTCTCGGAGGTCACCCCTTCATTATCATCCGGGGCGGTCTGGCAGACTGGGACGACGTGGCTGCCACCCGGCGGCGACGGTCCGCCGTGGTGTAATGGCAGCACGACAGCCTTTGGAGCTGTGAGGTTCAGGTTCGAATCCTGGCGGCGGAGCATGAGCCCCGTAACAGAGGACCCCCAGCTCGCCGTCGTGATCCTGGCCGCGGGTCAGGGCACGCGCATGAAGTCGCGCACTCCCAAGGTGCTGCACGCGATCGGCGGGCGCCCGCTCGTCGGCCATGTGCTGGACACGGCGGCGCGGCTCAGCCCGGCGCACACCCTCGTCGTCGTGCGCCACGAACGCGACCTGGTCGCCGCGGCCATCGCCGAACTCGATCCGGCGGCGACGGTCGTCGACCAGGACGATGTGCCCGGCACCGGCCGTGCCGTCGAGGTGGCCCTCGCGCACCTGACCGACTTCACCGGGGACGTCCTGGTGCTCTCGGCCGACTGCCCGCTCGCCGACCGCGATACCCTCGCCTCGTTCGTCGCCCAGCATCGCGACGCGGGCGCTGCGGCCACCCTCATGACGGCGGTCGTCACAGACCCCAGCGGCTACGGCCGGGTCATTCGTGCCGCCGACGGCTCGGTCGAGCGGATCGTCGAGCAGAAGGATGCCTCGCACGACGAACGTGCGGTCAACGAGATCAACGCCGGCATGTACGTCTTCCGCGTCGATGCGCTGCGCACGCATCTGCCCCGGATCGGAACGGACAACGCGCAGAGCGAGAAGTACCTCACCGATGTCCCGGCCTTGCTGCGGGCCGCGGGCGATCGTGTGGCGGCGTCCGTCGTGGACGACGTGACCGTGACCTACGGCGTCAACGACCGCGCCCAGCTGGCCGAAGTCGGACGCCTCCTCAACGCCCGCACCGTGCGGCGCTGGCAGCTGGCGGGCGTCACCGTGCAGGATCCGGCATCCACCTGGATCGACGTCACCGCCGATCTGGCGCCGGATGTCACGCTGCTGCCGAACACCCACATCCTCCGGGCCACCACGGTCGCCTCCGGTGCCGTGATCGGTCCGGACACGAGCCTCGTGGACTGCGAGGTGGGAGAGGACGCCACCGTCCGCCGCACCGACGCGACCCTCGCAGTCATCGGCGAGAAGGCCACCGTCGGCCCGTTCTCGTATCTGCGCCCCGGCACCGTGCTCGGCGCGCGGGGCAAGATCGGCACGTTCGTCGAAACGAAGAACTCGTCCATCGGCGAGGGCAGCAAGGTGCCCCACCTGTCGTACATCGGCGACACCACGATCGGCACCGGGGTGAACCTCGGTGCCGGGGCCATCACCGCCAACTACGACGACATCACCAAGCACCGCACCGAGATCGGCGACGAGGTGCACACCGGCTCGCACAACGTCCTGGTGGCGCCCGTTAGGATCGGAGACGGTGCGAAGACCGGAGCCGGAGCGGTCATCCGCAAGGATGTGCCCGCCGGCGCCCTGGCGCTGAGCGTCGCTCCCCAGCGCAACATCGAGGGCTGGGTGGAGAAGAACCGACCGGGAACGGCGGCCGCGGATGTCGCGGCCCGCGCC
The DNA here is from genome assembly GCA_035564095.1 of Microbacterium sp. GTDB lineage: Bacteria > Actinomycetota > Actinomycetes > Actinomycetales > Microbacteriaceae > Microbacterium. The sequence continues at coordinate 13,083 of DATMTQ010000279.1, read as the reverse complement.
CGGCCTGCACAGAAGGCGGACGATGGGTCGCAAGGGTAAGCACAAGCTCGTCGACCTCGACCGGGCGAACGACATCGCACCGGGTCTCGAGGTGAAGACGCGCAAGCGTCTGGTCGTCGTCTCCGGCAGCGCGCATCCCGAGCTCGCGCGCCAGGTGGCCGAGCAGATCGGCACGGAGCTTGCCCCCACCGAGCATCGCGTCTTCGCCTCCGGCGAGCTGTACGCCCGGTTCGAGGTCTCCGTGCGCGGCTGCGACGTGTTCGTCATGCAGTCCTTCCGGGGCTCCGTGAACCAGCAGCTGATGGAGCTGCTCGTCATGCTCGACGCGCTCAAGCGCGCGTCCGCGAAGCGCATCACCGTGGTGGTGCCCTACTTCCCGTACTCGCGCCAGGACAAGAAGGGCCGGGGCCGCGAGCCGATCAGCGCCCGTCTCGTCTCCGACCTGCTCGCCACCGCCGGTGCCGACCGCGTCATGTCCGTGGACCTCCACGCCGCGCAGATCCAGGGCTTCTTCGACGGCCCGGTCGACCACCTGTTCGCCAAGCCGGTTCTCCTCGAGCACTTCGAGAGCACGCTCAGCGCCGAAGACCGCGAAAAGCTCACCATCGTCTCGCCGGACATGGGTCGGGTCCGCGTCGCGGACACCTGGAGCGACAGCCTGGACGCTCCGCTCGCGATCATCCACAAGCGCCGTGACCCCACCGTGGCCAACCAGGTCTCGGTGCACGAGATCGTCGGGCGCGTGCGCGGGAGGGTCTGCCTGCTCGTGGACGACATGATCGACACGGGCGGCACGATCGTCAAGGCGGCCCAGGCGCTCAAGGAGAACGGCGCCGAACGCGTCATCGTGGCCGCCACGCACGCGGTGTTCTCCGATCCCGCCACCGAGCGCCTGCAGGATGCCGCGATCGACGAGGTCGTCGTCACCGACACGGTGCCGCTTCCCGAGGACAGGCACTTCCCGGGTCTCACGATCCTGCCGATCGCGCCCCTGCTGGCCCGCGCGATCCACGAGGTGTTCGAGGACGGCTCGGTCACGAGCATGTTCGACGGCGCCGCGTAGTCGTCACCCGTCGTCGCCGGCCGGCGCCGGCGTCGACGGCGTGTGCAGCGGCCGTCCGGCGATGAGGGAGAGTGTTCGTGTGATCGCGCTGCTGACCGCATCCTTCAACCGCGTCTTCGCCCAGCTGGGGCGGTTCTCGATGTACCGCCTGGTGCTGCTCGAACTCGCCGTGCTGGCCGGCATCGCCCTGCTGCTGTCGTTCGCCGGGCTCGTGGACCCGGGCTGGGCCGACATCCTCGTCACCGCCGCCGTGCTCGCCGCCGTCTGCACCGGGGTGGACGCGGCCGCCCAGCGCATCGTTCGCCTGCCGTGGCGCGTGGAGTCGTCGCTGATCACCGCCGGCATCCTCTTCTTCGTGCTGCGGCCCACGATCGACCCCGCCGGCCTCCTCGGGATCGCCGTCGGAGCAGCGGTGGCGTCGCTGTCCAAGTACGTGCTGGTGTGGCGCGGCCGGCACATCTTCAATCCGGCCGCGACGGGCGCCGCCGTGCTGACCCTGGTGACGGCGCTCTCCGGTGCCTACGGCCTCGGCATGTCGGTCTGGTGGGTGGGCACCCCGGTCCTCGGGCCGGTCGTGCTGCTGCTCGGCATCGTCATCGTCTGGCGGGTCGAGAAGCTCCGCGTGGTCGGGCTGTTCGTCGTCGCGGCGCTCGTCGTCGGCACGATCTCGGTCGCGGCCCAGTACCAGGCCGCCGGCACGCCGTGGAACGTCGACACGATCTTCTGGCAGCAGCTGTGGTCGTCGCCGGTGCTGTTCCTCGGCGCATTCATGCTTCCCGAACCCCTCACCCTGCCGCCGCGCCGCTGGCAGCAGCAGGTCGTCGCGGCAGTCGTCGGGGTGCTCGTCGGCTGGTCGCCCGCCGTCGGCGACTTCCCGGTGACGCTCGGCGCCGAACGCGCCCTGCTCGTCGGCAACGCCGTGGCGTTCGCGTTCGCGCTGCGGCAGGCCGTGCGGCTGACCCTGGTGTCGCGCCATGCGCTCACCCCGACCGTGCAGCAGCTCACCTTCACCACCAGGCGTCGCCTGGAGTTCACCGCCGGCCAGTACCTCGAGCTCGACGTGCCGCATCGCCGCCCCGATGCCCGCGGAACGCGCCGGCCGTTCAGCATCGTGTCGGCGCCCGAGGATCTGCCCGAGGTGCGCATCGCGTTCCGCGACGGCCGTGGGCCGCAGTCGACGTTCAAGCGGGCGCTGGCCGCGACCGACGCGGGTGACGTGCTGGCCGCCACCGGCGTCTGGGGCGACTTCGTGCTGCCGCGCCACCACGCCGAGCCGCTCCTGCTGGTCGCGGCGGGCATCGGCGTCACCCCGTTCGTCTCGCACCTGCGGCACGTCGTCGCGATCGGCGACGCGCGCGACATCGTGCTCGTGTACGTCGTGTCCGAACTCGCCGAGATCGCCTATCGCGACGAGCTCGCCGCCTCCGGCATCCCGGTCGTCGTGTTCATGCGCGACGACCCGGGTCCGCTGCCGGACGGCTGGACGTGGACCGGGGGAGTCAGGCTGGATGCCGCACAGCTTCCCGTCGCGGTGCCGGACCTGGCGACGCGCCACGCGTACATCTCCGGTCCGGCCGCGCTCATCGCCGATCTCGCGCCCGCCCTCGAGAAGGCCAAATCGATCACGACGGATGCGTTCAGCGGCTACTGATTGGCGTGCTGCGCGGCCGTGATGTCGTGGGCGCCGGCCGTGCCCAGTGCCGGGATGCGCACGCCGAACGTCGTGTCTCCCGGCGTGCTGCGCACGGCGATCGAGCCGTGATGCGCCTGCACGATCGCCCGGGCGATCGACAGACCGAGGCCGGTGCCGCCGGTCTTGCGCGCGCGGGATCTGTCCGCGCGGGCGAAGCGCTCGAAAAGCTCCTCGGCGACGGCCGGGTCCACGCCCGGTCCGTCGTCGTGCACCGTGATGATCGCCTCGTCGCCGATGCGCTGCAGGCGCGTGGTGACCGTGGTGCCCTCCGGCGTGTGGGTGCGGGCGTTCGCGAGCAGGTTGGCGAGCACCTGGTGCAGGCGGGCCGCGTCGCCGGCCACCTCGACCGGCTCTTCGCCGACGTCCAGCGCCCAGACGTGCTGGGGTCCGGCGGCCTGCGCGTCGGCGACAGCCTCGACGCACAGCTGCGTCAGGTCGACCGCTCCGTACACGAGTTCCTGGCCCTCGTCGAGACGCGCGAGCAGCAGCAGGTCTTCGACGAGGGTCGTCATGCGCAGCGACTGCGCCTGGATGCGCTCGAGCGCCTGCTGCGTGGTCTCCAGCACGGCGGGTCCCTCGGAACGCTGCAGCGATCGCAGGGACAGCTCCGAGTAGCCGCGGATCGATGCCAGCGGGGTGCGCAGCTCGTGGCTGGCATCCGCGACGAACGAACGCATGCGCTCCTCGTTCCGCTGGCGCGCGGTGAGGGAGGCGCTGACGTGGTCCAGCAGCGTGTTCAGCGCCGCGCCCACCCGGCCGATCTCGGTGCGCTCGTCGGACTGCGATTCCGGCACGCGCTCGGAGATGGAGACGGCGCCTTCCGCCATCGGAAGGGCGGCGACGTGCGCGGCGGTGTCGGCCACCGCGCGCAGCGGCTGCAGACCGCGCCGGATGATGAGGGCGATCGCGACGCCGAGCAGCAGCAGGCCGCCGGTGGTGACGAGAGCCACCGTGGTGAGGATCTGCGCCACGGTGGCGTTGACCTCGGAGGTCGGCAGTCCGACGACGGTCACATAGGAGAGGAAGCTTTCGCCGGTGATCCGATAGGCGCCCGCCCCGTCGACCGTGACGGTCACGTACGGCTGGTCGCGCTGCTGCGGATCCGACGAATTCCGCACCTGGGTGACGATGCGGGCGATCTGCACGCTGGTGAGGCGGGCGACTTCGTTGTGCTCGTTCATGTACGCGCCGGTGATCCCCGGACCAGCCTGCACGATCAGCAGGGTTCCGGGCGGATAGTGCCCGGCGGCCAGGATGTCGGCCGCCGTGACGCTCTGCGTGATCGGCCGCGCCGACTCGAGCAGGGCCGAGCGCGCCTGCTCCGCCGTCGAGGACACCTGCGAGTTGAGGTTCGCGACCAGGATCTGACCGAGGATGGTGCTGGTCGCCAGCGCCACGGCGACCAGGATGAGCGCGACCATGCCGATCACCGTGACCATCAGGCGGGTCTGCAGCGTCAGCGGCTTCGCATGGCGGCGACCCGGCGAGGCCTCCGGAATCGGCATGGTCCCGGCTGTCACTGAGGCGCTTTGATCATGTAGCCGACGCCGCGCACCGTGTGGATGAGCGGGTCACGGCCGGCATCGATCTTCTTGCGCAGATATGAGATGTAGAGCTCGACGACGCTCGACCGCCCGCCGAAGTCGTAGTTCCAGACCCGGTCGAGGATCTGCGCCTTCGACACGACGCGGCGCTGATTGCGCATGAGGTAGCGCAGCAGCTCGAACTCGGTGGCCGTGAGCTCGATCTCGGTGCCGGAGCGCTCGACCTCGTGACTGTCCTCGTTGAGCGTGAGATCGCCCACGCGCAGGATCGGCTCGGCCTCGCCGGCGCGGGCGGTGCCGGCGCGGCGCATGAGGCCGCGCAGCCGCGCCACGACCTCCTCCAGGCTGAAGGGCTTCGTGACGTAGTCGTCTCCGCCTGCGGTGAGACCGGCGACGCGATCGCTCACGGAGTCCTTGGCGGTGAGGAAGAGCACAGGCACGTCGTCGCCGCTTCGTCGCAGGCGCTGCAGCACGGACATGCCGTCGAGGTCGGGCATCATGATGTCGAGCACCATGGCGTCCGGCTCGAACTCGCGGGCGACCTGGAGTGCCTGGAAGCCGGATGCCGCGGTGCGCACCTCCCAGCCTTCCATGCGCAGCGCCATGGAGAGCAGGTCGGTGAGCATCTGCTCATCGTCGACGACGAGGACGCGCGGAGCGCTGCCGTCGGCTCGTTGAAGAGTGGGGGTGGGGGACATGGCGGTCATGCCTCGATTCTCTGTGTGCTGGCTCGCAGATATCTCTTGATAGCCCTATGAGGCGACTGTGAGTTCGGGCTCATCGCGATCACATAGGGCGCGCTGGTTACGCGCATCGATTCACAACTTAGCGCGCCGTGACCCCCGCGGGAAGAGGACGGACTCAGATCACGCAGGGGAGATGCAAAGGCGGGGCCGGACCAGGCGATCCGGCCCGCGCGTTTGCGGCCTCGGGGCGAGGTCAGCGGCCGTGCGCCGTCCGCTGGGCGAGGCCGAAGTTGATTCCGCCCAGGCCCGTCACGTCGTCGTAGCCGCGGGCGGTGTGCAGCGATGTGTCGATGTCGTACGAGACGAGGTAGGTCTCACCGCTGCGGGCACTGGTGTAGGCCATCGCGCCCTGAACGGGCACCACGTCGCGGAAGGCCTGCGGTGCGACCCGGTCGATCGCGTAGAGCGTCGGGTTCGCGAACCCGATCACCGAACGGGTGAGCTGCTGCGAGAGAGCCATCATCGCCGCAGTCAGCGGAGCGGCCAGCGACGTGCCGCCGTAGGTCTCGTTCACGTAGCCGGCGGTGGCGAGGGTGGCGTCGTCCGTGATCGGGCTGATGCCGATCTCGAAGCCGGTGTACGGGTCGGCGAGCGCCGCGACATCCGGAGAGACGCGCCGTCCGTCGGTCAGTGACGCCGGGACGATGCCGCGCTGGTACCAGGGTTGGGCGTTCACGGCGCTGACGCCGCCACCGGCCCCGCCCGCGAAGTCGCCGGGGAGGGGCGACAGGTACGAGAGCGCCCCGGTCTGGTCGTCCCGGGCGACCTTGACCAGGGTCGATCCCCAGCCGGTCTCCATGGCGACGTCGCCGTTGCGCGCGATGCCGAGGGACGTTCCGCCGACCGCCGTCACCCACGGGGAGGATGCCGGGAAGTCCGGCGATGCGAGGCCGAGGTTCCCGGATTCGTCGCCGTTGTCGCCCGACGAGAAGTACAGACCGACGCCCTCGCCGGCGGCCTGCAGGTGCAGATTCTCCTCACCGGCGATCACGTCCGGAGGCACCGCCTCGCCGACGTCGCCCCAGCTGTTGCTGACGATGTTCGCGAGCCGGTTGTCCAGGATGGTCGACAGGGCGAGATCCAGGCCGCCGCCGCAGTTCATCGCGCCGACGTAGAGGATGCGCGCCTTCGGGGCGACGGCGTGCACGGCTTCGACGTCGAGGGTCTCCTCGCCCTGCCACCCGCTCGGATAGCCGCAGGCGGCCTGGTCGTACACGGCGGGGGCGATGATCTGGGTCAGCTGGTCCGACGCCATTCCCGGCTCGCCGTTCTGCGCCGAGTACCGATCCACGTCCTGCCGGATCGAGGGCGAGGCGTACGCGTCGGTGATCGCGATCGTCTGGCCCTGACCCTGCAGACCGGCGGCCGCGAGCTTGGAGAGCCCGTACGCCGCGCGCAGCTGCGACGGGACGTACCCGCAGATGTTCGTGTCGAACGACGTCGTGCCGTAGGCCGCGGGCAGGGTCGCCTGGTTCTGTCCCCAGTACGCCGAGCACGGGGCGCTCACGTCGGCGGGCGTGGTGGGCGTGCCGGGGGAGGCTTTGCGCTGCTGCACCCTGCGCTGCGCCGCCCGCGTCCTGCCGTTCTGATCCTTGTCCCGGTCGATCGAGTCCGGGCGCGTCAGCGCGCGGGATTGGTCGAGCCCCACGGCGAGAACCGTACGGCCGATCCGCGACGGCAGGGCGGGAGCGGAGGACGGGGCGAGGAGCGTCCGACCGTCGTGGGCGTATCGGCGCAGGCGGGTGGCGAAGACCGCGTCGACCTGGTCGGCGGTCCCGCGGAAGACGACGTACTGACGGCTCGCCGGAGTGCCGGTGACGGCGAGTCCCCTGGCCTTCAGGTAGCCCACCACCTGGTCATACGTCGACTGCGTGGGCGCGAACCGTGCGATCCACCGGCGGGGGGTCAGCGCGTGCCGGTACTGCCGACTCATCGGATTCGAGACGGCCTTCGCGAGGGCCGCGGCGCCCGCAGGGTCGCGCAGCTGCAGATAGAGCTCGCCCTCGACGGTCGCATCGGCGGCGGGAGCGCCGTCGTCGTTCGCGTGAGTAGCCCAGGACGGCACGGAGCCGGGGAAGCGGACGGTCGCGGGCGAGCCCGCGGCGCTCGCGGCACCTCCTCCGGTCAGCACGAGCGCGAGGGCGCACGCGCCGGTCGCGATGACGGCGGTCAAGCGCCGCGTGCGTGCTCGACGACTCCGGGGGTCGGCCATGCCGTTCCTTTCGACAGGTGCACCGTGCCGGGCACACACGGTCCGCACGCTAGTGCCCACCGGTTCGGCCGGACAAGATCTCGGTGCGGCCGATCGCGGGCAGTGGCCGGATGCGGACATTTCGGCGGCGAGTCGCCGATGACATCCGATTATGACAATTTCGACACGGTGCTCGCAAAAGTGCTGTGGTTCGGTGCGCAACCGGGGTAGTGTCAGGCGCACCCTGACCGTCGGCGTCGACAGCACGATGTCGCACGGCACCCACCTGGAAGGCGAATACATGCTGCGAAAGACGACATTGGCAGGAATCTCCGCTGCTGCGGCGCTGCTCCTGCTCGCCGGCTGTGCGAATCAGCCGAGCACCAACTCGACCTCCGGCACGGGCTCGAACAGCTCCGGCGTCAACATCCCGCCCATCACCTCGGTCTCCGTCCCGAAGGATGCGGTGCTCCCGGCCGGCGACGGCAAGGCCACGTGCTCAGGGGTGACTCTCGCGTACATCGGCGCCGAGACCGGCCCGAACGCCCAGCTCGGAATCAACATCTACAACGGCGTGCAGCTGGCCATCAACCAGCACAACCAGGCCAACCCGAAGTGCCAGGTGGCGTTCAAGAAGTTCGACACCGAGGGTGACCCGAACAAGGCGACCGGTCCGGTGACCCAGGCGACCAACGAGAAGGACATCGTCGGCGTCATCGGCCTGCCGTTCTCGGGCGAATCGAAGGCGACCGGCAACATCTTCCAGCAGCAGGGCCTCGTCCACATCACGCCGTCGGCGACCAACGTCAAGCTCACGACGAACGGATGGACGACCTTCTTCCGCGGCCTCGGCAACGACGGCGTGCAGGGACCGGCGGCGGCGAAGTTCCTGACGGGCGAGCTGAAGGCCAAGAAGGTCTACGTCGTCCAGGACGACTCCGACTACGGCATCGGCCTCGCCGGTTCCGTGGAGCAGGGGCTCGGCAGTGCCCTCGTCGGCACCGACAAGGTGACGACCGGTCAGAAGGACTTCTCCGCCACGGTGTCGAAGATCCTCAACGCCAAGCCGGATGCGGTCTACTACGCCGGCTACTACGCCGAGGGTGCACCGTTCGACCAGCAGTTGGTCAACAAGGGCTTCACGGGAACCTTCGTCGGTCCCGACGGGGTGAAGGACGACCAGTTCATCAAGCTGGCCGGCGATGCGTCCTCCAACGCATACTTCACCTGCCCCTGCATCCCCGGGGAGCTGATCCCGTCGTTCGCGAGCGCGTACCAGTCTCTGGCCCACGCGGCGCCCGGCACGTACTCGATCGAAGGCTACGACGCGGCCACGGTGCTGCTGAGCGGCATCGACCACGGCAAGACGTCGCGCCCGGCCCTGGTCAGCTGGGTGAAGAACTACGACGCCAACGGACTGAGCAAGCACTACAAGTGGAACTCCACCGGTGAGCTGCAGGCGCCCACCGTGTACGGGTACCGCGTGCTCAACGGCAAGATCGTGCCGATCGGCGTGATCGGTCAATGACACGGATGCCGCGGCGCCTCCCCGTTCGAGCGAGGGGGCGCCGCGGCACCGTGTATCCCCCAGATAGGCCGTGCGCACGACGCACCCCTTCCCGATGCGGAGCATGAATGCTCGAACTCGTCCTCGCCGCCGCCCCGATCGGCGTCGCCCCGACTGACAACTCCTGGATCAACTTCGATTTCACCGCGCTCTTCCAGAACTTCTGGAGCGCGACGTTCGACGGTGTCACCTTCGGTGCCGTCTACGGCCTGATCGCCGTCGGCTACACGCTCGTCTACGGCGTGCTCAGTCTCATCAACTTCGCCCACTCCGAGGTGTTCATCGTCGGTGCCTACGGCGTCGTGGTGACCCTCCTCACTCTCGGATTCGGGCCGAACGCTCCGACCCTCAGCCCCGTGGCGATCATCGGTGATCTGCTGCTCGCGATGATCGTCGGCATGATCGCGTCCGCACTGACCGCATTGCTTCTCGAACGCATCGCGTATCGTCCGTTGCGCAGACGCAACGCTCCGCGGCTCGCATTCCTCATCACCGCGATCGGCGCGTCGTTCGCCATCCAGTACACGATCTTCCTCATCCAGGGTCCGCTCGGCGGCCCCTCCGGCGCGAACGCCATGCCGAGCGTGACGATGTTCCAGCAGCATCCGGTGTTCGACGTGTTCGGCACGATCATCTACGACGTGCAGTTGATCATCGTCATCGCGGCGATCGTGCTGATGATCGCGACGGATCTGTTCATCCGCCGCGGGCGCACCGGACGCGGCATCCGCGCGGTCGCCCAGGACCCCGACACCGCCACCCTGATGGGGGTGAACAGAGAGAGGATCATCGTCATCACGTTCGTCGTGGGCGGGATCCTCGCCGGTGCCGCGGCGCTCTTCTACATCATGCTCGTCCCCTCGGGCGTGATCTACAACGGCGGATTCATCCTCGGCGTCAAGGCCTTCGCCGCCGCCGTCCTCGGCGGCATCGGCAACGTCCGCGGCGCACTGCTGGGCGGTCTGCTGCTCGGCGTCATCTCCAACTACGGGCAGATCCTGTTGGGCGACGCGCAGTGGGCGGATGTGGTCGCGTTCGTCGTCCTGGTGCTCGTGCTGCTGATCCGGCCCGAAGGAATCCTCGGGCAGACACTCGGAAGGAGCCGTGCATGAGCCTCTCATCCGACGGCCCGAAGATCATGCCCGACGCCGAATCGGCGCGGGAGGCGATCGAGACCGAATCGATCGCCGTACGCCGGCACGGCCCGTTCGTGCATCTGAGGGAGAGATGGAACGAGCTGCCGCGGCAGGCGCAGTGGGCGTGGCTGCTCATCGTCGTGGCGATCGCCTTCGCCCTGCCCTACCTCAACTTCTTCCCCCTGACCACGGAGCCGGGCAACGACTGGCCGATCGCCTGCTTCTCGATGGCCGTCTACGCCCTCGTCGGGGTGGGCCTGAACATCGTGATCGGGTACGCAGGCCTGCTCGACCTGGGATACGTCGCCTTCTTCGCGGTCGGCTCGTACACGGCGGCCATGTTCACCAGCCCCGATTCGCCGCTCGCGAAGATCCCGTATTTGTGGACGCTGCCGCTGGCCATCGCCATCACGATGTTCTTCGGAGTCCTCCTCGGGGTGCCGACGCTGCGCCTGCGGGGCGACTACCTGGCGATCGTGACGCTCGGCTTCGGCGAGATCGTCCGCATTCTCGCCACCATCATCCCGGCGATGAACGGCCAGGTCGGCTTCCAGAACGTGGGGCATCCGCCGGGAACCGATGCGCGCGGGCTGCCGGTCTTCGTCGTCTCCAACGGCACGCCGTGGTACTGGCTCACGCTCACCGTGATCATCATCGTGCTGCTGCTCGCAGGCAATCTCGAGCGCAGCCGCGTCGGCCGCGCGTGGGTCGCGATCCGTGAGGACGAGGATGCCGCCGAGATCATGGGGGTGCCCACCTTCAAGTACAAGGTCTGGGCGTTCGCGATGGGGGCGGGCGTCGGGGGCCTGTCGGGCGCGCTGTTCGCCGGCCAGGTCGGCTTCGTCAACAACCAGAAGTTCGACGTGCAGACCTCGATCCTGTTCGTCGCCGCCGTCGTGCTGGGCGGGGCCGGCAACAAGGTCGGCGCGCTGCTCGGAGGCGCGATCGTGGCGTACATCCCCGTGCGGTTCACGGCGATCGCCGACTACAAGTACCTCATCTTCGGCGTGGTCCTGGTGCTGCTCATGATCTTCCGGTCGCAGGGCCTCATCCCGGCCAAGATGCGTCTGCTCGCGTTCGCCCGTCGAGCCATGCACTGGGTGCCACCCACGGAGCCGAAAAGTGCACCGGAAAGCGCGAACGCGACGGAAGGATCGGCATCATGAGCGACGCCGTGCAGTCTGTGCCGGCTTCCGACGACATCGAGACGTTCGACGAGCCCGCGCTCGTGGAGGGCGCCGAGTCGGAACGCGAGGTCGCGGTCGAGGTCGGGGAGAACCTCGTCGAAGTGCGCAACCTCACCATGAAGTTCGGGGGCCTGCTCGCACTCGACGACGTCTCGTTCGACATCAAACGGGGCGAGATCCTCGGGCTGATCGGACCGAACGGCGCGGGAAAGACCACGTGCTTCAACGCCATGACCGGCGTGTACAAGCCGACGAGCGGGGATGTGCTCCTCGAAGGCGTATCGCTCAAGGGGCGCAAGCAGCACAAGATCACGCGGATGGGCCTTGCCCGGACCTTCCAGAACATCCGGCTGTTCGGAGACATGACCGCGCTCGAGAACGTGGTGGTGGGGCTCGACGCCCGGCACCGCACGTCGGTGCCCGGCGCCCTGCTCCGGCTTCCGCGCCACGTGCGCGAGGAGGCCTCGTCGATCGACCGAGGCATGGCCCTGCTCGAATTCGTCGGGATCGCGCAGCACGCCGAGAAGCGGGCGCGCGAGCTGTCGTACGGCTCTCAGCGTCGCCTCGAGATCGCTCGCGCGCTCGCGACGGACCCGAAGCTCCTCTGCCTCGACGAGCCTGCGGCGGGCTTCAACCCGGCGGAGAAGGACGAACTGATGGCGCTCATCCGCGCGATCCGCGAAGAGGGGTACACCGTGCTGCTCATCGAGCACGACATGAAGCTCGTCATGGGCGTGACCGACCGGATCGTCGTGCTCGAGTTCGGGCGCAAGCTGGCCGACGACGTGCCCAAGGCCATCCGCAACGACCCGCGCGTGATCGCCGCCTACCTCGGGGAGCCCGAAGATGACGCTGCTTGAACTGAAGAACGTCTCGGTCCACTACGGACGCATCAAGGCCATCAGCGACATCTCGTTCGCGGTCGAGGAGGGCGAGATCGTCTCGCTCATCGGCGCCAACGGTGCGGGCAAGACGACGACGATGCGCACCATCTCCGGGCTGCTGCACCCGTCGCACGGATCGATCAGCTTCGAGGGCCAGGACATCACCAAGATGAAGGCCCACGTCCGGGTGGTGAAGGGCATCTCGCAGGCGCCGGAGGGCCGCGGGATCTTCCCCGGCATGACGGTGATGGAGAACCTGGACATGGGCACGTTCGGGCTGAAGTCCAAGAGCGGCGTCCCGGAATCCCTCGAGCGGGTGTTCTCGCTGTTCCCGCGGCTCGCGGAGCGCAAGAAGCAGCTCGGGGGCACGATGTCCGGCGGCGAGCAGCAGATGCTCGCGATCGGCCGGGCGCTGATGTCCCAGCCGCGCGTGCTGCTGCTGGACGAACCTTCGATGGGGCTCGCGCCGCAGTTCATCCGCCAGATCTTCCGGATCATCAAGGAGATCAACGAGCAGGGCACCACGATCCTGCTCGTCGAGCAGAATGCGAACCAGGCGCTTGCCCGGGCGCACCGCGCGTTCGTTCTCGAGACCGGCGAGATCACGAAGTCGGGCGCCGGCAGAGAGCTGCTGGCCGACCCGTCGATCAAAGAGGCCTACCTGGGCGTCGGCTGATCGGTCGGCATCCGCCCCGGCGCCCCGCGGCTCCCTTCTCGTGCCGGTCGTTGAGCGAGGCCGCGCGGAGCGCGCCCGAGTCGAAACGCAGTGTGCTTCCCGTTTCGTCTCGCTCGGCCTGCGGCCGTGGTCGCTCAACGACCGGTCGGGTCCGTCGCTCCACGGACGCTGCTCCCATCCCCGGTCGTTGAGCGAGGCCGCGCGAAGCGCGCCCGAGTCGAAACGCAGTGTGCCGTGTCAGTGGGTGGTGGTGGCGGGGGTTTCGGTGCGGTTGCCGGACCAGTTGGTGTGGTAGGTGCCGGGTTTGTCGGTGCGGTGGTAGGTGTGGGCGCCGAAGTAGTCGCGTTGGGCTTGGATGAGGGCGGCGGGGAGGCGTTGTGCGCGGAGTGCGTCGTA
>DATMTQ010000278.1:0-11534 GCA_035564095.1 Microbacterium sp. | reverse complement strand
AAGGCGTCCTTGTCGACGAGGTCGACGCGGGTCTCGTTGCCGGCGGCGTCGAACAGGCACAGTTCGACGCGTTCGGCTCCCTCGCTGAACAGCGCGAAGTTCGTGCCGTTGCCGTCGAAGGTCGCCCCCAGCGGGTAGGCGGTTCCGGGCCAGGACTCCACCGGCATCCCCATTCCGTCGCCTCGGGTGGCGACCGGCTCACTGTACCGCCCCGGGCACCGGCGCCCGAGACAGAGGCCGTTAGCGGGGTGCGCCCTCGCGCTCGGGCAGGGCAATCGCGCGACGTGGCAGGAGTCACCCGCTCGGAGGTCGACGCGGGTCGCTGACTCGTCCCCGATACGTCGGAGTCACATCACGCCACGTCGATGTAACCCAGCTCTCGTCGCCGGTCTGCCAGAGAGATCCCGTCGTCAGGCTGAATCGGGGCAGCACTGGTGACCAGCATGCTCGGACCGCTGTAGAAGTCGAGGTCGAACGCGTCGAGTCCCATCGCACGCGCGTAGGACTCGAGCATGCTTCCCGTGAAGCGCTCGAGAACGCGCCGGCGGGTGTACGCGTCGAGGTCCTCGAACGGAAGCGGTGCACCCATAAGACCGAAATGCCAACGCGCACCGTCTTGGACGAGGTCGATACCTCGGACCGTGTTCCTCGCATCGGTGCCACCAGGGCCGTGAACGTAGAACTGGCGCGATCCCCATGGCCGCCCACCCTCAGGAGGAATCATGGGTCGAGCGGAGATCCAGACACCCATCACCTCGGCTTGTTTGGTGAGGTATGCGATCGGCCCGACGGGGTCGGTACCGCCGTGCAGGCAATCGAAGTAAGCCGTCCATTCGGGATTGCGCGTCTGCACAAGCAGTTCCCGAGGTGTGTTTCCCCACGTCAATGGCTCGAGTCTATTCACGTTCTCGACAAGCCCACCGGAGAGTTCTAGTGCCCGAGCATCTTTGTACAACCATCGGCCCCACTCGAGAAGCAGATCGTTCGCGTCATGAAGGGTGAGGTTCAGGTACCCGATACGGCTCGTGATTGGGGCGAAGCGTTCGTTCGCGAGGGAGATGCTGTCGTCGTTCATGGCTCGGTGAAGAGGTTGACGATTCCGTTCGGATCGTTCACGATCAGACGCGCCCCATGTGCGGGCCCGCGGTTCGATGATGGCACATCGAACTCCTCGTAGCACCGGCGCTAGGGAGCTGCGTCGGCTAGTATCTGGCCTCCAGCCTCGGCGTCAGTTCGAAGCTTCCGCCAATCAGTCGACTCCAGATCTAGGTCAGGCTTGGATTGCAGCACCACGTAGTCGGCCAACTCGTAGACCTGGCGACCCGCCCATGCCGCCTCTTGAGGGTCGTCAGCCAACCAAGTTCTGATCGCGTAAGCAGCTGCTGCAGCGGAGTTCTGCCCGTACCCCGTCTCACGGGTCCAGCCATCCTCTTTGACGGCCGATCCAGTCGCGAGAGCCGGCTGACCAGGTCACGCTCGTCATATGTATGCAGGACCATCACCACCAGGCTGTTGTCGGACTTGTGATCGTCGCACCACTCTCTTCAAGAAACGCGATGCAGGCTGGGCAGATCGGCCTGCCGGTCGAGGCTGTCGTACGTGTAGGTGAGCTGCTCTCCGCGCCCATCGGTGCTGGAGAGCAGGTTTCCCGTCGTCGTATGTGGACGTCGTGATGCCGGTGTCCGGGTCGGTGGCGCTGACCTGGTGGCCGAGAACGTCATATCCCCAGGACCACGCGTTTCCGGCGGGGTCCTTCATCCCCGTTCACAGTGCCCCAATACCCGGGTTCCGACCAGGGACGGATACGACGCGGCTAATTCGCTCCCAGGCCAAGCAGAGATGCTAGCGGGGCGCACCCTGGCGCTCGGGCAGGGCGAGCACCACCCCGGTGCCCCCGGCGATGAGTCCGGCGAGCGCGAGCCACCACACCGCACCCGTGACGGCGGCGAGGATGTCGGCCATGCCGAACATGCGCGCGAGACCCCAGGGCAGGGCGCTCACGTGGTCGGTCCAGTCGTGCAGCACGTGGGCGGGGCCGACGAGCGCGACCACGGCGCAGGTCACCGCGAGTCCAGCGCCGGCGGCGGCCAGCACGATCCCGATGGCGCGACGCACCCCGAACCGCGGGAACAGCGACCACGCCGCGGCGACGAACGTCCACAGGAAGCCGGCCGTCGAGATGGTCATGTAGACCCGCGTCACGGCGGTGCTGTACGGGAACCCGAACGAGAGCGGCAGCAGGGTGAACGCGCAGCGCATCACGATGATGCCGCCGACGGTCGCGATCAGAGCCCACGGCGAGCGCTTCTGCATCCAGAGCTCGGCGACGACGGCGAACACGAGCCAGCCGCCGAGCGTCACCACCAGCTGGGCGACGGAGTGGCCGGAGGACTGCAGGAACCGGGTGACGGCGAGTACGCCGATCGGGATCACGAGCATGAGCGTGCGGTCGAGCTCCAGCATCCCGAGCGTCGACTCGCGCGCCCGCCAGGGACGGAACGTCGCGATCCACGTGGCGCGGGCGGCGCTCGCCCCGGGCCGGCCGACGAGGCTCGTGCGCGCCGAGATCATCCCGATCACGATCCACGCGACGGTGAGGACGAGCAGGATGCGGGCCGGCCATGTGTGCGCGGCATCCGGCACGACGCCCGAACCGACCGCGTACGGCGGCACGCGCAGTGCCACCCAGCCGCCGACCACGAGCAGCGCGGCGAACACGACGGCGGCGGTGATTCCCCGTCTCACCGCGATCGCCATCCGCTCAGCATAACGGCGCGGATGCACCGTCAACGACGGCGTCATCCCCGTTCACAGTGCGAAACCATCGGACACGCAAGGGTGGGTCATCGGAGCCGGAGATAGCGTGGAGTCATCGCGGCGATCCGGGCGGTCCCGGGCACCGGTTCATACCGGCCAGCGTTGCGGGTTCGACCCCCGCCGTCGCGTCCAAAGGCCCCTTGTCGGGGGCTGCCGGCACGCCGATACTGGCACCATGGCGATCCGGGACGCCCCGGTCGTTGACTGGAGCAGCAGATACGACCAGTTCGTCATCGACGAGGCCACCCTCGACGCCGGCGAGCTGGACGAGTTCGGCCAGGCGGCCTGGTTCATCGGCCGCGACGACGTCAGCGAACGCGCCTGGGCACGGGCGCATCTGCGG
Source organism: Microbacterium sp. (assembly GCA_035564095.1). Lineage (GTDB taxonomy): Bacteria > Actinomycetota > Actinomycetes > Actinomycetales > Microbacteriaceae > Microbacterium. Next base: position 8,374 of record DATMTQ010000278.1, on the reverse strand, counting down.
TATCTCGCCGACGCGGTGCCCGGGCTCGGATTCGTCGGGCTGCCGTTCCAGTACTCGATCGCCTCCCCCACGCTCATGGGCATGGGACCCGACGCCGAGTACGTCGTCGAGCACCTGTTCGCGCGGCGGCCGGTGACGCAGCCCGCCTGAGCCGCCTCTGCTCAGGAATCGGCATCCGCCGGGATCTCGGCGCGCACGTCCAGCGGGATGCGGGGCGGCCGTACGCCGAGCACGACCGTGCCTTCGTCCACTCGCTGGACGCATTCCCACGGGATGATCCGCGAGCGCCGGTGCAACCACGCGATGCCGCGGGCGATGACGGCGGGGCCCTCCATCCGTCCGCGCTCGTAGCCGTACATTGACATGTGGGTGTGCGGACTGACGATCAGCGCGATCAGCTCGAGGTCCCCCTCATGTCGCCCCCGGCGCGCGGCACGACGGAACCGCACGTCCACGACCGTGCCCAGGCGCACTCCGTCCTTGTCGAGCACCGTGCTGTCCAGCAGCTCACTCAGGAGCATGACGTCCTCCGGGGATGCGGGCGATGATCCGGTCGCGGATCCACCGCTCGAGCCAGTTGACGTCCAGGTCGTCGGCGAGGGCATCCAGCGCGATCGTCGTGTCCAGGCGCACCACCAGACTCCAGGGGATGCGAGCCCACCGCGTGCGCGGCATGCCGCCGCCGAAGATCCGCGGCAGCACGGCCGCGCCGACGAGCACGGCGGACACGATCGGCCGGCGGTCATGGTCGACCGACGCGCCGAGTTCGATCCCGTCCAGTTCCACGTCGTCGACCGTGCTCACCGGCACGTCGTCCCGGTCGAGCATCTGGCGGTCCAGCACGTGCAGTCGCGCGTCGACGCCGCGTCCGTCGGGGTCGCGGTACCACTCGAGCGGACGGTCGGGACGGTGCGCGCGCTTCACGAGCCCATCCCCGTGATGATCATGAGCGGGATGGCCGCGACGGCCGCGACCACGATGACCGCGAGGAAGACGACGGCGAGCGCGTTGCGCACCCGGCCGTTCACGTCCTCGCCCATGTACTCCGGATCGTTCGCGACGACGAGGATCGGGAAATACGTCAAAGGCAGCGCGATGGCGGAGAACACCACCGAGAGCTCGGTCACGGTGACCGGATCGGCGCCGGTCGCGAGGATGCCTCCGCCGATCAGCAGCGAGACGATCATCGACAGGTGGAACCGCGCGGCCTGAGCCGGCTTGCGGAACTTCCCCCAGCTCCACCCGAAGAACTGCGCCAGCGTGTAGCCGCCGGAAAGCGTCGTCTCCAGCGCGGCGCCGAACGTCGCCGCCAGCATCCCGACGATCAGGAACGCCAGCAGAAGCCGCCCGCCGGCCTGTGCCACCGGCAGGACCACCTGCGAGAGCGACGACACCTCGATCGCCTGCGGCAGCAGCACGATCGCGGCGCAGGCGGCAATCGTGAGCGACAGCATCCCGCCGAGCGGGAAGCCGATGAGCACGTTCACCCGTTCGATGCCGAGACTGCGCTTGGTCCACCCCTCCTCGACGCCTCCGGAGGAGAAGAAGAAGACCTCGTACGGCGTCATCGCCGCACCGAAGAGGGCGACCGCGAAGTACCAGTACGACAGCGGATTCCCCGTCGTGGGCTGCGTCCAGGGCTGGACGGCCTGCGTGGCGAGGGTCTGCCAGTCCGGATGCAGCAGGAAGATCGCGACCCCGAACGCCACCAGGCACAGGCCGAGCAGACCCGTCACGTTCTCCATGATCGAGAACTTCGCGCGCCAGACGACGATCCACACCCCGAACAGCGCGACGGGGATCCACAGGCCCGGTCCGACGCCGGCCGCCAGCTGCAGCGCGAGGGCGATGCCGCCGATCTCGGCCGTGAGCGTGAGCAGGTTGATCAGAAAGGATGCCGCGAGATTGGCCAGGCCCGTGCGCGGGCCGAGGCGCTCTCGGATGATCTCGAAGGTCGCCCGCCCGCTCACCGCGGCGACCCGGCCCGCCATGTCGGCGTACACGCAGATGCCGACGATGCCGAGCAGCACCACCCAGGTGAGACTCATGCCGAACCGGGACCCGACCACCGCGCTCGTCACGAGGTCGCCGATGTCGACGAACCCGCCGATCGCCGTCAGCACGCCCAGTGCGACCGCGAGCAGGTTCTTCATCGTCCACCCGCCAGGCGGGCGAGCTCGGCGGAAGCGGATCGGAGTTCCCGCCGCGCTTCCTCTCGGCGGTTCTGCTGCGCGTCGTGGATCGCATCGACCGCGGCACGCGACGCGCCGAGAACCTGCACCCGCATCCGCTCGGCGGACGCTCCGCTCGTCTGGGTCGTCTCGAGCTGCCGCATGACGTCGCCGAGCTGGGTGACCATGTCTCCCAGCAGCGCGTCGTCGGTGGTGGAGAAAGTGGCCCCGCCGTCGAGAAGGCGCAGGCCCGTCTCGGCGGAACGCGTCGCGGCGAGCGCCTGGGCCGCGATCGGGCGGATGTCCGATGGCGATGCCGAACATCCGGCAAGGCCCAGGCCGAGCGTCAGCGCGACGCACCCCGCGAGCCATCGGCGACGAAGCACTCGAACCCCCCTTCGCGGGCCACCCTAGGGACCGGGCCGGGCGGGGCCTCGGGGGTTGACATTCCGCGACCGGCCTGTGTAGAAAGCACGCGACCATGGGCCGTCCGCGCGGATGCCGCGGGAGGCTCGGTTCAGCGGCCCGGGTGGGTGTCGGGCGGCGGCGCATCCCCTTCGGCATCCCGCACGAAGGGCCGCGTCCCCCGTCGCGCGGCCGGCAGCGACTGCGGTCGCCCGGGGCGTTGCAGGATGCCGTCCTCGGGACGCGCCGCCGAGGAGGGGCCGCGGAGTCCTGCGGCGAGCAGTTCCGCCAGATGCATCGCCTGCCGCCCGCACCCGCTGTGCTCGATCTGCGTGCGGCAGCTGAACCCGTCCGCCAGCACGGCGGCCCGCTCGTCCGCAGCGCGAACCGCCGGCATCAGCTCCGTCTCCGAAGCCGCCACCGAGATCTCCAGATGCCCGGGTTCGAACCCGAAGTTCCCGGCCAGGCCGCAGCATCCACCGACGATCGTCGCATCGATCCCGGCCGCTTCCAGGATCCGCTCGTCGGCGGAGAAGCCCAGCACGGACCCCTGATGGCAGTGCGGCTGCACCACGGCGTCGCCGCCGACGGCGGGCGGACGCCAGCCGTCCGTGCCGTCCAGCAGCTCGGCGAAGGTGCGCGTGCGGTCCGCGAGCAGGCGCACGTCGTCGTCCCGGGGCAGCAGTTCGGGACCGTCCACCCGGAACACTGCGGTGCAGCTGGGCTCCAGTCCGATGACCGGGACACCCCGGTCGAGCCACGGCCGCAGCCTTCGCGCCGTGCGTGCAAGCACGCGGCGCGCGACGCCGAGCTGTCCGGTCGAGATCCAGGTGAGCCCACAGCACAGCGCACCGGAGGGGACCACGACACGGTAGCCGGCGTCCTCGATCACCTCGACCGCGGCGCGCGCGACGCCCGGATGCAGGTTGTCGGTGAAGGTGTCGGGCCACAGCAGCACCTCGCCCCGGGCGCCGCTGCCGCGCGGACCTCGCCGCCGGTACCAGGACGCGAACCGCTCGCCCGCGAACGCGGGGATGGGCCGGTCCGGCTCCAGGCCGGCCAGCCGGGCGACCGCCCCGTGCAGCCGTTGGGAGTGGGTGACGGCGTTGATCGCGACGGGCGCGATGCGGGCGAGTCTTGCCCAGAGGGGCAGCCACCCCATCGTGTAGTGGGCCATCGGGCGCACACGACCGCGGTAGTGGTGCGAAAGGAACTCGGCCTTGTAGGTCGCCATGTCGACGCCGACGGGGCAATCGGCGCGGCATCCCTTGCACGAGAAGCACAGGTCCAGCGCGTCGCGCACCGCCTCCGAGCGCCACCCGTCGTCGATCGTCTCGCCCTTCATCATCTCGAACAGCATCCGAGCACGGCCGCGGGTGGAGTGCTCCTCTTCGCCGATCGCGCGATACGACGGGCACATCACCCCGCCGGTGTGGTCGCGGCAGGCGCCGACGCCGACGCACCGGGCGGCGGCGTTCGCGAACATCCCGCCGTCCTCCGGGTACGCGAACATCTGGCGGTGCACAGTGAGGGGCGTGTACCCCGCCCCCAGACGCAGGTGCGCATCGACGGGGTCGGCATCGACCACCTTGCCGGGATTCATCGTTCCCAGCGGGTCGAAGAGGGTCTTCGTGCGGCGGAACGCCTCCATGATCCTGTCGCCGAACATGATCGGCAGCAGCGCCCCGCGGGCCTGGCCGTCGCCATGCTCGCCCGACAGCGATCCGCCGTAGTCCACGACGAGATGCGCGGCGCGCTCGACGAAGCGGCGGTAGTCCGCGACGCCACGCTCGGTGGTGAGGTCGAACGGGATGCGCGCATGCACGCATCCGTGCCCGAAGTGACCGTAGATCGAGGCGCGACCGTACCCGAAGGCGTCGAGCAGACGGGCGAAGTCGCGCAGATAGTCGCCGAGCCGCTCCGGCGGCACTGCGGCGTCCTCCCATCCCGGCCAGGCCGCGTGCTCGCCCGGCACCCGCGCGGTGGCCCCGAGCGCGTCTTCGCGGACCGCCGTGATCCGGCGCTGCTCCTCGGGAGCGTCCAGCACGGCCACCCGCTCGCTGCCGGTGAGGCCGAGATCGTGGACGAGGTCCTCTGCCCGGCGATCGGCTGCCTCCCGGTCGTCGCCTCCGAGCTGCACGAGCAGCCAGCTCTCGCCCTCGGGCAACAGCTTCAGCCCGGCCTCGTGCCGGCCCTTGCGACGCTCGTGCTCGATGAGGCGGCCGTCCATGCCCTCGAGGATCAGCGGATCGTGGCGGACGATGTCGGGGACAGCATCCGCCGCGTCCGCGATCGAGTCGTATCCGATGAGCACGAACGCCCGTTCCGGCACGAGCGGCACAAGGGTCACTTCAGCACGGAGCACCGTGACGAGGGTCGACTCCGATCCGCACAGCGCCTTGGCGAGATCGGCTCCTCGCTCAGGGAGCAGCTCGTCGAGGCTGTAGCCGGAGACGCGGCGCGGGATGTCGGGGAAACGCGCCCGGATCTCGTCGCCGTACTCGCGGGCGAGCCCGGAGAGGCCCTGACGGATCTCGCGCTCGCGCCCCGTCGCGGCATCCGGATCCTCCCCCTCGCCCACCCAGAACCGCGTCCCGTCGTAGCAGAGCACTTCGAGCCGCACCACGTTGTCGGCGGTCTTGCCGTATGCCTGGGCCGAAGCCCCGCACGAGTTGTTGCCGACCATGCCGCCGATCGTGCAGTGGCCGTGCGTGGCCGGCTTGGGGCCGAACTGCAGGCCCCGCGGTGCGACGGCCCGGTTCAGCTGGTCGAGCACGACACCCGGCTGCACCATGGCGCGCCGTCGCTCGGCGTCGATCCACTCGATCCGATGGCAGTACTTGCTCCAGTCGATGACGACCGCCGTGTTGCAGCACTCGCCGGCGAGGCTCGTGCCGCCGCCCCGCGACAGGATCGGCGCTCCGAACTCGGCGCACACCGCGACCGCCTCCACCGCGGCGTCGATCGACCGTGGCACCACCACCCCGATCGGGGTCTGCCGGTAGTTCGAGGCATCCGTGGCGTAGGTGGCGCGTGTGCCGGCATCGAAGCGCACCTCGCCGTCGACACGGTCGATCAGCGCACGTTCGAGCGCCCCGACGGGAAGCTCTTCGGTGGATGCCAGAACCCGTGCGCTCATGCCCTCACTCCCGACTGCGGCCCTGCCTGCCTCCCGCCTGCTACTCGGTGTCGCGGACGGGGCTCACCGGGTCGCTCTCGGATCGGTCGAATCGGTACTGGACGCGCACCTCGCCGTCGCGCTCGCTGCGGTCGCCGGCCACGTACCAGAACACCGACTCCAGTCCCTGGACGGCCGCGTAGGCGGCGATCCGCGGCTCGATCTCCCCGTCGATCATCAGGCGCCGCTCGTCGGTCCCGGCCAGCGGGCCGTCGACGTACTCGACGATGTACTCCGGCTCGGATTCTGTCGTGTCGCTCACGTCGACTCCTTCGCGGATCGGAAACTACGTCGCATTCTGGCACGGCTCTGCGGTGCCCGGGCGCATCCGCTCACCCGTGCTGGAACCAGGTGGTCTTCCAGTCCGTGTAGTTGTCCAGCGCGTGGCGCGACAGGTCTCGGCCGAAACCGGACTGGCGGAACCCGCCGAACGGGGTCGTCAGCCCGAGCGCGTCCACCGTGTTCACCGACACCGTGCCGGCGACCAGTGCGTCCGACACGCGGTGCGCGCGACCCAGGTCGTCGGTCCACAGGGATGCCGCGAGGCCGTAGTCGGTCGCGTTCGCGAGGCGCACGGCATCCCCCTCGGAGTCGAACGGCAGCACCGCGACGAGCGGACCGAACACCTCGACCCGGTGCAGGTCGTGGTCGGCGCCGAGGCCCGTGACGATCGCCGGACGCAGGTAGGCGTCGGATCCGGTGATCGTGACCCGTTCGCCGCCGGAGACGAGCTCGCCGTCGGCTGCCGCCCGCGCGATCGCCGCGCCCACCTCGTCGGCGTGCGCCCGGCTGATGAGCGACCCGTTGCCGGGGTCGCCGGCCAGCGGATCGCTCGGCTCGTACGCGCGGGTCGCCGCGGCCAGCAGCGCGACGAACTCGTCGTGCGCGGCGCGCTCCACGAGGATGCGGGAGTTCGCGGAGCACACCTGACCCTGGTTGTAGAAGGCGCCGAACGCGGCTTTCTCGGCGGCCGCCGCGAGGTCGGCGTCCGCGAAGATCACGTTCGAGCTCTTGCCGCCGGCCTCCAGTGCCACGCGCTTCATGTTCGAGCTGCCGGCATCCATCATGAGCTGCTTGGCGACCGCGGTCGAGCCGGTGAACGCGAGCACGTCGATGCCGGGATGCCGCGCGATGCGGCTGCCCACCGTCGATCCGCGGCCCGGCACCACGTTGAGCACGCCCGCGGGAATGCCGGCTTCGAGCGCGAGGTCGGCGAGGCGCAGGGCTGTGAGCGAGGTCTCTGTGGCCGGCTTGTGCACGACGCTGTTTCCGGATGCCAGCGCCGGCGCCAGCTTCCAGGCGGCGATCTCGAGCGGGTAGTTCCACGGGGTGATCGCCCCCACCACGCCGAGCGGAACGCGACGCACCAGCGCGGTGGATCCGGGCGGGGTCGCCGGGATCTCGTCGTACCGCTTGTCGGCGAGCTCGCCGTACCACCGGAACGTCTCGGCGGCGCCGGGGACGTCGACGGCGAGGGTCTGCGCGATCGGCTTGCCGGAGTCGAGCGTCTCGAGCAGAGCCAGCTCCTCGAGGTTCGCCATCATCAGGTCGGCGAGCCGGATCAGCGCACGACCGCGCTCCGCAGCGCCGAGGCGGCTCCAGGCGCCGGACTCGAACGCCCGGCGGGCGTGGGCGACGGCGGCATCCACGTCGGCCGCGGTGCCGGCGGCGAGGTCGGTCAGGTGGGCGAGCGAGCCGGGGCTCGTCACGGCGAGGGTCTCGCCGGAGGCGGCGTCCACCCGCTGTCCGTCGATGACGGCACGGCCGTCGATCGTGAGTTCGCGGGCCCGGGCGGCCCAGTCGGTGGTGGTCACGCGCGTTCTCCTTCGAGGGTCGTGGCGGATGCGGCACGGCTCCGGGCCACATCGAGCGCAGTCCAGGCCAGTGCGACGGCACCGTCGCGCAGGGTCTGCTCGGCGGTCTCGCCGACGCACGCCTGCGCGAACTCGGGTTGATGGTTGCTGGCCTTGCCGCCGACGCCGATGTAGGGATGGATGGCGTTGACGACCTGCGAGACGTTGCCCATGTCGGTCGAGGCGCGGTTCATCGAGCTCGCGACCGGGTCGACGTCGAAATCGCGGCCCACGGCGACGGCGTTGGCGCGGTAGAAGTCGAGGGCCTCGACATCTGTGCGCATCTCCGAGTAGCGGCCGCCCTCGGGTGTCACGGTCAATGTGGCACCCGTCGCGAGCGCGCCCGCCTCGAAGCACTTCAGCACGCGCTGTTCGAGCGCGAGCAGCTTCTCGGTGGTCTCGGCGCGGACGTACCAGCGGCCCTCGGTGCGCTCGGGGATCGCGTTGGGCGCTTCGCCGCCCCGCGTCTGCACGCCATGCACGCGCACACCGGGCGGCAGCTGCTGGCGCAGCAGCGCGATGGCGGTCTGCGCGATGAGGAAGGCGTCGTTTGCATTGACACCGCGTTCGGGATAGGCCGCGGCGTGCGCTGCCTTGCCGTCGTACCGGATGTGCCAGTGCGCCACCGCGAACGGCTCGGCCTCGGCGACGTCGACCGGCGCGGGGTGCGCCATGAGCGCGAAGTCCAGTTCGGTGAACGCGCCGCGCTCGAGCAGCTCGATCTTTCCGCCGTAGCCCTCCTCGGCAGGGGTGCCGATCACCTCGAC
>DATMTQ010000277.1:0-1749 GCA_035564095.1 Microbacterium sp. | reverse complement strand
CGGACGGTCGGTGAGGATGATGACGCTCCACCGGTCCCGTTCCGACAGGGAGCGCCGGACGGCGTCCGGTGCGGCGGAGGATGCCGGCCCCGGTGTGCGCCGCCGCCACTGCCACAGCGCGTATCCGGCGGCCCGCCGGCGAAGCGCGCCCATGTTCAGCGGCGCTGCCGCAGCGCGGCCATCACCGCGACCTCGACGGTGACGATCTGTCCCGTCACGTCGCCGTCGAGCAGGTGGATGGTGACCCTCGCCACATCGTCGGGGTCGAGCAGCGTGCCGTCCGGCTCCTCGCCGAACGCGGAGGTGCGCATCGGCGTCGCGGTGCGCTGCGGGTTGACGCAGTTGATGCGCACGCCCGTCTCGGCCCACTCCTCGGACAGTGCCTGGGTGAGGTTCACGACCCCGGCCTTCGTGGCGGAGTAGGTGCTGTAGTTCGCGCGGCCCCGGGTGTACGAACTGGAGGTGAACAACACCACCTGGCCGCCGGTCTGCTCCAGGTACGGATAGGCCTCGCGGCAGATGAGCGCCGGTGCCGTGAGATTCGTCTGGATCGTGTTCTTGAGGTCGTGCTTGCTGGTCTCGGTCAGCGGCGCGATGCGCAGGACCCCGGCGGTGACGATGACGGCGTCGATGCGGCCGAGCTCGTGCGCGGCCCGGGCGAGGGCCTTGCGCACCTGCTTGGCCGACGTGACGTCGGTGCCGGTGGAGGAGCGGCTGAACTCGAGCACCCGGGCGCCGGCCTCGCGGGCCTGCTCGACGATGCTCGCGCCGATCCCGTAGCTGCCGCCGAAGACCACGACGCCCTTGCCGGTCAGCTCCGGGAGTGTCGTCACGGTCTCGGCCGAGATGCTCGCCGACTGCAGCTGGAACAGCTTGTCGGCGATGTGGATGTCGATGGGCTCGGTGACCTTCATGTTCTCCGCCGTGCCGTCGACGACGTGGATGGGCACGTCGGGGAGGTACTTGAACACGACGCCGCAGTCGTCGGTGGCCTTGAACGTCGGGTCCTGGGCGGCGATCTCGTACGCACGCCGGATCGTGTCCAGCCGGAACGCCTGCGGCGTCTGACCGCGGCGCAGGAGGGACCGGTCCGGGATGCCGGTGATGCGCCGGTCGCCGTCGACCTGGATGATCGTGTCGGCGGAGGGGATGGCGGTGTCCACGGCGTCGTACTCGTCCAGGGCGGTGACGCAGTCGTGGATGATGCGATCGTCGATGAACGGGCGCACGGCGTCGTGGAACAGCACCTTGGTGTCGTCGCCGTCGAGTGCGGCGATCGCCAGCTGCGTGGTGTCGTTGCGGGTCTCACCGCCGGGGAGGATGCGGGTCAGCTTGGGGAAGCGCGGGTCGGCCTTGAGATGGTCGAGTTCGCCGATCGCGGCCGCGTTCATCATGACGACGATCTCGTCGATGTCGTCGCTGGCTTCGAGCGCCTCCAGCGTGTGCTCGACGATCGCCTTGCCGGCGATGCGGATCAGCTGCTTCGGGATGCCGAGTCCCACTCGCACGCCGATGCCGCCGGCGAGCACCACGGCGACCGTTCTTGCATCTGTGCTCACGTATCACTACCTCACGAGAAGGGACGGGCTGCGGCCGTCACCATCATACGGAGCGGACCGCCGACACCACGCGCCGGGCCACGGCGTCCGCGCAGGCGCTGGCCGCCGGTCCCTCGGGCACGTGCACCCAGCGGGCCGCGAACTCCCGGGAAGACTCGGCGGTGGCCTGTTCGCCGGCGATCGCGGCGAC
>DATMTQ010000276.1:0-6698 GCA_035564095.1 Microbacterium sp. | reverse complement strand
GCCGCTGTTCCCGAACGGCACCGACCCCGTGGGCTAGCGCGCATCCTGGCCGATGGGATCGGGACCGAACCGGCGGGCTCGGCGAGAGGCTGGGCGGGTTGGGACGCGCGTTTGGTATCCATTCCGGCGTTTTCAAACCCGGGATGTTTACAGATTCCGGGGAGCGAAGTAGCGTATGGGATACCAAATGCGACCAATGGAGGTTGTCGTGAGTAAGCATCTGCAGTGGATCCTGCCGCTCATCCCGGTGGTCATCGTGATCGGCGGCGTCCCGTTCTTCACCGGGGCCGGGCGCATCTGGGTCCTCCCGGAACTCGCGTTTTGGTTCGCGACCTGGACCGTCATCACGCCCTTCTTCCTGCTCGCGGCCGACACCCTGCGACGCAAGCAGTCGGCCGCCACCGCGGAGGTGGAGCGATGAACGCCGCATCCGCCGTCATCCTCGTCGTGCTCATCGCCGCCGTCGCCCTCGGGCTGTACGGCCGCCGGCGCACCAAGCGCGGCGACCTGGCCAGCTGGACGGTGGGCGGGCGCTCCTACGGCGTCCTCCTGTTCTGGCTGCTGGCCGCGGGCGAGACCTACTCGACGGCGACCTTCCTCGGCGCCTCCGGCGGCGTGTACAGCCTCGGAGACGCCGCCCTGTGGACGCTGGGGTATGGGACGCTCGCGTACGCCTTCGGGTACCTGTATCTGCCGCGGCTGTGGCAGTACGCGAAGGACCACGACCTCGTCACGCAGGCGGACTACTTCGCGCACCGGTTCGGGAGCCGGTGGTTCGGCGCCCTCTTCGGCATCGTGGGGGTGGTGTTCATGATCCCGTACATCGAGGTGCAGCTGCTCGGCTTCGGCCAGATCGTGCAGGTCACCTCGGGCGGCGCCCTGCCCCGCGATGTCAGCATGCTGATCGCCTTCGCGGTCGTGGCGCTGTTCGTGTCGCTCGCCGGCATGAACGCGACCGCCATGGTGTCGATCCTCAAGGACATCCTGATGATCATCGGCATCGGCATCGTCGGGATCTATTTGCCGCTGCACTTCTTCGGGTCGTACACCACTGTCGTCGACACCGTGCTCGGCAAGTACCCCGACCTGTTCTCGCTGCAGGGGATGAACCCCCAGCACTCGCCGCTGTGGATGATGTCGACGCTGCTGGTCTCGAGCCTCGCGTTCTTCATGTTCCCGCATGCGACCGCCGCGATCTTCTCGGCCAAGTCGGCCGAGACCGTGCGCCGCAACATGGTGTTCCTGCCGTTCTACGGCATCCTGCTCGCCCTGCCCGTGCTCGTCGGGATGACGGCGCTGCTCGTGACCCCGGGCCTCACCGGCAGCGACACCAACGCCGCACTGCTCGACCTGTCGGTCAAGGCGCTGCCCGGGTGGGTCGCCGGCGTGGTGGGTGCCGCCGGGGCGCTGTCGGCGATCGTGCCGGTGAGCCTGCTCGTGCTCATGTCGGCGACGCAGCTGTCGAAGAACGTCTATCAGAACGCGTTCCGGCCCGACGCGAGCGAGCGCTCGGTGCTGTCGCTGTCGAAGATCATGGTGTTCGCGGTGATGGCCGTCTCGCTCGCCCTGGCGCTCACGGCTCCGACGCTGCTGGTCAACCTGCTGCAGGTCGGTCAGCAGGGCGTCTCGCAGTTCCTGCCCGCGATCATCATGGGGCTGTTCTGGAAACGACTGAACCGCGTGCCGATGCTGATCGGGATGCTCGTGGGCGTGGCGCTGGTCACCTGGGCGGTGATCACGATGAACCCCGTCGTGATCGGCATGAACGTGGGGCTCGTCGCGCTCATCATGAACGTGGTGATCACCGTGGGCGGATCGCTCATCTGGCGCGGCACGGCGCCGGCCGTGGACGCCCGCACGGCTGCCGTGGAGGCCGCGGCATGACGTTCGTCGTCGACGACGTCCGCCTCGCTCACGCGCCCGGCGAGCGCGTGAGCGTGGTGTGCGAGGACGGCCGCATCGTCGCGGTCGCCCCGGCCGGGACGGTGCCGGATGCCGGAGCGGACACCGAGCGCATCGACGGCCGGGGCGCGCTCGCGCTGCCCGGGCTCATCGACGCGCACGCGCACATCGACAAGACCCTGTACTCGGGTCCGTGGGTGCCGAACCCGGGCGCCGGCACCGTCTCCGAGCGGATCGCGCACGAGCGGCGCGAGCGCGAGCGGTTCGGCCTGCCCAGCGAGCAATACATCTCCGCCCTCGTGGAGCGCATGATCGCGAACGGCACCACCCGCATCCGCACGCACACCGACGTCGATCCGGGCGTGGGGCTGCGCGGCATCCAGACCGTCGCACGCATCGCCGAGCGCTACCGCGACCTCGTCACGATCGAGCAGGTCGCCTTCCCGCAGGGCGGCCTGATCTCCAACCCGGGCACCCTCGAGCTGCTGGAAGAGGCCGTCGCCCTCGGCGTGCCGACGATCGGCGGCATCGACCCCGCGATCGTGGATCGAGCGCCCACCGTGCAGCTGGACGCGCTGTTCGACCTGGCCGCCCGCACCGGCTGCGGCATCGACATCCACCTGCACGAGGACGGATCGCTCGGCGCCTGGGAGTTCGAGGAGATCGCCGCGCGCACGATCGCGCACGGCCTGGCCGGCCGCGTGGTCATCAGCCATGCGTTCGGCATCGCGCATCCGCCGACGCAGCAGCGCCTCATCGAGCGGCTCGCGGAGGCGGGGGTCGCGCTCGCGACCGCCGCCGTGTACGACGTGCCGGTGCCGCCGCTTCTGGCGCTGGATGCCGCGGGCGTCCCGCTCGCGTGCGGCAGCGACGGCATCCGGGACCTGTGGGGGCCGTTCGGCAACGGCGACATGCTTCAGCGCGCGATGCACGTCGCCTACCGCAACTCGGTGCGCACCGACGAGGGGCTGGAACTCGCGCTGCGGGCTGCGACGTCGGGCGCGGCGCGGGTGCTCGGCGTGCCGGACTACGGCCTCGAGGTCGGCTGCGTGGCCGACCTCGTGCTGGTGGATGCCCGCACGGCGGCGGAGGCCGTGGCATCCGTGCCGCCGCGCCGGGCGGTGGTGTCGCGGGGTCGGCTCGTGGCGGTCGACGGCGCGCTCATCGCGGAGGTGTGACGCTCGACGGCGGGCCGAGCCAGCTGTCGCGGGCGAGGAGGTGGTGTCGTCGCGCAGCGTGCCCGGCGGCGCCCCGGCTGAAGACCCGCGAAGATGTGAGCACGACGTGATCGGCATGCGGGTTCTGATCCGCGCCGGCCGCACCAGACAGGAGACAGGATGCCGAAGGTCATCGACCACGACGAACGGCGTCGCGAGGCCGACGAAGCGGTCAAGCGGATCCACGAGGAGCGCCGGGAGGCGGTCATCTTCGCCCGCCTGAAGGGATGACCCGGATGACCTCCCCGCTGCACGTACATCGCGTCCCCGCCACCGGCGCGGTGACCGGCCCGCCGGTGCTGTTCGTGCACGGGCTCGCGTCGCGCGGGCGGGTGGACTGGCCGGATGCCGAATGGGCCGGGGTGCTGCCCGGTCGCGAGATCTACCGCGTCGATCTGCCCGCGCACGGCAAGTCGTTCCGGCCGGATGCCCCGCTCGCGACGAGCGCGGTCGTCGACCTGCTGCAGGACGTCGTGACCTCGGCCGGGGGACTCGTCGACCTCATCGCGTACTCGCTCGGGTCGCGGCTGTCGTGGGACCTCATCGCGCGCGGCGGCGTGCATCGCGCGGTGCTCGGCGGCCTCAGTCCCTTCGAGCCGTTCGGCCTGGTCGACCTCGTGTCGGCGCGCGGCGCGCTCGCCGGCGGGGATGCCCCGGCGGATCCGTTCACGGGCATGATCCTCGGCATGGCGCGGATGCCGGGCCTCGAGCCGGTCGCGGTGCTGAACCTCATCGAGGGGCTGGCCTCCGAGCCGTTCGACCCTGCGGTGCGGATGCCCGACGTGCCGGTGCTGTTCATCCGCGGCCGGGACGACGACCTGACCACGGGCCTCGAGGATCTCGCCGCCGGTGTGCCCGGCGCGCGATTCGCCGAGGTGCCCGGCGACCACCTGCGGGCCTTGCACACCCCGGAGTTCCGCGCCGCGGTGCAGGAGTTCCTGACCTCGTAGCCGCGCCCCGCGCAGGTCCCGTCGTCTGGCCCGCACGTTCTCGGGATGGGGTCGGCGGGGTGCGGTCGATGTCGGAGGGCTGTGCGAGACTCCGGGGATGGATGCCGTCACCGCTGAGTCCGCAATCGGGAGCGAGACTGGGGCAGGAGGCGGGCTCGCCGCGCTGCGGCTGCGCTCGCACCGTCTGACCGCGCCGGCGCCGAGCCTCGTGGATGCTGCGCAGCACATGCTCGCCGTGCAGAGCCAGGAGTTCTGGGGCGGGCGTTGGGCGCTGGCGTCCCGCACCGCCGGTGCCCCGACGATCCGCGACGTCGACGCGCTCTTCGACGCCGGGGTGATCGTGCGCGCGTGGACTCAGCGCGGCACGCTGCACATCGTTCCGGCCCGCGATCTGCGCTGGGTGCTGGGGATCACCGGGGAACGGCAGTTCCGCCAGGCGGCGGCCCGCCATCGCGCGCTCGGGCTCGACGAGGCGGTCTTCTCGCGCTGCGAGGCGGCGATCACGGCGGCTCTGCGCGGGGGCGACCGGCTGACCCGCGCCGAACTCTTCGAGGTGGTGCGCGGGCTCGGCATCGATCCGGCGAACCAGCGCGGCGTGCACATCATCTACGCGCTCGCCGTGCGCGGGATCATATGCCAGGGACCGGTCGTGCCGCGCGAGGGCGGCCCGAGCCGAGAGCAGTCGTTCGTGCTGGTCGACGAGTGGGTGAAGGACGACGCCCCGACGCCGTCCGATCCGGTCGCGGCGCTGTTCACCCGGTTCGTCGCGGCCCACGGACCAGCGACGGCGGCGGACTTCTCCTGGTGGTCGGGACTTCCGCTCACCCCGTCGCGCATCGCGGCGCAGACCGCCGCGCCCGGACTGGCCGAGGTGGCGGTCGGGGTGTACGTCTCGCGCGAGCCGGCGGAGGTCGATCCGGATGCCGTCACCGTGTTCGCTCTGCCGCCGTTCGAGGAGTACTACATCTCGTACGCCGACCGCGACGCGGTGTGCGCGCCGGAGTTCCGGGCGCCGATCGGCCCTGGCAAGAACGGGATGGTGCGCCCGATCCTCGTCGCGCACGGCCAGGTCGTGGGGTCCTGGCTCGCGTCGACGGCCCTCGGGCGTCACGCCGACGGCCCGGTTCCCGAGCTGCTCGCGCCCGGAGCGGCGACGAAGGGCGAGGTCGGCGCGGCGCTGGATCGCTACCGTGCCTTCATCACCGGCTGAGCCCCACCCGGGGCGCCGCCATCCCGCATCGGATTTCCAGCCGGAACCGCCCATGCCGTTCGGACCATGGACCGGGACGCGCGACCGAGTGAGTGGGGCCTGCAACCAATACCGACAGGGGATTCCGCCAATTCGCGACCTCCGAGTGCGAGCGCTCCCATTCCGTGAGCGGCATATACCTTCGCCCCACGGATTCTCGCGGACAATCGCCCGATGAACGGCGAAAAAATCTTCGGCGCGAGGTCTTGACGGCAGCGGACGAGCAGGAGTAGACCCGCATCTGTCGCGATTCGGCGCGACATGTCACCAGCATTTCGGGGGCTTGGGGGCTCTGGTGCACGCGAACACGGCTACGGGTAAGCCGCGTCCAACGGGTCGGACGCGGTCGGTGCGGACGCACCGCCTGCCCACCCGTGCGACGGCGATCCTGGTCGCCTGCGTCACCGCGCTCGCGCTCTCGCTGCCCACGGTGGCGGTGGCCGCACCCGTGCAGCAGACGGCCCGACCCGCGACGACGTCGCGCACGGTCACCACGGCCGACCTCGTGCAGTTCCACCAGTACGTCGCCGCCGAGCTCGCGTGGCAGAAGGCCGTCGCCGATCGTGCGAAGTACCTCGCCGCCTACCGCGAGTACCTCCGCGAGAAGGCGATCTACGACGCCAAGGTGCGCGAGGCCAAGATCCAGGCGCAGCACAACGCCGCGCTCGTCGCACAGCAGCAGGCGGCCGCCCGGGCCGCGACCGTCGTCACGCACACCACCGTCGTGCAGACCAGGGTGCCGGCCACGAAGACCACGAAGACGACGAAGCCGACGACGCCGACTCCCACCACGACCTCGCAGATGCACTGCGTGCGGTCCGCCGACGGCAACTCCGTGACGTGCACGTCGGGCACGACGTCGAAGGCCGGCACCGGTTCAACGGGGTCGACCGGCTTCACGGGTTCGACGGGGTCGACCGGGTCCACCGGGTCCACCGGCTCGACCGGCTCAACCGGGTCAACGGGTTCCACCGACACCAGCGGGTCGACCGGCACGGGCTCCACAGGCACCGGCTCCACCGGCACCACGGACACGACAGGCTCGACCGGCACCGGCTCGACGAACCCGGCCGACACAGGCAGCACGCCGCAGCCGCTCATGGCGGCATCCCTCCCGGCCACCCCCGTCGATACGTCCGCCGCGCTCACGCAGTCGCAGCTCGACACCGCCGTCGCCCAGGCGAAGGCGGAGTGGCAGGCCGTCGACCCGCAGGCGGACTTCTCGGACTTCAGCGCCACCGTCGGCACGCTCGACAGCGGATGGCTCGGCAGCGAGAGCGGCGGCGCCGTCGTGATCGACGCGACCGCGGCCGGCTGGGGCTGGGACATCGACGGCGGGCAGATGAGCCTGCTCACCGTGGTGCGTCACGAACTCGGCCA
>DATMTQ010000275.1:0-19220 GCA_035564095.1 Microbacterium sp. | reverse complement strand
GGCCGCGGCGTTCGCGGTCGCCGCCGAATCCGCCGTCGCCGAGCAGGCGGCCGAAGCGGAGCGGCTGGCGACGCTGACCGAGCGGCTGATCGGGCAGGTGCGCGCTGCGATCCCGGACGCCGAGCTGCTCGGCGACCCCGTGCACCGGCTGCCCGGCAACGTGCACCTGCTGCTGCGCGGCGCCGGGGGAGAGCAGCTGCTGTTCCTGCTCGACCAGGCCGGCATCGCCGTCTCGACCGGATCGGCCTGCCAGGCCGGGGTGCCCGAGCCGTCCCACGTGGTGCTCGCGCTCGGACGCTCCGAGCGCGAGGCCCGGCAGGTGCTGCGGATCACGCTCGGACGCACCTCGACCTGCGCCGATGTGGAGGCGTTCGTGGCGGCACTGCCCGACGCCGTGACACGAGCTCGCGGCAGAAGAGGCTGACCGCGTCCATGCGGTCGTCCAGCCGTCGCCCACGCACCGCTCGTAGACTGGGGGCCATGCGTGTTCTGGCGGCCATGAGCGGAGGAGTGGATTCCGCCGTCGCGGCCGCGCGCGCGGTCGAGGCCGGCCACGACGTCGTCGGCGTGCACCTCGCGCTCTCCCGCGCGGGCGGCACGCTGCGCACCGGCAGCCGCGGATGCTGCACCATCGAAGACGCCCTGGACGCCCGTCGCGCCGCCGACCTGCTCGGCATCCCCTTCTACGTGTGGGACTTCTCGGAGCGCTTCCGGGACGACGTCATCGCCGACTTCGTGGCCGAGTACCAGGCCGGGCGCACGCCCAACCCCTGCATGCGCTGCAACGAGAAGATCAAGTTCGCCGCGCTCCTCGAGCGTGCACTGGAGCTCGGCTTCGACGCCGTCTGCACCGGTCACTACGCCACCCTGGTCGACACCGCCGCCGGTCGCGAGCTGCACCGCGCCTCCGACGCCGCGAAGGACCAGTCGTATGTGCTCGGGGTCCTCACCGCCGAGCAGCTCGCGCACACCTACTTCCCGCTGGGCTCCACGCCGTCGAAGGCGATCGTGCGCGCCGAAGCGGCGGAACGCGGACTGACCGTGGCGCAGAAGCCGGACAGCTACGACATCTGCTTCATCCCGGACGGCGACACGCGGGGCTGGCTCGCCGACAAGATGGGCGCCGAGACCGGCGAGATCCTGGATGCCGGAGGGGCCGTCGTCGGCCATCATGAGGGCGCGCACGCGTTCACCGTCGGACAGCGGCGCGGACTCAAGATCGGCGTCCCGGCGCCCGACGGCAAGCCGCGCTTCGTACTCGAGGTGCGCCCGGTGTCGAACACCGTGGTGGTCGGGCCCAAGGAGGCGCTGTCGATCGGCGAGATCGCGGGCGACCGCTTCTCGTGGGCCGGTCGGGCGCCCGAGGCGGACGCCTTCGACTGCGACGTGCAGATCCGCGCTCACGCCGATCCCGCCCCCGCCCGTGCGCAGCTGCGCGACGGCGAGGTCGTCGTGCGGCCGGATGCCCCGTTCGCGGGCGTCGCTCCGGGGCAGACGGCGGTGCTGTACGACGGCACGCGGGTGATCGGGCAGTTCACGATCGCGCGCACCGTCTCCGCCGCCGTGCCCGCGGTCGCCTGATGCGCTGCCCGATCGACGTCCGAGGCGCCTCCTAGACTGACGGGGTGACCGAGCCAGGCGACGAGACCACGATCGATTTCGAGCAGGCGCGCAACCAGGCGGCCGCCTTGCGCGAGCTGATCGAGCAGTACCGGGTGGTCTACTACTCCGAGGGGGCGAGCCTCGTCAGCGACGCCCAGTACGACGAGAAGATCCACGAGCTCGAGGCGCTCGAGCATGCGTTCCCCGAGCTCATCTCCTCCGACAGTCCCACCCAGCAGGTGGGGGCCGGCATCGTCTCGGTCGGCTTCCCGCCGCACGAGCACGCCGAGCGCATGCTCAGCCTCGACAACGTCTTCTCCATCGACGAGCTGCGCGACTGGGCGAACAAGACGCAGGCCTCGGCGGGGCGGCCGGTGCGCTGGCTCAGCGAGCTGAAGATCGACGGGCTCGCCATCAGCCTCGCCTACCGCGACGGAGTGCTCGAGACGGCGACGACGCGTGGCGACGGCCGTGTCGGCGAGGACATCACCGAGAACGTCGAATGGATCCCGGCGATCCCGCGCCGCCTCCACGGAACCGGGTGGCCCGGGTTCTTCGAGGTCCGCGGCGAGGTGTTCCTGCGCGGCGCCGACTTCGAGGCGCTGAACGAGCGCCAGCACAGCCTCCAGGCGGCGTGGGCCGCCGAGCAGCTCGCCAAGGGGCGCGATGCCGACGGAATCCCCACCCGGTTCCCGGAGTTCGCGAACGCCCGCAACACGGCGGCGGGGAGCCTCCGCCAGCGCGCCGAGAACAAGACGCCCGAGCAGGTGCGGCTGATGCGCGAGCGGCTCGGGCGGCTCTCGCTGTACCTGCACGGGATCGGCGCGTGGCAGCATCCCGACGTGCCGGACCAGTCCGAGATCTACGCCCTGCTGGCGGACTGGGGGCTGCCGGTCTCGCCGCACACCCGCGTCTTCGGCACGATCGACGAGGTCGCCGACTACATCGCCGCGCGAGGCGAGCATCGCCACGACATCGAGCACGAGATCGACGGCATCGTCGTCAAGGTCGACGAGCTCGCCCTGCACGACGTGCTGGGTGCCACCAGCCGGGCGCCGCGCTGGGCGATCGCCTACAAGTACCCGCCCGAAGAGGTCTACACCAAGCTGCTCGACATCGTCGTGGGGGTCGGGCGCACCGGGCGGGCCACGCCGTACGCGGTGATGGAGCCGGTGCGGGTGGCGGGCTCCACGGTGCGGCAGGCCACTCTGCACAACCAGCAGGTGGTCAAGGCCAAGGGCGTGATGATCGGCGACACCGTCGTGCTGCGCAAGGCCGGCGACGTCATCCCGGAGATCCTCGGCGCGGTGCTCGAACGCCGCGACGGCTCCCAGCGCGAATGGCACATGCCGGAGGCGTGCCCGGAGTGCGGCTGGATTCTGCGCCCCATGAAGGAGGGCGACATCGACCTGCGCTGCCCGAACGCCCGTGCCTGTCCGGCGCAGGTGCGCGGCCGCGTCGAGCACATCGGGTCCCGGGGCGCGCTGGACATCGAGGCCCTGGGCGAGGTGATCGCCGCCGCGCTCACGCAGCCGGCGGAGCCGCTGGCGCCGCCGCTGCCGACGGAGGCCCGGCTGTTCGAGCTCACGCTCGACGAACTGGTGCCGATCGAGGTCGTCGTGCGCGACGCCGAGACGGGTCTGCCCAAGGAAGACGACGACGGCGAGGTCAAGAAGCGCGCACCGTTCCGCCGCAACGCCACGGCGGCCGAGAAGCGCGACGGGATGAATGCGCGGCAACCGTCCAGCACCGCGGTGAAGCTGCTCGCCGAACTCGAGAAGGCGAAGACCAAGGAGCTCTGGCGCCTGATCGTCTCGCTGAACATCCGGCACGTCGGTCCGGTGGCCGCACGCGCCCTCGCACAGTGGTTCGGCTCACTCGACGCGATCCGCTCGGCTTCTCGGGACGACCTCGCGCAGGTCGACGGCGTCGGCGGCATCATCGCCGACTCCCTGCTGGAGTGGTTCGAAGCCGATTGGCATCGCGAGATCGTCGAACGCTGGGCGGCGGCCGGCGTTCAGTGGGCGACGCCGGGCCACCCCGGCCCCGGGGCGGCCTCGGCGGCCGGAGGCGTGCTGGACGGAATCACGGTCGTCGCGACCGGCTCACTCGAGGGCTACACGCGCGAGGGCGCCCAGGAGGCGATCATCAGCGCCGGCGGCAAGGCGGCGTCGAGCGTCTCGAAGAAGACCGACTTCGTCGCTGCCGGCCCGGGGGCCGGGTCGAAGCTCGCGAAGGCAGAGGAACTCGGAATCCGGATCCTGGATGCCGCGCAGTTCAAGGTCCTCGTCGAGCAGGGTCCCGACGCCCTGCCGTGACCTTCGACGGGAGGATGCCGTGCTCGCCGCCTTTCGCCGGCACGGGTCCGGGTCGCCGAACGCCGCTGAGTAGACTTGGCTGGTGTCTGAAATCACCCCCGATCTTGTGCGCCATCTCGGCGTTCTCGCGCGGATCCAGCTGAGCGACGACGAGGTCACCCGCCTCACCGGTCAGCTCGACGTGATCGTCGACAACATCGCCAAGGTGTCGCAGGTCGCGACGCCCGACGTTGTCGCGACGAGTCACCCGATCCCGCTGTCGAACGTCTACCGACCTGACGAAGTGGGCGAGACGCTCACCCGCGAGCAGGCGCTGCAGAATGCGCCGGATGCCGCCGACGGACGCTTCCGCGTGACCGCGATCCTGGGAGAAGAGCAGTGACCGACATCATCCGGCTGTCTGCCGCCGACCTGGCCGCGAAGCTCGCCGCAGGCGAGGTGTCCAGCGTCGAGGCCACCCGGGCGCATCTCGACAGGATCGCCGCGGTGGACGGGGAGGTGCACGCGTTCCTGCACGTGAACGATCGGGCCCTCACTGTGGCGGACGACATCGACCGCCGTCGTGCGGCCGGCGAGACGCTCGGGGAGCTCGCCGGTGTCCCGCTCGCGATCAAGGACGTCCTCGTCACCACGGACATGCCGTCCACGAGTGGATCGAAGATCCTCGAGGGCTACATGTCGCCCTTCGACGCGACCGTCGTCGCCCGTTCTCGCGCGGCCGGTCTCGTGCCGCTCGGCAAGACCAACATGGACGAGTTCGCCATGGGCTCCTCGACCGAGCACTCCGCCTACGGTCCCACGCACAACCCGTGGGACCTCGACCGCATCCCCGGCGGCTCCGGCGGCGGATCGGCTGCCGCCGTGGCCGCCTTCGAGGCGCCCCTCGCGCTCGGGTCCGACACCGGTGGCTCGATCCGCCAGCCCGCGCACGTGACCGGGACGGTCGGCGTCAAGCCCACCTATGGCGGCGTGAGCCGGTTCGGCGCGATCGCGCTGGCATCCTCGCTCGACCAGGTCGGCCCGGTGACCCGCACGGTGCTCGACTCGGGTCTGCTGCACGACGTCATCGGCGGCCACGATCACCGCGACTCGACCTCGCTCACCGACGCCTGGCCGTCGTTCGCGGCGGCCGCCCGCGAAGGCGCCTCCGGCGACGTGCTCAAGGGCCTCAAGGTCGGGGTGATCAGGGAGCTGCCGGACAGCGGGTTCCAGCCCGGGGTCGCCGCATCCTTCCGCGCCGCGCTCGATCTCATGCAGGCGCACGGCGCCGAGATCGTCGAGATCAGCGCGCCGCACTTCGAATACGGCGTTGCGGCGTACTACCTGATCCTGCCCGCCGAAGCCTCCAGCAACCTGGCCAAGTTCGACTCCGTGCGCTTCGGCATGCGGGTCGAGACATCCGGCGGCACCGTCGAGGACGTCATGGCCGCGACCCGTGACGCCGGGTTCGGCGACGAGGTCAAGCGTCGCATCATCCTCGGCACGTACGCCCTGTCGGCCGGGTACTACGACGCGTACTACGGCAGCGCCCAGAAGGTGCGCACGCTCATCCAGCAGGACTTCGCGTCCGCGTTCTCGCAGGTGGACGTCATCGCCACCCCGTCCGCGCCGACGACGGCGTTCCGGATCGGCGAGCGGATCGACGACCCGCTGCAGATGTACCTCAACGACGTGACCACGATCCCCGCGAACCTCGCCGGAGTTCCGGGCATCTCCATCCCGTCGGGGCTCGCCGCCGAGGACGGTCTGCCCGTCGGCATCCAGTTCCTCGCGCCCGCGCGCGAGGACGCGCGCCTGTATCGCGTCGGTGCGGCGCTCGAGGCGGCGCTCGTCGACAGCTGGGGACGGCCGCTGCTCGATCGTGCCCCGGCCCTCGGGCCGGTTGCCGAGCCTGTCGAAGCGCAGGGACCGAGAGGAGCCCGCTGATGGCCAAGGACAAGCTGATGGACTTCGACAAGGCGCTGGAGCTGTTCGAGCCGGTGCTCGGGTTCGAGGTTCACGTCGAACTGAACACGAAGACCAAGATGTTCTCCGCCGCGCCGAACTCGTTCGGTCGCGAGCCGAACACGGACCTCGCCCCGGTTGACCTGGGGCTTCCCGGTTCGCTGCCGGTGGTCAACGAGCAGGCCGTGCGGTACTCGATCAGCCTGGGCCTCGCGCTCGGCTGCTCGATCGCGCCGTCGAGCCGCTTCGCCCGCAAGAACTACTTCTACCCGGACCTCGGAAAGAACTACCAGATCTCCCAGTACGACGAGCCGATCGCGTTCGACGGGCAGGTCGAGGTGGAGCTCGAGGGCGGTGAGCTCGTGAAGATCCCGATCGAGCGCGCGCACATGGAGGAGGACGCCGGAAAGCTCACTCACGTCGGCGGGTCGACCGGCCGCATCCAGGGCGCCGAGTATTCGCTCGTCGACTACAACCGTGCGGGCGTGCCGCTCGTAGAGATCGTCACGCGGCCCATCTTCGGGGCCGAGCACCGCTCGCCCGCCCTCGCGGCGGCGTATGTGCGCACCATTCGCGACATCGTGCTGGGCCTCGGGATCTCGGATGCCCGGATGGAGCGCGGCAACCTGCGCTGCGACGCCAACGTGTCGCTGCGCCCGCGCGGCCAGGAGCGGCTCGGCACCCGCACCGAGACGAAGAACGTCAATTCGATGCGCTCCGTCGAGCGGGCCGTTCGCTACGAGATCCAGCGTCAGGCCGCCATCCTCGCCGACGGTGGCGCCATCACGCAGGAGACCCGGCACTGGCACGAGGACACCGGCACCACGTCGCCCGGTCGCCCCAAGTCGGACGCCGATGACTACCGGTATTTCCCCGAGCCCGATCTGCTGCCCGTGGAGCCGTCGCGCGAGCTCATCGAGCAGCTGCGCGCCGCGCTCCCGGAGCCGCCGGCCGAGCGTCGTCGACGTCTCAAGGCCGAGTGGGGCTACACCGACCTCGAGTTCCAGGACGTCGTCAACGGCGGCGTGCTCGCAGAGGTCGAGGCGACCATCGCGGCCGGGACGAGCCCGGCTGCGGCCCGCAAGTGGTGGACCGGTGAGATCGCTCGCCTCGCGAACCTGCAGGAGCGGGAAGCGACGGACCTGGTCGGCCCGGCCGAGGTCGCTGCCCTGCAGCAGCTCGTGGATGCCGGCACGCTGACCGACAAGCTCGCCCGGCAGGTGCTCGAAGGCATGGTCGCGGGGGAGGGCACGCCGCAGCAGATCGTCGACGCCCGCGGCCTTGCGGTCGTGTCCGACGACGGCGCGCTGATCGCCGCGATCGACGAGGCCCTGGCCGCTCAGCCCGACGTGCTGGAGAAGATCCGAGACGGCAAGGTGCAGGCGGCGGGTGCTGTCATCGGCGCCGTCATGAAGGCCATGAAGGGGCAGGCGGATGCGGCCCGCGTGCGGGAGCTCATCCTGGAGCGCGCCGCCTCCTGAGCCGGCACGGCCCGCCGACGCGACCCTCCGACCTCGTTGTCGGAGGGTCGCGTCACAATAGGGGGATGGGGCGCGCGGACGGAACGGGACGCCTGGTCTCCCGGCCGGGCGCGGATGACAGCGGCACCCGCATCCTGCACGTCGACATGGATGCCTTCTACGCCTCCGTGGCTGTGCTCGATGATCCGTCGCTGCGCGGCAAGGCCCTCATCATCGGTGCTCCGGAAGGCCGCAGCGTCGTCTCGAGCGCGTCGTACGAGGCGCGGCGGTTCGGCGTCCGGTCCGCGATGCCGGTATCCCAGGCCCTTCGGCTGTGCCCGCACGCGATCACGGTGGTTCCGCGCTTCGAACGTTACGCAGCGGTGTCTCGGCAGGTGTTCGACGTGTTCCGCAGCATCACGCCGCTCGTCGAGCCGCTGTCGATCGACGAGGCGTTCCTCGACGTCGGCGGTGCGCGTCGGCTGTGGGGAAGTCCCGGTGCGATCGCCGTGATGCTGCGGGAGCGGATCCTCGACGAGGTGGGGATCGTGTGCAGCGTGGGGGTCGCCGCGACCAAGCACGTCGCGAAGATGGCGTCGACGATCAGCAAGCCCGACGGGCTGCTCATCGTTCCCGAGCGTCGCACCCTGGAGTTCCTCGAGCCGCGCAGCGTGCGGGCGCTGTGGGGCGTGGGGCCGAAGGCGGCCGAGGCGCTGGAGGCCCGTGGCATCCACACGATCGCCGACGTGATCCGCACGCCGCAGCCGGTGCTGGTGCGCGCCCTGGGCGGGGTGACGGCGGCCCGGATCGCCGACCTCGCGCGCGGCATCGACCCGCGGGCGGTGGAGACCGAACGCGTGGAGAAGAGCGTCGGCCATGAAGAGACCTTCCACGCCGACATCGCGGACGCCGGCGTGCTGCGCAGCGAGCTGCGACGTCTCGCCGACCGGGTGGGAGCGCGCCTGCGCACCCAGGAATGGACGGCGGGCGCGGTGTCGATCAAGATCCGCTACGCCGACTTCAGCACCGTGACCCGCACGCAGACGCTGTCCGTGCCGACCTCCGTCGGCCAGCGCATCGGCGAGGCGGCGCTCGACCTGTTCGACGCGCTCGAGCGCCGCCAGGCCGTGCGGCTGGTGGGCGTGCGGGCCGAGAAGCTGCGACCGGCAGGCGGTGCGGTCGCAGGTCTGTGGGACGACGACGAGGAATGGCGCAGTCTCGAGGGCGCGGTCGACGATGTGTCCGCACGCTTCGGCACCGGGGCGATCACCCGCGCGACGCTGCTGGGCGCACGCCGGGACGTCGCGGCGCTGCCGTCCAATCCCCGCCCCGAGCAGACGCCCTGAGGTCTCGGCGGCGGGTGCGCGTGCTGCGCGGTCGCGCTAGCGTGGAGGCATGCCCAATCTCGCAGTGGAACTCGGCCAGCAAGCCATGGCGTTCGGTGTGCGCAGCGCCTACGGCGAGCCGCAGGACGTCGACGGCGTGCACTTCATCCCGGTGGCCGTGACCTGGTCGGGCTTCGGCGCCGGTTCGGACGACGTCGGCAACGGCGGGGGCGCCGGCGGCGGATGGGCGATCCCGGTCGGCGCATACGTCCGTCGTGCCGGCGGTCTGCGATTCGAAGCCAACCCGGTCGCCCTGCTCGCCGTCGCGATCCCGTTCGTGTGGGTCGTGGGCCGCGCGCTCAGTCGTGTCATCCGCGCCCGCAAGAAGTAGCCGCGACCCCGTTCGCCTCGCCCTCGACACGGCCGTCGCCGCGGTCATCGGCGCGGTGCGGGCGCAGGCGGTGCTGAACCCTGTCATCCTCATCGACGGATGCAGCGGATCCGGCAAGAGCACACTCGCCCGCGCGACGGTCGCCGCGTGGCCGCTGCACGGCCGCGTGCAGCTCGTGGCGCTGGATTCCCTCTACCCGGGGTGGGATGGCCTCGCCGACGGCGTGGAGACGGCGCGCGCGCAGGTGCTCCACCCGCACGCCCGCGGCACGATCGGCGTCTGGCAGCGCTGGGATTGGGCGGCGGGGGAGTACGCCGAGGCGCACGCGGTGGATCCGGCGCTGCCGCTCATCGTCGAAGGATCCGGCATCCTCACCGCGCGAACGGCGCCGCTGAGCGACATCCGCGTGTGGCTTGAGTCGCCCGAGCGGTCGCGACGCGCCCGCGCCCTCGCCCGCGACGGCGACACCTACCGCCCGCACTGGGAGCGGTGGGCCGCCCAGGAGAGGGCCCACATGCAGCAGGATGCGCCGGAGCGCCTCGCGACGCTGCGCTTCACCGTGCCCTGAGGATGCCGAGCGTCGGTCAATCCCGGCCGGTGGCGGTCTCGACGAGCTGATCCAGCCGGGAGGCGAGCCACTCGTAGATGCCGTACCGGGGGTCGTCGACGGGCTGTGCGTCCTCGTCCGTGATCCCGATACGCGACGCCAGCACGAGCCGCAGTGCGGTGAGGGTGCGCAGCCAGGCCGGCAGCTGCGCAGCGTCGACGGCGAGCGGGACGACCTCGTGGGCGGCCTGCGAGTCGAGCATCGCGGCATCCACGGGGCCGAGCGCGTCGATGACGGTTTCGGCGTCGGCGCGACGTGCGGCCAGCAGGTCGGCTTCGGTGAGCGACCGGAAATCAGCCGACGCCGCTTCGTCGTCGGGATAGGCGGACGGAACCAGGCGGGCGACGGCCGGGTCGTCGGCCGGAGATCCGTCGAGCACCACCAGGAGGTCGCGTACCAGCATCGACAGGTGCACGGCCTCGGCCCGCGTGAGATCCAGCAGGACGGCCCCCGGAGTCATCCGCCGACCTTCCGCACCGTGGCCCACAGCCCGTAATCGTGCATCGCGCGGGCGTGCAGCTCCATCTGCTCGCGTGCGCCCTCGGCGACGACCGCCTGGCCGTCCTCGTGCACGTGCAGCATCAGGGTCGTCGCCTTCTCCCGGCTGTAGCCGAAATGCGTGCGGAACACGTAGACGACATAGCTCATCAGGTTGACCGGGTCGTTCCACACGACCGTCTGCCACGCGCGCACGGCGCGCCCGTCCAGCTGTTCGTCGACGCGCTCGTCGAGTTCGGGTGATGCCGCGGCGGTCATGCCCACCCCAATTCGTGCAGGCGGTCGTCGTCGATACCGTAGAAATGCCCGATCTCGTGCACCAGCGTCGTGTGCACCTCGTCGCGCAGCTCGGCCTCGCTGTCGCATGCGGCGAGGTGCGGCTCGCGGTACAGGATGATCCGGTCGGGCAGCTCGCCGACGCCGTACCGATCGCGCTCCGTGAGGGCGATGCCGTCGTAGAGCCCGAGCAGGTCGAGGCTGCCGTCCTCGGGCCGGTCCTCGACCACGAACACGACGTTGTCGAGGCCCTCGATCATGTCGTCCGGCAGACGATCGAGCTCATCCGTGACGAGCTTCTCGAATGCTTCGGCATCCCATTCGTCCATGCGCATACTGCTCTCATGAAGATATGGGGTGAGTAACGGGACTTGAACCCGCGACCCCCTGGACCACAACCAGGTGCTCTACCAACTGAGCTATACCCACCGTGTCCCCGGCGTGCCGGGGCAACCCTACGATTCTGTCATACGCGGGGCGCAAACAACGAAACGGCCGCCGCTGCCGCGGCCTTCGCTTCGTCGCTCGACGGTCCCGGGTCGCTCACGAACACCGACTGGCGGTAGTACGCGAGCTCCCGGATCGACTCGCGGATGTCGGTGAGCGCGCGGTGCTCCCCTTCTTTCACGGGGGCGTTGTAGTAGGCGCGCGGGAACCAGCGGTGCGACAGCTCCTTGATGCTGGAGACGTCGATGTTGCGGTAGTGCAGCCAGCGGTCGACGCGGGGCATGTATTTCGCCAGGAACATCCGGTCGGTGCCGATCGTGTTGCCCGCCAGCGGAGCCTTGCCCTCGAGGGGAACGAAGCGCTGGATGTACTCGAGCACCTCGAACTCGGCCTCGCCGAGAGTCACGCCGCCGGGGATCTCGTCGAGCAGGCCGGACTTGCGATGCATGCTGGTGACGAAATCGTTCATGTGCGCGATGGCGGAGCGGTCGGGCTTGATCACGATCTGGAACCCCGCGTCGAGGGGACGCAGTTCGAAATCGGTCACGACCACGGCGACTTCGACGAGCTCGTCGACCTCGAGATCGAGGCCCGTCATCTCGCAGTCGATCCACACCAGCCGGTCGTTCTCTGAGGATGCCACCATGGGGGACATCCTAATGACAGGCTCGGACACCGGCCCTACGGGCCGTGCCGGCTACACCTCCGCGGAACGTCGCGGCAAGCGCCAGTTCGGCCGCACGAAGTGGCAGGTGTAGCCGCCCGGGTGCTTCTGCAGGTAGTCCTGGTGCTCTTCCTCGGCCTCCCAGAAGGCACTGGCCGGTTCGATTTCGGTGACGGCCGGCCCAGGCCACAGCCCCGAGGCGTCCACGTCCGCGATGGTGTCGCGCGCGGTGCGCTCCTGCTCTTCGGAGGCGAAGAAGATCGCGCTGCGGTAGCTGCGCCCGATGTCGTTGCCCTGTCGGTTGCGCGTGGACGGATCGTGGATCTGGAAGAAGAACTCCAGCAGTTCCCGATACGAGATCACCTCGGGATCGAAGACGATCTCCACCGCCTCCGCGTGATCGCCGTGGTGGCGATAGGTGGCATTCGGCGTGGTCGGGTCCCCGGAGTACCCGACGCGTGTCGTGATCACGCCGGGTCGCCGTCGCAGCAGCTCCTGGGCCCCCCAGAAGCATCCGCCGGCGAGGATCGCGTGTTCAGCAGCCATGACGTTTCTCCCTCCGCGCACGGCGTCGTCGACGCGGTGCGCTGTCTACGGTTCCAGTGATGACAACGTCGAGCGGGGCGGCATCGTTCCCGAACGCCGCCCGGCAGGTCATGCCGGTGCGGGAAGCGCCCCCCCGGGAGGATTCGAACCCCCGACCTGGCGGGTAGAAACCGCTCGCTCTATCCCCTGAGCTACGGAGGGAAGGGATTCCAGGTTACCGGTCGCCGCCGCCTGCCGGGTAGCCGACCGTCGAGGGCTCCCGTCTGCCGGTGTGCGGGTTCCGCGACCCGGATGCCGGACGCCGGGTGTCCATCAACGGCAGCGTGAGCCCGACGAGGGGGCCGATGCCGAAGGCGAAGACGAGCGTGCCGATCCCCACGGTTCCGCCCAGCAGCCATCCGACGACGAGGACGGTCATCTCGACGGTTCCGCGGCACAGCCAGATCGGCCAGCCGAGACGGGCGTGCATGCCGACCATGAGGCCGTCGCGGGGACCGGGGCCGAAATGCGCGCCGATGTACAGGCCGCTCGCGAGGGCGACGAGCAGGATGCCGGTGACGAACAGAACGACGCGCAGAAGGAGCGATTCCACCTCCGGCAGCAGCATGATCGTCACCTGCATCGCGGTGCCGACGAGCAGGATGTTGGCGATCGTGCCGATCCCGGGCTTCTGCCGCAGTGGGATCCACAACAGCAGCACGAGCAGTCCGACGATGTTCGTGATCCAGCCGACGCCGATCCCGGTGTGCAGAGCGAGACCCTGTGCGAACACCGTCCACGGATCGAGCCCGAAGCCGGCATGGATCATGAGTCCGTCGCCGGCGCCGTACAGGGCGAGGCCGAGGAACAACTGCACAACCCGTCGCGTCATGACCCCATCCAATCGGAAGATTGGCCCGGACATCAGAGGCCAATCCAGGTAACGTGGCCTCATGAACTCTCGGCTTTCGGCGCGTGCACTGGCGACGCTGCTCGGCGTGTGGCGTCAACGGGAGCCCGCATACGAGGCTCTGGCGGATGCCGTGCGGCTGCTCTGCCTGGACGGCCGCATCGTCGCGCGCACCGGCCTGCCGGCGGAGCGCGAACTCGCAGCCGAACTCGGCGTGAGTCGCACGACGGTCGCCTCGGCCTACCAGAGCCTGCGCGACACCGGCCACATCGAAAGCCACCGCGGTGCGGGAAGCGTCACCCTCCCGGCCTCGCAGCGCATCGTCGAACTGGGTGCGCAGCGCGGCGGCATCGACCTGCAGAAGGCCTGCCCGCCCGCCTGGCCGGGCCTGGCGGCGCTCGCGTCCGAGGTGATGCAGCAGGCGACGACCCTCATCGGGCAGGTCGGCTACGACATGATCGGCAGCCGGAGTCTGCGCGCGGCGATCGCCGACCGCTACTCGCGACGCGGGCTGCCGACCTCGCCCGACGAGATCCTCGTCACCAACGGCGCGCAGTCCGCGATCCACCTGATCGCGTCCGTGATGGTGGGTCGTGCCGATCGTGTCGCCATCGAGACGCCGACCTACCCGCATGCGGCCGATGCGCTGCGCGCCGCCGGCGCACGCCTCGTGCCGCTGCCCGTCTCGTCCGAGGCCGGGTGGGACATCGATCAGGTGGAGCAGGCCTTCGCGCGCACCCGCCCGGTGCTCGCCTATCTGATGCCCGTCTTTCAGAACCCGACCGGGCGCAGCATGAGCGTGCGCGAACGGGAGGTCGTCGTCGGTGCGGCGGGCCGTGCCGGGACGATCCTCGTCGTCGACGAGACGACGGCCGAGCTCGCCGCCGGCGACGCGCCGCAGCCGGGCCCGGTGCTGACGGACGGGCTGTGCCAGATCGTCCATCTCGGCTCGCTGGGCAAGACCGTGTGGGGCGGTCTGCGGGTGGGGTGGATCCGGGCCGCTCCGGACATCCTCAGCCGCCTCGTCGCGCATCGGCCAGCATTCGATCTCGGGACGCCCGACCTGGATCAGGCCATCGCCGCGCTCGCCGTCTCCCGGATGGAGGACATCCTGCCGCAGCGGCACGCCCTGCTGCGAGCGGGCCGGGACGCCCTGCTCGATGCCATGTCGACCGCGCTGCCGGACTGGAGCGTCTGCGTGCCCGACGGCGGGGTCTCCCTCTGGGTGGATCTCGGCGCCCCGGTCAGCACGTCCCTGGTGGTGGCCGCGCACGCGCGAGGGCTGCACCTGACCGCCGGGCCCCGCTTCGGGATCGGCGGCGGCCATGAGGCGCGGCTGCGCATCCCGTTCACGGCCGCACCGGAAGACCTGCGCGCCGCGGTCGGCGTCCTCGCGGACGTGTGGCCCGACGTGTCCCGGCGTGCCGGGACGATGGTGCGCGGCACGGCCCTGGTCGACGCCGTCGTGTGAGGACGGTTCAGCTCGCATAGCGGAGCGCATCCACGGCATCGATCGGTCGGGAGAACTCCCCGACGGCGACGAGGGCTCCCGTGGCCCGCCGGTACCGCGACGCACGGAATCGCGCGCCACTCCCGTCGCTCACGTCGTCGAGATGGCCGATGATCCGCCCGGCTGCGTCGATCACGCGCCAGCGGTCCGCCCGCACGGGCACGAGCCGCGGTGCGGCGCGCCGTGGGCCGGCCGCGCGCGCCACCTCGGCCGGTGCATCGAGTGTGCTGCTGCTCATCGGGAAGATCGTCATGTCCGCCTCCTTGGTGGAGAACATACGTTCGGCCTCCGACATCCGCCTCGGACCAGGCTTCACCGGGCAGCACGTGCCGTCCCGGCGGCGGTGTACGACGACGCCATCTCGCAGGAGCGGTTCGTCCACAGGCTGCCTCGGCGGCCGCGGTATCCACAGTTCCGTTCCCGCCCTGTCGCGGTGCGAACCGTGCGCATCAGGGTGGTGGTGTCTCCGGTGCCCGGCAAAACGGGCACACGGGCACCGGAGACGACGGGGAGGTTCTCCGTCAGAGACCGAGAGGAACGCACATGAGCGACACCATCACCATCACGGGGAACATCACCGAACCCGAGCTGCGCCATCTGCCGAGCGGGGTCGCGGTGCTCAGCTTCAAGGTCGGAAGCTCGCACCGCACACTGGACAAGACCCAGAACAAATGGGTCGAGACCGGCACCAGCTGGTACGCGGTCTCCGCCTTCCGACGGCTGGCGGACCATGGGTTCGCGTCCTTGCATCGCGGCGACCGCGTCGTCGTGCACGGTCGCATCAAGCTGCGCGAGTGGGAGAACGGATCCGGGTCCCGGGGGTTCGCCGCCGAGATCGAGGCCGACAGCATCGGACACGATCTGCTGTTCGGAACCAGCACCTTCGTCAAGAGCGCGGCGAGCACGACGGAGGTCTGGGCGGCCTCGGGCGATGAGACCGAGCCGAGCGCGCCTCCGGCGCAAGGGGACGACGCCCGGAGCGAGCCGCACCGCGTCCCCGATCCCCAGCGCGAACCGGCGCTCGCCGGAACGAGTCTCGAGCCGGGGGAGACGCCGTTCTGACCGCCGGCGTCGTTCGCCGACCTCCGCGGCGACCGTGCGGGCGAGGTGGCCCGGCGGCCAATGCTTGATCGGCGAGACTCGCCCGATCGACGGGTGATCGCCGCATAGACTGGTCCGGTTATGGCTGAATACATCTACCAGATGGTCCGTGCCCGCAAGGCGGTCGGTGAGAAGCTCATCCTCGACGACGTCACGATGGCGTTCCTGCCCGGTGCCAAGATCGGCATGGTCGGCCCGAACGGCGCCGGCAAGTCCACGATCCTGAAGATCATGGCCGGACTCGACAATCCGTCCAACGGCGACGCGAAGCTCACGCCGGGCTTCAGCGTCGGCATCCTCATGCAGGAACCCGTGCTCGACGAGTCCAAGACGGTGCTCGAGAACATCCAGGACGGAATCGCCATCAAGGCGAAGGTCGACCGTTTCAACGAGATCTCCGGACTGATGGCCGAGCCGGACGCCGACTTCGACGCCCTGCTCGCCGAAATGGGTGCGCTGCAGGAGGAGATCGACGCGGCCGACGCGTGGGACCTCGACTCGCAGCTCGAACAGGCCATGGACGCCCTGCGGACCCCGCCCGGCGACGCGCTCGTCGCGCCGCTCTCCGGCGGCGAGAAGCGCCGCGTCGCACTCGCCAAGCTGCTGCTCCAGAAGCCCGACCTGCTTCTGCTCGACGAGCCCACGAACCATCTCGACGCCGAGAGCGTGCTCTGGCTGGAGCAGCACCTGCAGAAGTATCCCGGCGCGGTGATCGCTATCACCCACGACCGGTACTTCCTCGACAACGTCGCCGAATGGATCGCCGAGGTCGACCGCGGCCGGCTGATCGGCTACGAAGGCAACTACTCCACCTACCTCGAGAAGAAGTCCGAGCGACTGGAGGTGCAGGGCAAGAAGGACGCCAAGCTCGCCAAACGCCTCGCCGAGGAACTCGACTGGGTGCGCAGCAATGCGAAGGGCCGTCAGGCCAAGTCGAAGGCGCGCCTGGCCCGCTACGAGGAGATGGCCTCGGAGGCCGAGCGCACGCGCAAGCTCGACTTCGAGGAGATCACGATTCCGCCGGGGCCGCGCCTGGGCAGCGTCGTCATCGAGGCGAAGAAGCTGCGGAAGGGCTTCGACGGCCGGTCGCTCATCGACGGGCTCAGCTTCAGCCTTCCGCCGAACGGCATCGTCGGCGTCATCGGCCCGAACGGCGTCGGCAAGACCACGCTGTTCAAGACGATCGTCGGTATCGAGGAGCTCGACGGCGGCGACCTGAAGATCGGCGAGACCGTCCAGATCAGCTACGTCGACCAGTCCCGCGGCGGCATCGATCCCGAGAAGACGCTCTGGGAGGTCGTCTCCGACGGCCTGGACTTCATCACCGTGGGCAAGACGGAGATCCCGTCACGCGCCTATGTGTCGAAGTTCGGGTTCAAGGGACCCGACCAGCAGAAGAAGGCCGGCGTGCTCTCCGGCGGTGAGCGCAACCGCCTGAACCTCGCGCTGACGCTCAAGCAGGGCGGCAACCTCCTGCTCCTCGACGAGCCCACCAACGACCTCGACGTCGAGACCCTGCAGTCGCTGGAGAACGCGCTCTTGGAGTTTCCGGGCTGCGCGGTCGTCGTGACCCACGACCGGTGGTTCCTGGACCGCATCGCGACGCACATCCTCGCGTACGAGGGAACGGACGACAACCCCGACCGGTGGTACTGGTTCGAGGGCAACTTCGAGGCGTACGAGCGGAACAAGGTCGAGCGTCTGGGCGTCGAGGCGGCGCGCCCGCATCGCACGACGTACCGGAAGCTCACGCGTGACTGAGAGCCCCGCGGCCTCCGACATCCCGGCGCACGGCGAACGTCTCCACATCCCGATCCCGCTGCGGTGGGGGGACCTCGACGCGTTCAACCACGTCAACAACACGGCGATGCTCAAGCTGCTGGAGGAAGCCCGTGTGCGGGCGTTCTGGCGGCCGGACCCCGGTGAGGCGGCGCCGTCCACCGCGGTGCTCGAGTCGGGCCTGCATGCCGGGGTGCTGACCCTCATCGCCCGGCAGGAGATCGAGTACTATGCGCCCGTGCCGTACGGGCGGCATCCGCTCGACGTGCAGCTGTGGTTCAGCCGGCTCGGCGGATCCAGCATCGAGGTCTGCTACGACGTGTGTTCGCCGCTGGAGAGCGCGTCGGAGGATGTGCCGCAGACGCTTTACGCCCGTGCGCTGACGATCGTCGTGAAGGTGGATGCCGAGTCGGGTCGCCCGCTGCGGCTGAGTGCGGGGGAGCGGGCCGCGTGGCAGCCGTACCTCGGTGCGCCGCCGGTGTTCACGCACCGCCGCTGACCCCGCATCCGTCTCGAACCGGGCCGTGCTATCCGGCGCGCTCCGGAGCCCGCACCATGATCTCCTGCGCGACGCTCGCCAGCAGACGTCCGTCCCGCTGGTAGATGCGGCCGTGCGCGAGGCCGCGCCCCCCGCGCGCGCTCGGGGACTGCTGCACGTACAGCATCCAGTCGTCGACGCGCCCGGGCCGGTGCCACCACATGGCGTGATCGAGGCTCGCGACCTTGAGACCCCGGGTCGCCCACGGCACGCCGTGCGCCCGCAGGATCGGCTCCTGGATGGTCAGATCGCTGAGATAGGCCAGCGCCGCGCGGTGGATCGCCGGGTCGTCCGGCAGTGCGCGCCGCGTGCGCATCCATACCGCCTGGTGCGGTCGCGGTTCGCCCTCGACGCTCACATAGATCGGCGACGGGACGTGCCGCAGATCCACCGGCCGGTCCGTGAACAGCCGTTTGGACATCGGGTGCAGACCCGCGAGGTGGTCTTCGAGATCCGGCAGCTCCTCCGGCGACGGGACGTCCGCCGGCATCGGCTTCTGGTGCTCCAGGCCCTCGTCCGCGATCTGGAACGACGCGATCATCGAGAAGATCGGCACGCCCTCCTGGAAGGCCTGCGTGCGGCGCGTCGAGAACGAGCGTCCGTCGTGGATGCGGTCCACGGCGAACGTGATGCCGCGGTCGGCGTCGCCGGGTCGCAGGAAGTAGCCGTGCATCGAATGCGGGGTTCGGTCCACGTCGACGGTGCGGGATGCCGCGACGATCGACTGCGCGAGCACCTGGCCGCCGTACACGCGCCCGAGCGGCATCGGCTGCGACACCCCGGTGAAGATGTCCTCGGTGGTGCGCGCCTCCGACTCCGCGAGATCGAGCACCCCCAGCAGCGACTGGATCGGGTCGGTGAGCGGTTCGTCGGTCACGGCGCAGCCTCCGGGTGTGGGCGGCGCGGGGCCGCGTTCCGAGTCTAGGGTGCCGGCGTCGGGGCGCCCGCACAGCCACGATTGGTAGGTTGGGCGGGATGTCCGCCCGCCTTGTGTTCGCCGATTCCGAAGCCGCCGCCGACCTGCTCACGTTCGCCGCCCGCGCCGCCCGGCTCGACGACGGCCTCGTGCACCTGCGCGCCGCCGGAGGCGCTCTCGCGATGAGCTGCGCCGCGCTGACCTCGGTCGGCATCCTTGATGCCACCCCGACCGTGCTCGGCATGCGGGTGCTGCCGATCGATCCCGAACTGGAGTGCGATCTGGTCGTGCAGGCCTCCGCGTTGACCGCGGACGGGACCGACGCGGTCGCGCTGCCGGCCAGCGCGACGCGCACGGCCTGGGCGGGCATCGCCCCGCCCCGCGCCGGCTGGCAGCAGACCGGCGAGCT
>DATMTQ010000274.1:0-1524 GCA_035564095.1 Microbacterium sp. | reverse complement strand
CTCGCCGGACCGCCCGAGCACCAGCGTCTCGCGGACGGCCGCGGACGCACGGGTGCCGAGTGCGAGCGTCATCGACCGGGACACCTCCGCGCCGTCCGCGACCACGAACGGCAGCGCGCGCCACACGAGCCGCGCGCCGTCGCCGAGCACCACGTCCACCGTCCAGCTCGCCCCGCGGCCCTCGCCGTCGTAGGCGACCGTGCCGCCGACGTCCTCGATCGCGAGGCTGCAGCCGGATGCCACCCGCACCTCGAGCCGGACGGCATCCCCGCCGAGCAGCAGCGCCCCGCCGGTGCCGATCGCGACCGAGGCGGACGCCGGACCGCGCGCCACCAGCCACGGCACGATGCCCGATCCGCGCAGCCCGACCCGCGCATGCCGGGCGCCGGGAGAGACCGCGATCAGCGCCGATTCAGTGCGTGTGGTCGTCGTCGTGCTCATGGGTGTGGAAGAACCCGCCGCCCTCCTCGTCGGCGTGGAAGTGCGGCGCCATGGGGCCGGGGTCCTGCGGGGTGTGCGTTCCGGCGCGGTGGGCGGCGAGCATGCCGAGCACCCAGGACTTCAGCTGCGCGATGGATACCTCGTCGGTGCGCGACAGCGCGACGACGGCTCGTCCCTCGCGGGCGGCGGTGGCGTCTTCGACCATCTGCTTCACGTCCACGCCCACGTACGGCGCCAGGTCGGTCTTGTTGACCACGAGCAGGTCGGCGCGGCCGATGCCCGGCCCGCCCTTGCGTGCCACGTCCCCGCCGCCGGCGACGTCCAGCACGAACAGCTGCGCATCGACGAGCGCGGGGGAGAAGGTCGCGGTGAGGTTGTCGCCGCCGGATTCGATGAGCACGAGGTCGAGCGGGTCGAAGTCGTGCTCGAGGTCCTCCACGGCGAGGAGGTTCGCGGTGACGTCATCGCGGATCGCGGTGTGCGGACAGGCGCCGGTCTCGACGGCGCGGATGCGCTCCGGCGGGAGCACGCCCGCGGACCGCAGGAACCGGGCGTCCTCGTCGGTGTAGATGTCGTTGGTGATGACGCCGATCTGCAGCTCGTCGGCGAGGGCGCGGCAGATCGTCGCGACCAGCGACGACTTGCCGACTCCGACGGGGCCGGCGATTCCCAGACGCAGGGAGCGGGCGGGTTCAGGCACGGAACAACCTCCTGGTGAGCTGGGCGTGGGCCTCGGCCCAGCCCTCGGACTGCGGCGCCCCGTCGCTCGGGATGCCGTCGGGGTCGGTGAGCCGGGCGAGCTCGGCGATGTGCGGCTCGGCGGCGGCGCAGGCATCCAGCACCCACGCGACCGGTACGGCCGGGTCGGGCGGCTCGAGCTTCAGCAGGGCCGCCGCGGCGGACTGCGCATCGTCGTAGATCGCGAGGCGGGCGAGGTCCGCGGCATCCAGCCCCGCGGCGCAGGCGATCGCGCCCAGCACCACCGGACGTGGCGGGACGTCGAGCGCGATGCAGCGGGCGACGGCCGGATGCCCGCCCCAGACGCGCCGCGCGAGCCGCAGATAGCCGCGGCCGAGCTGCCGG
>DATMTQ010000273.1:0-8343 GCA_035564095.1 Microbacterium sp. | reverse complement strand
AGAATCAGCCGTGTTGCCAATTACACCATACCCCACCGGCGTATCGCCGATGCCTGAACCTCGCGGCCCAGGTCTGTGCCGCACCGGGCGGCACGAGTAACCACTCTACCCGGCGCCGCCCGGTCCGCCAAACCGGGCGCGTCAGCCGCGCGCGTCGACGAGGGCGCCCAGGCGCCGGACGGATTCCGCCTTGCCGAGCAGCTCCATGGACCCGAACAGCGGCGGTGACACGCGCCTGCCGCTGAGCGCCACGCGCAGCGGGCCGTAGGCGACGCGGGGCTTCAGACCCAGGCCGCCCTCCTCCACGGGCGTGATCAGCGCACTCGCCAGCGCGTCCTGCACGGCGGCCGCGGTGAACGAGCTCTGCGGCACCTCCTCGAGGGCGGCGACGGATGCCACGAGCACCTCGTTCGCGTTCTCCGGCAGCGACTTCAGGGCGTCGTCGGAGTAGGCGACGTCGTCGGTGAACAGGAAGCCGAGCATCCCGGGCACCTCGCCGAGCAGCTGCACCCGCTCCTGCACGAGGGGAGCGGCTCGGAAGGCCAGCACCAGCTGCTCGTGGGTGGGCTCCCCGCCGAACACACCGGCGTCGGCGAGGTACGGCAGCATCCGCTCGGCGAATTCCCGCTCGCCCAGCATCCGGATGTGGTCGCCATTGATCGACTCGGCCTTCTTCTGGTCGAAGCGGGCCGGATTCGGGTTGACGTCGGCGATGTCGAACGCCGCGGTGAACTCATCGAGTGAGAAGACGTCGCGGTCGGGTCCGATCGACCAGCCGAGGAGGGCCAGGTAGTTCAGCAGGCCCTCGTGGATGAACCCCTTCTCGCGCTGCAGGAAGAGGTCGGCCTTCGGGTCGCGCTTGGAGAGCTTCTTGTTACCGGTCTCGCCGAGCACGAGCGGCATGTGCCCGAACCGCGGCATGAACGAGGTCACGCCGGCGCGGATGAGCGCGTCGTACAGGGCGAGCTGGCGCGCGGTCGACGGCATGAGATCCTCGCCGCGGATGACATGCGTGATGCCCATGAGTGCGTCATCGACCGGGTTGGTGAACGTGTACAGGAACTTGCCGCCGGCGCGCACGATGACGAAGTCGGGGAACGACCCTGCCGGGAACGTCACCTCGCCGCGGATGAGGTCGACGTAGGTGAGGTCCTCGTCGGGGACGCGCAGGCGGTAGGCCGGTTCGCGACCCTCGGCGCGGAACGCGGCCTTCTGCTCGTCGGTGAGGTCGCGGTCGAAGTTGTCGTAGCCGAGCTGCTTCGCGCGGCCGGCGGCCTCGTTGCGCGCGTCGATCTCCTCGGCGGTCGAGTAGCTCTCGTAGACGAGCCCGGTGGCGAGCAGCTTCTCCAGCACGCCCTCGTAGATGTCGTGGCGCTGCGACTGCCGGTACGGCTCGTGCGGGCCGCCGACTTCGACGCCCTCGTCCCAGTCGATCTCGAGCCATCTCAGGGCGTCGACGAGCTGGCGGTAGCTCTCCTCGCTGTCGCGGGCGGCATCCGTGTCCTCGACGCGGAAGATCAGCTTGCCGCCGGTGTGACGCGCATAGGCCCAGTTGTACAGGGCGGTGCGCACCATGCCGACGTGCGGCAGGCCGGTCGGAGACGGGCAGAAGCGGACGCGGACGTCGGCTCCGGAGGCGGTCGTGGTGAGGGGATGCGGGTTCGCAGGCACGCTTTCCAGTCTACGTGCGCACCCGGTCCGTCTCCGGAGCGGCGGCAGGCTGCCGGCGGCGCCCGAGGGGCGACAGCACGGCGACCGCGGCGACGATCACGAGAGCGCACCATGCCAGGCCCGCGTAACCGATCCAGCCCAGGATGAGGCCGGCGAGGATCGCGCCGACGCTCCCGACGAGGTTCATCGCGAGGTCGTTGCGGCCCTGGCGTCGCGTGCGCAGCGTCTCGGCGGACGCCTCGGTCAGCAGCGCGGCGCCCGCCACGGTCGAGGCGCTCCAGCCGAGGCCGAGCAGGATCAGCCCGATCGTGACCATGAACGGCGACATCTGACCGAGCGCGGCCGTGACGAGGGCTCCGGTGAACAGCGCCTGGCCGACCAGGATGGTGCGGACGCGTCCCACGCGGTCGGCGAGGAAGCCGAACACCGGCGAGAGCCCGTACATACCGAGGATGTGCAGGGAGATCGTGAGGCCGACGATCTCGATGGTCGCGCCCTCCCCCATCAGGTGGATCGGGGTCATCGCCATGACGGATGCCATCACCCCGTGCGCGGCGGCGTTCGCGAAGATCGCGTAACGCGCCACCCGCGGTCGGTCGGCGTGCATCACCGCGGACTTCACCGCATTCGCCCCGGCAGCCAGCCTGTCGGCGAGCCGCAGCGGATCCGGCCGCAGCGCCGACAGGTACAGCGCGATTCCGAGCAGCTGCGCCACGACCGTGAACACGTACGGACCGGTCAGATGCGGCATCCCGAGCGCATCGCCGATCGCCTCGCCGGGCCCGATGAGATTCGGGCCGAGCACCGCGCCGATCGTGGTCGCCCACACGACCACCGACAGGTCGCGCCCGCGGGAGCGGTCGGTCGCCAGATCGACGGCGGCGAATCGCGACTGCAGGTTGGCGGCCTGCCCGCTGCCGATGAGCACGAACCCGGCGACCAGCAGCGGGAACGACCTCAGGCCGCCGGCGAACAGCACGAGCATCACCCCGACGAGCGCGACCGCCATGCCGGTGCTCAGGGCGGGCCGTCGGCCGCGACGCCGGGCGAGTCGGGCGAGCGGGATGGCGGCGATCGCGGCGCCGAGGGTGGTGGATGCCGCCGCCAGGCCGGACAGGGCGTCCCGGCCCGAGATGTCGGCGGCCAGCACCGCGCCGAGCGACACCGTCGCGCCGAACGCGACGCCGCCGAGGATCTGGCCGGCGGAGAGCACCCACAGCGTGCGGCGTCGCACCGCGGCGAGGTCGAACGCCCCGCCGTCGAATGCGACCGTGCCGCTCATGCGTTGCGAGCCGTGTTGCGCAGAGCGCCGAGTCCGGTGATCTCGATCTCGACCGTCTGGCCGGCCTCGAACGGTCCGATACCGGCGGGCGTGCCGGTGAGGATGACATCGCCCGGCAGCAGGGTGAACACGGCCGACGCGTACTCGATGATCGCGGGGATGCTGTGGATCATGTCGCTGAGCGGTGCCTGCTGACGCACCTCGCCGTCGACCCGCGAGGTCAGGATCGCGCCCTCGATGTCGAAGTCGGTCTCGATGGCGGGACCGAGCGGGCAGAACGTGTCGAAGCCTTTCGCACGGGACCACTGGCCGTCGGAGCGCTGGAGGTCGCGAGCCGTGACGTCGTTCGCGATGGTGTAGCCGAACACGTGGTCGAGAGCCCGGTCGGCCGGCACGTTCTTCGCGATCTTGCCGATCACCACGGCCAGCTCGCCTTCGAAGTCGGTGCGCTGCGACTGCGGCGGGCGCACGATCGAATCGCCGGGGCCGATGACGGCGGTGTTGGGCTTGAGGAAAAGCAGCGGCTCCTCCGGCGCCGCGCCGCCCATCTCGGCGGCGTGGTCGCGGTAGTTCTTGCCGACGCACACCACTTTGGACCGCGGGATCACCGGAGCCAGCAGCGCGACGTCGGCGAGCGGGACCCGCTCCCCCGTCGTGTCGAACCCGGCGAACATCGGGTCGCCGGCGAGCACCACCAGATCGGTGTCGTCGACGATCCCGTACTTGATGGCATCCTGGTGGCTGAAACGAGCGATCCTCACCCGCTCAGCCTAGCCAGCGCGAGCCTGCGCGCGCTGAGCCCGTCGAAGCGCAGGACCGCGGGGTCTGCCCTTCGACAGGCTCAGGGCGCACGACGGCTCAGGGCGTACGACGGCTCAGGCGTCGAGGCGCAGCATCCAGTCGTGGCGGTCTTCGACGCGGCCGTACTGGATGCCGGTGAGCTCCTCGCGCAGCGACATCGCCAGCTCCGTGGACTCCGGGCCCTCGTGCACGATCTCGAGATCCTCGCCCATCAGCTTGCCGATCGGCACGATGACGGCGGCGGTGCCGCACGCGAAGGCGCCGACGATATCGCCGGAGGCGGCGCCGTCACGCCACTCGTCGATCGACAGCCTGCGCTGCTCGACCGTCAGGCCGCGGTCCTTCGCGAGCTCGAGGATCGATGCGAGTGTGATGCCGGCGAGGATCGAGTCCGACTTCGGCGTGATCAGTCGGCCGTCGCGGGTGACCAGCACGACGTTCATGCCGCCGAGCTCCTCGATGTACTCGCCGTCGAGGAAGAGCACCTGCTGGCATCCCTTCTCGTACGCCTCGGCCTGCGGCAACAGGCTCGACGCGTAGTTACCGCCCGTCTTGGCAGCCCCCGTGCCGCCGTGGCCGGCGCGGGCGTAGTTGGTGGACAGCCAGATGTTCACCGGTGCCACGCCGGTCGGGAAGTAAGGGCCCGCGGGGCTGGCGATGAGGTAGTAGCCCACCTTCTTGGCCGCGCGCACGCCCAGGAACGCCTCCTTGGCGAACATGAACGGGCGCAGGTACAGGCTCTCCTCCGGGTTGCTGGGCACCCACGACGCGTCGACGGCGATGAGCTGCTTGAGCGACTCGATGAACAGCTCGGTGGGCAGCTCGGGCAGGGCGAGGCGCCGCGCGGAACGCTGCATGCGCGCGGCGTTCTGATCGGGGCGGAAGCTCCACACCGAGCCGTCGGCGTGACGGTAGGCCTTGAGCCCCTCGAAGATCTCCTGGGAGTAGTGCAGCACGGCCGCCGCGGGGTCCAGCGGAATGGGTCCGTACGGCGAGACGCGCGGCCGGTGCCAGCCGCCCTTCTCGGACCAGCACAGGTCGACCATGTGGTCGGTGAAGTACTGGCCGAAGCCGGGCTCTTGCAGGATCGCCTCACGCTCGGTGTCGGAGGCGGCGTCCTCGTTGCGGGTGACCCTCCAGATCAGTCCTGCGGGTGAGGGTGCCTGAAGGGGGATTTCGATGGTCATGATTCGTGTCCTGACAGGTCGAAGGCGACGGCGTTGGCGCCGTGATTCTCAGATTACGCCTGCAGACGGGCGACGATCGCGTCGCCGACGGCGGCGGTGGTACGCGCTGCGGAACCACGCTGCGCGATGTCGGATTCGACGGCGCGGGTGACGGCGGCGGCCTCGTCCTGCAGCCCGAGATGGTCGAGCAGCAGGGCGACCGAGAGGATCGCAGCGGTGGGGTCTGCCTTCTGCTGTC
Source organism: Microbacterium sp. (assembly GCA_035564095.1). Classification (GTDB taxonomy): domain Bacteria; phylum Actinomycetota; class Actinomycetes; order Actinomycetales; family Microbacteriaceae; genus Microbacterium. The sequence continues at coordinate 3,164 of DATMTQ010000273.1, read as the reverse complement.
CTGCGATGTCGGGCGCCGATCCGTGGACGGGCTCGAACATCGACGGGAATGCGCGGTCCGGGTTGATGTTCCCGGATGCGGCGAGGCCGATGCCACCGGTGACGGCGCCGGCCAGGTCCGTGAGGATGTCGCCGAACAGGTTGTCGGTGACGATCACGTCGAAGCGGCCGGGGTTCGTGACCAGGAAGATGGTGGCCGCGTCGACGTGCAGATAGTCTACGACCACGCCCGGGTGCTCCTTGGCCACCTCGTCGACGAGGCGCTTCCAGAGCGAGCCGGCGTTGACGAGCACGTTGGTCTTGTGCACCAGGGTGAGCTTCTGCCGGCGGCGCGCGGCCAGCTCGAACGCGTAGCGGACGACGCGCTCGACCCCGTAGGCGGTGTTCACGGAGGTCTCGTTGGCGACCTCGTGCGGCGTGCCCTTGCGGATCGAGCCGCCGTTGCCGACGTACGGGCCCTCGGTGCCCTCGCGCACCACGACGAAGTCGATTTCGCCCGGGTTCGCGAGCGGCCCGCCGAACGCCGGATAGAGCTTGGACGGGCGCAGGTTGACGTAGTGGTCGAGCTCGAACCGCAGCTTCAGCAACAGTCCGCGCTCGATGTTGGCGTCCTTCAGGCGCGGGTCGCCGGGGGTTCCGCCGACCGCTCCGAGCAGGATGGCGTCGTGCGCGCGGATCGCGGCGAGGTCGGCGTCGGTGAGGGTGTCGCCGGTCTCGAGGTAACGTGCGGCGCCCAGGGAGAAGCGGGTCTTGTCGAAGGCGACGTCCGACGCGGCGGTCGCGGCATCCAGCACCTTCTCGGCCTCGGCGACGACCTCGGGACCGATGCCGTCTCCGGGGATGACGGCCAGCTTCACGACGCGCGACATTGCTCTCCTCGCGTGTTGGGCGCGTCAGTTCTCGTGCGACGCGCGGGACCTTCCCAGCGTAACGGCTGCGACCACACCGGCCAGGACGACCACCAGCGCCCCGATCACCGCCGTGACCGTCACGCCGGAGTCGAATGCGGATGCCGCGGCCTGCCGCAGCGCGTCTCCGATCGGCCCGCCGATCCGGTCGGCGGCGTGGACGGCGCCCGCGAGCGTGTCGCGCGCGTGAGCTGCGGCGTCCTGCGCAATCCCGGCAGGCAGCTGCAGACCGGTGCGGTACAGCGCCGTCAGGATGCCGCCCAGGACGGTGGTTCCCAGCACGGCGCCGACCTCGTACGCGGTCTCGGACACGGCGCTGGCGGCACCGGCCTTCGCGGCGGGCGCGGCGGACAGCGCGAGCTCGTTCGAGATCGTCTCGGTCATGCCGATCCCGGTGCCGATCAGCACGGACGCGATCACCGGCAGCGCGAGCGCATGGTCGCCCGCGACGAAGGCGATGAGCGCGTAGCCGACGGCGGCGATCCCGAGCGTCGCCGGCACGAGGATGCGCGGCGGCACGCGGCGGGAGACCGGCACGACGAGCAGTCCGGCGACCATCATCGCGACGACGCCCGGCAGCAGGACGAATGCCGACGCGAGCGGGGTCATCCCGAGCACGAGTTGCAGGTGCTGCGCGATGAAGAACTCGAAGCCCATGAACGCCACGACGCTGAGCAGGTTCACCAGCAGCGCTCCGGTGAACGTGCCCACCGAGAAGAGGCGCACGTCGAACAGCGGATGCGCGGACCGCAGCTGGCGCCGCACGAACAGGGCGCCGAGAGCCACCCCGAGGACGAAAAGGCCCACGTTCACAGACGTGACGCCCTCGATCGCCACCTCCTTGACTGCGTAGACGACGGTCACCATCGTCGCCATGGACAGCAGGATGCTCGGGACGTCGATGCGTCCCGGGTTCGGGTCGCGGCTCTCCGGGATCAGGACCGGCGCGAGGATCAGCAGGGGCACGAGCACCGGGACGGCGATGAGGAACACCGACCCCCACGAGAAGTGCGCCAGCAGGAATCCGCCGACGACCGGCCCGAGCGCGCCGCCGGCCGAGAACGCCGCGGCCCAGACCGCGATGGCGAGCCGGCGCTGGTTGCGGTCGGCGAAGATGCTGCGGATGAGCGACAGGGTCGCCGGCATCAGCACGGCGCCGAACACGCCCATGCCGACGCGCGCGGCGATGAGCCATCCCGCGCCGGGGGCGAAGGCGGCCAGGGCCGAGATCGTGGCGAACCCCGTCGCGCCGATGAGCAGCATCCGTCGGCGTCCGAACCGGTCGCCCATGACGCCCATGGTCACGAGCATGCCGGCGAGCACGAGCGGGTACACGTCGACCATCCACAGCTGCTGCAGGCTCGTCGGCTGCAGTTGCAGCGCGATCTGGGGCAGTGCGAAGTTCAGGGCGGTGTGATCGACGGAGGCGAGCAGCACGGGCAGCATCAGTACGGCGAGGGCGGCCCACCCCCGCCAGCCCGCACGCTGCGGAGAGGTCGAGGTGGTGGGCGCGAGGCGCAGGGATGCGGTCTGGACGGACACGGGTATCAGCTCATTTCTATACCGTCTAGCCGGTACAGTATCACATCCTCCCGGCACGCTGCCGGAGGCGGACCGGATAGCCTGGACCGGATGAGTCGCCCGCCCCGTGCCCGAGAGGTCGTGCTCGACGCGTTCGAGCAGATCCTCAGCCATGAGGGTGCGCGCGCCGCCACGATGGATGCCGTCGCCCGCACGGCCGGGGTCTCCAAGGGCGGACTGCTCTACCACTTCGCGTCGAAGGAGGCGCTCGAGACCGCCATGGTCGAGCGCCTGCTGCGACTCGTCGATGAGGATCTCGAGGAGCTGGCGTCCGCTTCGGAGGGCTCGGTGTCGTACTTCCTGCGCACGTCGGCGGCGGAGGACGACGCCCTGGACCGGGCGATGATCGCCGTCGCCCGCCTGGCCCAGGCCGGTTCGGCGCCGGCCCGCGACGCGATCGGCGAGGTGCGCCGCCTCTGGGAGGATGCGCTGCGTCCGCACGTGCGCGACGAGACGTCCCTCGATCTCGTGATGCTGCTCGCCGACGGGCTGTCGTTCAACAATGCGCTCGGCGGCGAGGCGCCGCTCACCGTCGTGCCCCGCGGCGAGGCGCTGACCGAGCTCGTCGCCCTCGTCGCCCGCACCACGGCGCGCTGAGCTCAGCCTCCGCCCACCTCGCGCAGGCGCCTGCGCAGGAACCGCTGCACCGCGGCGTCCTGCTCGCGATCGAGCGCCT
>DATMTQ010000272.1:0-10552 GCA_035564095.1 Microbacterium sp. | reverse complement strand
CGATCGCGTCGGCCGCCGCGAGTGCCGCGTAGCGGGCCCAGTCGTCGACGATGGCCCCTACCGCGGCCGCCAGCTCGGCGGCGTCGTCGGGGCGTACCAGGACGGCGCTCTGCGAGCGCCCGGCTGCCTCGGGGAGGCCGCCGACCCGGCTGACCACGGCGGGCCGGGCGGCGAGAGCGGCTTCCACCGCGGTGTTGCCGAACGGCTCGTCGACCGTCGAGGGGATGAGGACGATGTCGTTGGCGGCGAGGTCGTCCCAGACCGACGGCTTGAACCCGAGGAACGTCACCCGCTCGGAGAGCCCGCACCGGACGACGAGCTCCCGGAGGTCCTCCGCGTACGCCTCGTTGCCCGGGAACACCGCCCCGAGCAGGCTCAGGTGCACGTCGCGGCCGGCGTCGGCGAGAAGCTTCGCCGCTTCGATCGCGACATGCGGCCCCTTCCGCGCCGACAGGCGGCCGACGTAGACGAGCCGGATCGGTTCGGCGAGCTCCGCGCGCGCGGCGACGACCTGCCGCGGCCCGGCCACGGCGTTGTACACGACCGTCGTGCGGCGCACGAGCCAGGGAGCCGAGCGGGCGAGCACCCGCAGGCTGAACTCGCTGTTGATGAGGATACGGCTGCTGAAGAGCAGGGGCACGTAGAGGGCCCGGCGCAGGACGGACGAGACCGAGGCCTCGCCCTCGTGCACGTGGCAGACGGTCATCCGACGGCAGAGGCGGCTGAGCGCGAGCCAGAGCGGCGGCGTGATGGTGTTGACGAGGACGACGCCGGCATCCGTCTCGCGGATCAGGCGCAGTCCCGGTGTGATCGACCGCAGCGTCGTCCCGGCCAGTTCGACGAGCCCCCGCGGACTCAGCAGGCCCTTGCGCACGATGGGCGTCGGACATTCGACGACCTCCGCACCCGCCTGCGCGAGCAGTGCCACGAGCGGGCCGGGCTCGGGGACGGCCACGACGACGCGCCGGCCGTCGGCGACGAGCGCCCGCACGGTCTCCAGCGCCATGCGGTCGGAGCCGTACAGATCCGCCCCGGGGTTGGCGATCAGGACCGTGTGCGGATTGCCGCGGCCCATCTCAGCGGTCTTGCCAGTACTCGTCGACCAGGCGCGCGGTGGCGGCGATGTTCGCCCTGCTCGAGGCGCCGAACACGATCGCCTCGAGGTTCGGCAGGGCGCACACCCACTCGATCGCCTCGCGTGCCGGGATGGCGCCGCTGGCCATCACCGACATGGCGACGGCGCGGAACGGGCGCTTGCCCAGCGCGTCGAGGTAGCTGTCCACGCCGCCCGACATCCGGAACCCGAGCTTGTTGATGTTCGAGCACACGAGGGGATCGGCGACGCCCGCACGCTCGAGCTCGTCGAGGGTGCGTGGAAGGTTCATCGTGATGAACCCGGGCTCGGCGCCGTACCGGGTCTTCACGTGGTCGGCGAAGATGCGGAACGCCTCGGTGAACCCCAGCCCCGACAGCAGGTCGACGACGACGTTCTGCAGCCAGATGACCGGCGTCGAGACGTTCGCGAACATCTTCATCTCCGCGTCGATCAGCAGGGTCGTGATGCCCTCGATGTCCTTGCGGGCCAGCGACGACGTGCCGCGGGCGATGCTGTCGAGCAGCCCTTCCTCCGGAAGGAACCGGCGGATCGCGCCGAGCAGGCCCTCGTCGGTGATGGCGTTCGCATACTTGTGCGCGTACGGCATGCACGGAAAGAACGTCATGTCGGGGTAGCGGTCGGGGTTCGCGCTCACACGATCGCACACCTCCGCGATGCGGTCGTGCGTGGTGCACATGAACGTCGTCACGCCCTCGTCGTAGGCGTCGTCGAGCACGTGCATGATCGCGTCGAGATCCTGGAAGCGGATCTGCTGCGCGCGCGCCTTCTCCTCGGACATGTGGTTCACGCCGAAGAACTGGTTGTCTCCGAACAGCAGCCGGTCCATCGTCCGCGTGGTCGTGTCGCTCATGTGCTACTTCCCTCGTCTCGGGCGGAAGGCGCCCACCAGGCGGCTCTGCCGCTTCGCCGGCGCCGCGGGCGCCGGTTCCGCGCCGGTCGGGGCGATCTGCAGGCGGGTGCCCTCGCGGGCGGCATCCTCGCTGATGAGCGCGATGACCCGATCCGTGACCGCAGCGGACGCGAAGTCGTTCACGCCGGCGACCTCGCGGGCGATCACGCGCTGCACGAACGCGTCGAGCTGCGCGCTGTACTCCTCGCCGCGCAGGTAGAACCACGGCGCCTCGGTCAGCTCCGTCGTGTACCGCACGTTCCACCCCGCGTGGTATCCCTCGGGAAGCGGGGCGGTGTCGCGCAGGTACACCTGGATCTCCTGCCGGTCGGCGTAGATCTTGCCGTGCTCGCCCCACAGCGAGATCTTCGTGGTCATCTTGCGCTGCGACTCGTCCGACCAGTTCGCGACGATCTGCGCGGTGCCGGTGGGATAGTGCAGGGTGCCCGCGACGGCGTCGTCGATCTGCGCCGAGAAGATGCTCGTCAGCTGGCTGCCGCTGACCGACCGCGGCTCGCCGAGGTACCACGTGAGCAGGTTCAGCGGGTGCGCGGCGTAGTCGTAGAGGCATCCGCCGCCGGTGGCGCGCTGGCTGCGCCAGGTGCGTCCGGCGGGCTTGAGCACGACCGGGCCGTAGGCCTCCGCGAGCGCCGTGTTGACGGTCCCGAGGGCGCCGCAGGCGAGCACCCGCTGCGCTTCGCGGAAGGCACCCACGAAGCGGTTGTGGTACCCCACCTGGGTGACCACGCCGTGCTGCGCGGCGAGCGCCGTCAGGACGATGCTGTCCGCCGGGTCGATCACGAGCGGCTTCTCGCAGAAGACGTCGATGCCGCGCTCGATCGCGGCGCGGATCATGTCCGCGTGCAGGTGCGTCGGCGTCGCGATGATCACCGCCTGCGGCCGCGCCGCGTCGAGCATCTTCGCGTAGTCCTTGTACGTGGTCACGCCGGTGTACTTCGACAGCAGGTCGAGCAGGTACCCGGTCGAGTCGCAGACCCCGACGAGGTTGACATCGGGATGGGCCTTGATCATCGCCAGATGGGACAGCCCCATCTTGCCGAGACCCACAACAGCCAGATCGATCACTCGGCGACCTCGACCTTCTCCGGTTTCATCGTCTCTCCCAACGCCGTGAGCAGCGCGTTCTCGTACTCACGACCGATCTTGGACCACGTGAACTCCGCGCGGTAGCGCGCGCGGCTCGCCTCGCCCATGCGCCGGCGGAGCTCCGGGTCCGCCAGCAGTCCGTCCAGCAGCGGGGCGAGATCCGCCGCGCCGGAGAAGAAGGCGCTGTCCGCACCCGCGACCCACGTGTTGTACGCGTTGTCGTGCGCGACCACGGCGTTGCCCGCGGCCATCGCCTCCACCAGCGACGGGTTCGTGCCGCCGACGGTGTGCCCGTGCAGATAGAGCGCGGCGTGGAAGCGCAGCGCCTTCAGCCGGTCGTGGTCGAAGATCGCGCCGGGGAAGACGACCTCGTCGGATGCCGCGGCCTGCACCTGCACGTGATACGGATCATCCTCGCCGTACGGGCCGACCACGACCAGCGGCATCCCGCGGCGCCGCGACGACCAGGCCGAGACGATCTCGAGCACGGAGTTCTCCGGGATCGGCCGGCACACGACGATGCCGTAGGCGCCCGGGGTGAGCCCGAGGCCGGTGACCGCGTCGGTCGGAGCATCCCGCACCTCGTGGGCGCCGTAGGTGATGGTCTGCACGCGGCGCTTGCCGAAGTGCCGGCGCAGATACGCCGCGATGACCGGGTGGTCGGCGATCAGCACGTCGCCCACGAGGCCCGCGAAGCGCTCGTTGGCGAGGAGGATGCCCTGCTTCGCGACGCCCCAGCGCCGCCGGGTCCACTCCATCCCGTCCATGTTGATGACGTTCGGGATGCGGCGCAGCCGCGGCAGCACGTCGAAGACGCCGGTGTTGTAGCCGAACGTGAGCCAGACGTCGCCGGCGCGATGCGCCGCCGTCGCGTGCCGGATGGAGGTCAGATCGAACGCGGACGTGCCACGCCATCCCTCCCGGGGCTCGTGGATGAGCACGCGCTCGAGCCCGTGCCAATCGTCCTCGACGGTGGGGCCGTCGCCGGGGAGCTGGCAGTAGACGATGACGCGCCAGCCCTGGTCGCGCAGGAACAGGCCGACGTTCTCGGCCGCCGTCTCGAAGCCGCCGTACCCGGCCGGGACCCCGTGGGTGCCGAGGATGCGGACGGTCCTCCGGTGGCCGGAATCGCCGCTGCCGAGTCTCCCCATGATCTCCCCCATGTCCCGTCGTCAGTCTGTGCGCCCGGGGGCGCGATGGTCAAGTGATCGTCGGCGCGGCTGGACGGGACAGACGCGCGGTGGAGGTGGGACCCGCGACGTGACGCTACAGCACTCCTGGGAAAGTGCGGTGGGGGGAGGCGTCACGTCGCGAGCCCAGCATTGCGAGGGTGGTGTGTGCTGGAACGGACCTCGAACAGGCGAGATCAGTAGGCACCCTCGGGTTTCAGCATGACCGCGGCGGTGCGCCACATGATCATGAGGTCGGACATGACGGACCAGTTCTCGACATAGCGCAGGTCGAGTCGGACGCTCTCCTCCCACGAGAGGTCGCTGCGGCCGGACACCTGCCAGAGACCGGTGATGCCGGGATTGATGTAGAGGCGCCGGTAGACCGTGCCGTCGTACTCGGCGACCTCCGCCGGCAGCGGCGGGCGCGGGCCGACGGCGCTCATGTCGCCGACCAGCACGTTCCAGAACTGAGGCAGCTCGTCGAGAGAGTACTTGCGCAGGAATGCGCCGACCCGGGTCACGCGGGGGTCGGCCTTGAGCTTGAAGAGGGGACCGGCGCCCTCGTTCCGCGCCTGCAGAGCCGCCTTCTGCGCCTCGGCGTCGACGCCCATCGAGCGGAACTTCACCATGCGGAAGACACGTCCGTCGCGGCCGACGCGCTCCTGACGGAAGAAGACCGGGCCGGGATCGTCGAGCTTGATGGCGAGGGCGATGAACGGGGTGATCAAGGCGATCACGGCGAGCGCGAGCGTCGCGACGGTGATGTCCATCGCGCGCTTGAGCGCGTACCTGCCCCCCTCGAACGTCGGGATCGTGACCTGGATGAGGGGCAGGCCCTCGACCGGCACGAGCGACATGCGTGGCCCGGCGACGTCGGCGAGGGGGCTGGAGAGCACGAGCTCGGCGGCGGCGCCCTCGAGCTGCCAGGCGAGGCGCTTCGGATACTCCGGGTCGTCCGGACGGGTGCTCGCGAGGATCACCGCGTCGGCTCCGAGTCGCTCGGCGATCTGCGGCACCGTGTCGACGGAGCCGTACGCCGGAATGCTCAGGTTGCCGAGCGTGATGCTCGAGGCGTCGTCGTCCGAGAGCGTCACCCCGACCACGCGGTAGCCGCTCAGGCCGCTGCCGCGGATGGCGTCCACGACGTACCCGACGTCGCGGCGACTGCCGACGACGAGCGCGCGGGCGATGTACTCGCCCACCAGCCGCTGATGGATGAGCCAGCGCCGGCAGGCCCAGCGCCCGCCGACGATGAGGGCGAGCCCGAGGGGCAGGGCGACCAGCAGCTGAGCGCGGATGCCCTGGGATTCGAAGACCACGAATCCGATCGCCATCAGGCCGAACGTGATGGCCGTGGCCTGCACGACCCGGCGGTACTCGGTACTGCCGCTGCCGGTCACCTTGGCGTCGCGTGTGCGGAACATCGACAGCGCCACGAGCCACAGCAGGCACGTGACGAGCGAGACGCGCAGGTACGGCCACAGCTCGTTGCCGACCGCGTCGATGTTCGCCCCGGCGAAGCCCACGATCTGAGCCCATGCGGCCAGCGACACCGACACGACCACCACGAGGGCGTCGGTCAGCTGCAGCCTCTGCCGGTAATGGCGCTGCCAGAGCTGGCGGTTCTCGACCGCCGGCGCGACACGTGGCGTGATCGCCGTCCGCGACAGGGCTTCCGGCCCAGGCGGAGTCGTGAATCTGAATCCGGCGGCCGTGGTCATAGCCCACACCGCCCGCGCTGCTCCCAAGGCAACGCGAATGCATTCGCATTCGACATGCGTAATCCCCAGTATTCGATTTCCCCAGTACCGCAGTCCCAACGTGCGGCAGGTCAGCCGATCAAGCGGCTCTCCTCAATTCCCAGTGAGGCAAGCAGCAGTCCCAGTGATACGACCTGACTTAGTTGCATGATAAGGGATCACGGCCCCGAGCACCAGCACATTCTGCGCACTGCCGCCCGGGGGAATCGGCTCCGCGGCGCAGGCCACGGAGCCGACCATGCGAAAGCCCCGGCACTGCCGCGCCGGGGCTTTCATCTCTCCCCAGAGTTCGCGTAAAACACGCAGGCATCCCCAGATGCCGTAATCTTCGCTGGCATCGTCCGGATGGATCTCCCCAGATGTCACCCGGACTCCGTCAGACTCACATCGCGCGAGGTTTCGGGTCTCCCTCGATGTGCGGTTCGTCATCCGGTTCGATTTTCGGGTCCTCCCCGGTTGACATTTCTTACCCTAATCTCATGATCGGTCCGATGTACAGATCCGAACCGGCAAGATTTCATCAAGACGCGGCCAAGATCCCATCAAGATCGACCTCGGTGCCCTAAAGTCCGCCCGTCGTCAGGTTGTCGCCAGTTCGAACGCCCGCCACATCGCCGCGTACGGGCCGTTCCGGGCGAGCAGTTCGGCATGCGTGCCGTGCTCGGCGACGCGCCCGCCGTCGAGCACGACGATGCGGTCGGCGCGCAGTGCCGTCTGCAGCCGGTGCGCGATGAGCACGGTCGTGCGGCCGCGGGCGAGGCGGTCCATCGCATCGGTCACGCGCGCCTCGGCGGCCAGGTCCAGGTTCGAGGTCGCCTCGTCGAGCAGCAGCACGCGCGGCTGCACGAGTTCGGCCCGTGCCAGCGCGATCAGCTGCCGCTGGCCGGCCGACAGCGAGGATCCGCGCGGAGCGACCCGGGTGTCGTACCCGTCGGGCAGGGCGGCGATCATCGCATCGGCGCCCACCGCGGTCGCGGCGGCGTGCACCTCGTCGTGATCGGCGTCCGGGCGCCCGTAGGCGATGTTGGATGCCACGGTGCCGGGGAACAGGAACGACTCCTGCGGTACGTAGCCGAGCAGGCGCCGGAACGCGCCGAGGTCGAGGCTGCGCAGATCCACGCCGGAGGCCGTGACCTCGCCCTGATCGGGATCGTAGAACCGGGCGACGAGCTTCATGACGGTGGACTTGCCGGCGCCGGTCTCGCCGACGAGCGCGACCGTCTCGCCGGGACGGATGCACACGTCGACGCCCGACAGGGCCTCGGGCGGCGCACGGCGCACCTCGGTGCGCACGCCCCGGGCATCCCGCGGCCCCTGCAGGTCGGACGACACCGATCCGGTCGGATAGGAGAAGTGCACCTCCTCCAGTTCGATGGCGCCGGCGGCATCCTCGGGCGGCACGGGCTCGTCCGCGGCAGGCGTGAGCGACTCGAGCTTCATCAGCTCGGCCACCCGCCGCACCGACACCCGCGTCTGCTGCCATGCGTCGAACACCTGCGACAGCTGCTGGATGGGGGAGAAGAACATGTCGATGTACAGCAGGAACGCGATGAGCGCTCCGGCGGTCAGCTGCCCCTGTGCGATGAGCGCTGCGCCGAGGCCCAGCACGATGGCGTCGGCCACCGACGAGAGGAACTGCACGAAGGGGAAGTACACGGCCACCAGGCGCTGCGCTCCGGAGCGCGATTCGAGGTAGGCGGCGCTGTGCGCGTGGAAACGTGCGATCGTGTGCGGCTCGTGGGTGAACGCCTGCGACTCGCGGATGCCGGCGACCGACTCCTGGAACGCGGAGTTGACGATCGCGATCCGCTCCCGGCTGAGGTCGTAGAGGCGGGACGCTCGCCGGCGGAACCACACCGTCGCGACGGCGAGCGGGATGATCACCGTCAGCACCGCGAGTCCGAGCGGAGGATCGATGACGACGAGGGCGATTCCGACGCCGACGAAGGTGACGAAGGCGACGAGCGCGCCCAGCAGCCCGTTCTGCAGCAGCGACTCGAACTGGTCGACGTCGGTGGTCATGCGCGTCATGATGCGGCCGGACATCTCGCGCTCGTAGTAGTCCAGCGACAGACGCTGCAGCTGCGCGAAGATGCGCACGCGCAGCGACAGCATGATGCGCTGCGCGGCCTTGCCGGTGACGAGCGCTTCTCCCATGTCGACCAGCATCCCGGCGAGCGTGACGACGAGGTAGAGCGCGGATGCCGCGAACAGCACGCCCGCAGTGCCGGTGACGACACCCTGGTCGATGCCGGCCTTGACGACGGCGGGCCCGAGGAGCCCCGCGATCGCATCGATCACGACGAACACGAGCGCGAGCAGCAGGGGCCCCCGGAACTCGCGCAGGATGCCGCCGAGCGAGAACTCCGCCTGCCGGCGGCCTTCCCGAGCGAGGTCGACGACCGGGTGGTCGACGATCGGGGGGAGTGCTTCCACGCGGGCGAGCAGCTCCGGCGTGGGGGCGAGGACGTTGCGCATGCCGGCCCGGCCTCCGAGTCCCATCCCCAGGGAGGGGGCGGACACGTTCACACCCCGGTCGCCCCGCGAGCGAAGCGAGACGAAACGCCCCGCCGCCGCCGGTTCACTGCGTTTCGTCTCGGTCGCGCTTCGCGCGTCTTCGCGGGGCGACCGGGGGAGCGCCAGTGCGTCGACATCCCCTCGCCGTCGGGCGTCGTCGGCGGCGCCGAAGAGGGCCCGGTACACGGCGCTCGATCCGATCAGCTCATCGTGCGTCCCCTCGGCGACGATGCGACCGGCATCCAGCACGACGATGCGGTCGGCCAGGCGCAGCGTGGAGTGCCGCTGCGCCACGATCAGCACCGTGCCCTTCGACGAGCTCAGGGACCGGTCGAGGGGCACGGACCGGTCGAGGGGCACAGACCGGTCGTGAGGCACGGACCGGTCGAGGGGCGGGGACCAGGAATCACGCAGTTCCTCGTGGATGCCCTGCTCGGTGCGGGCGTCGATCGCGCTCGTGGCGTCGTCGAGAACGAGGATGGCGGGATCGCGCAGCAGCGCCCGCGCGAGCGCGATCCGCTGCCGCTGACCGCCGGAGAGGCTGAGGCCGCGCTCGCCGACCACGGTGTCGTAGCCGTGCGGCAGCGCCTCGATGAACGTGTGCGCCTGGGCCTTCCGCGCGGCCGCCGCGATCTGCTCGTCGGTGGCGTCCGGCATCCCGTACGCGATGTTGTCGCGGACGGTCTCGCTGAACAGGAACGCGTCTTCGAAGGCCATGCCGACGGTGCGGCGCAGCGACGACAGGCGCAGTCGCCGCACGTCGACGCCGCCGATCGTGAGGCGCCCCGCGGTGGGGTCGTACGTGCGGGAGAGCATGAGCGCCGCGGTGGACTTGCCGCTGCCGGATGCTCCCACCAGCGCCACCTTCTCGCCGGCGCGGATCGTCAGCGAGAATCCGCGCAGCACGTCGTGGCCCGCATACCCGAACGACACGTCGTCGAACACGATGTCGCCCGGATGCGCCGGCAGGTCGACGGCGTCCGGCGCGTCCGCGACCTGCGGCTGCAGATCGATCAGCTGGAAGATGCGCTCGATGCCGGCGCGCGCCTGCTGGCCGATCGTGAGGATGCCGGCGAGCATGCGGGCCGGGGTGAGCAGTGCCCCGATATAGGTGGAGAACGCCAGGAACGTGCCGAGCGTGATCGCGCCCGACAGCGTCATCCAGCCGCCGAGGGCGAGCACGGCGACCTGGCCGAACACCGGGACCGCCTGCAGCAGCGGCTGGTAGCGCGCGGAGATGCGCACCGAGCGCATCTGCGATCCGTACAGGCGTGCGGCGGCATCGGCCAGGCGCTGCAGCTCCCGTTCCTCCTGTCCGAACGCCTTCACGACGCGCACGCCCGTGACGTCCTCGTCGACGATCTGGGCGAGGTCGGCCTCCTTCTGCTGGCCGTCCCAGCTGGCCGGGAACACGCGCCGGCGCATGCGGATGCTGAGCACCAGCAGGGCCGGCACGATCAGCAGGGCGATGAGCGCCAGCGGCGGCGAGAGCACGATCATCACGACGAGCGACAGCACGAGGGTGAGCAGGTTCCCGGACAGCATGGGGATGTAGCCGAGCAGTCCCTGCGCGAGGGCGGTGTCGCTGTTCGCCCGCGACACGAGCTGGCCCGTCGACATCGTTTCGAGGGTGGCCGCATCGAGCGTCTGCAGATGGTCGTGCATGTCGTTGCGCAGGTCGTTCTGCACCGCGATGCCCATGCGCCCGCCGCGGTAGCGGCGCAGGTAGGCGAATCCGAAGCCGGCGACGGCGAGGCCGATGAGCAGCGTCAGCCAGGGCAGGAGGGTGTGGTGGCGGGCGATGATGACGTCGTCGATGATCGCGCGGGCGACGAGCGGGGTCAGTGTCGTGCACACCGAGCCGAGCACGGCGGCGCCGAGCGCGAGGAACAGGTCGGTGCGGTGCCGCATGATGTACCCGCCGAGGCGGCGCAGCCACCCGCGGTGCTGCGGGTCCCGCGGGATCATCCGGCCGCGCCCGGGCGGGATG
>DATMTQ010000271.1:0-5765 GCA_035564095.1 Microbacterium sp. | reverse complement strand
CGACGAGCGACACGCCGTCCCCGGCCGGGGCCAGCTCCACGCGCACCCACCGCGGCTCGGCGCCGGCGGCCGCGGCATACAGCGCGTTGTCGATGAGGTTGCCGAGCACGGCCACCGCGTCGACCGCCGCAAGGCCCGAGCCCGGGGTGCCCGGTTCGATGCGGGCGGTCCAGTCGACGCCCAGCTCCCGTGCCTGGGCCGCCTTGCCGAGCAGCAGGGCGCCGATCGCGGGATCGCCGTCCGCGCGGGCGTTGACGAGGTCGACCAGGTCCTGGCTCTGCCGGGCCGTCTGCGTGAGGATCTCCACCGCCTCGTCCGCGCGTCCGAGCTCGATGAGCGCGACCGCGGTGTGCATGCGGTTGCCGTGCTCGTGGGTCTGCGCGCGCAGGGCCTCGCCGAGGATGCGCGTGGACTCGTAGGACGCCACGGCATCCCGGATGCCGCCCGCCGGCAGATCGCCCGCCAGCCGGCGGGTCGTGCGGCGCGCGACGGCTGCGACGACGAGCCCCGCGAGGAGCACGGCGGCGGCCACCGCGATCGCGAAGGGCAGCCGGGGGAGGATGCCGCCGCTGATGCTCCGCACGGTCACGCCGACCGAGACCCACCCGACGATCGACCCGCCGACCTGCACGGGGACGATGGTGCGCACCGAGGGTCCGAGCGTGCCGGTCACCTGCTGGGTGAGGCTGCGTGCGGTGCGGGGGATGGTGCCGATGTAGTGCTTGCCGATCTGGGCCGGATCCGGGTGAGTCACCCGGATGCCGCCCGGCGTCATGATCGTGATGAAATCCACCCCGGTGCGGTGGCGCACATCCTCGGTCATGGGCTGCAGCACGGCGGTGGCCTCAGTCCGCCCGGTCCGCAGAGCGGATGCCACCCCCGGCGCCGCCGCCAGCGTCGCGGAGACGGTGCGGGTGAGCCGCTCCGCGTCCGCCCGGGCGGACTGCTCCGCATCGAGCACGAGCGAGGTCGCCAGCACGGCCACGACGAAAACGACGACGACGGCGACGGCCGTGAAGACGGCGGTCGCCGCGCTGCGGGGGCGGGCGGGACGGGTCATGCTCCGTCCAGAGTGCCAGAGGAGCGGGGCCGGCGGCTGAGAACAATACGACCGCAACCGGGCTCGCGGCATCCGTCCCCGGCACAGTGGACGAGCCGCCACCGACGTGCGGCATCCACCCTGAACACAGACGTTCCCCCGGAGGCGACGATGACTCTCTTGCCACGAACCACCATCACCAGGCTGCCCGGCATGCGCGGCGTGCGGCGCTGGGACAAGCATGCCTGGCTGTATCTCTCGGTGATCGCCGCGGTCGTGCTCGGCTGCGTCGTGGGCCTCGTCTGGCCGGATGCCGGGGTCGCGCTGAAGCCCCTCGGCGAGGCGTTCGTCGCCCTCATCCACCTCATGATCGCGCCGATCATCTTCTGCACCATCGTGATCGGGGTGGGCTCGATCGCCAAGGCCGCCACGGTGGGCAAGATCGGCGGGCTCGCCCTCGGGTACTTCCTCGTCATGAGCACGGTCGCCCTCGCGATCGGCCTGATCGTGGGCAACATCATCCAGCCTGGCAGCGGCCTGCACATGACCGACGCGAAGTACCAGGTCGACGGCGGCGGCGAATCCACCCACGACTTCATCCTGGGCATCATCCCGACGACGTTCTTCTCGTCCTTCACCGACGGCAACGTGCTGCAGGTGCTGTTCGTCGCCCTGCTCGTCGGGTTCGCGCTGCAGAAGATGGGGCCCAAGGGAGAGCCGATCCTCGACGTGGTGAAGCACCTGCAGACCCTCGTCTTCCGGATCCTCGGCATGATCCTCTGGGTCGCCCCGGTCGGCGCGTTCGGCGCGATCGCGGCCGTCGTCGGCGGAACCGGCGCGTCTGCGATCTGGAACCTCGGCCTGCTCATGGTCGCGTTCTACATCACCTGCTTCCTGTTCATCTCCGTCGTGCTCGGCACGCTGCTGCTCGCCGTCGCGCGCATCAACGTCTTCACCCTCATGAAGTACCTCGCCCGCGAGTACCTGCTGATCGTCGGCACCTCGTCGTCCGAGGTCGCGCTGCCGCGGCTCATGGCGAAGCTCGAGCACCTCGGGGTGTCGAAGTCGGTCGTGGGCGTGACGGTTCCCACCGGCTACTCGTTCAACCTCGACGGCACCGCGATCTACCTCACGATGGCGTCGCTGTTCATCGCGGCCGGCATGGGGCAGCCCATGGCGATCCCGCAGCAGATCGGTCTGCTCGTGTTCATGATCATCGCGTCCAAGGGCGCCGCGGGCGTCACCGGGGCGGGCCTCGCGACCCTCGCCGGGGGACTGGAGACCTACCGCCCGGATCTGGTCAACGGCGTCGCCGTGATCGTGGGCGTCGACCGGTTCATGTCCGAGGGTCGCGCGGTGACGAACTTCACCGGCAACGCGGTCGCCGCGGTGCTGATCGGGGTGTGGACCCGGCAGTTCGACGCGGACCGCGCCCGCCGCGTGCTCCGCGGCGAGCTCGCCTTCGACGAGGCATCCCTCGCCCGCGACGCGCACGAGCCCGCCGCTCCCGCACCCGAGCTGGCGCCCCGCCCCTGACGCTGCGCCCCCGACGGGCACGCCGGCCGGTCCGGCTCCGTCTCTGTTGACTTGCCCTGGATGTACGCGACACGCCGTGCGCGGTGTACATCCGGGGCAAGTCAACGTCCGGGGGTTTGCCGGGATAGCTGTGGATCGACGCCGGGGCGGGATGCCTGTGGATGGATTCCGCGGGGATGCCGGCGTCGGTGGCATCGTCGGGGGATGGCATCCGACCTCGACTTCGAGCCGGCATTCACCACGAGTGCGGGGCGGCGGGCGGGACTCTCCCGCCGCGACCTCGATTCCGCCATGTTCGAGCGGCCCTTCACGGGCCTTCGTGCCGTGCGAACAGCCGACAGCGACGAGACCGATCCGGAGGCGAGCCGGGAGGAACGCCAGCAGCGCACGATCGTCCGGCGCGCCCTCCAGTACTCCGTGTACATGGAAGAGGGCGAGTTCTTCTCCCACACGACGGCGGCCGTGCTCTGGGGCCTGCCGCTGCCGTGGCTGGAGGCGGACATCATCCACGTCTCCGTCTGCGCACCGGACCGCGCCCCGCGCGGACGGGGTGTGCGCGGACACCAGCTGGCCGGGCACGCGGTGGCCCTCCGCCGGCATCCCGAGCATCGGGTGGCCCTGTCGTCCCCGGCCGCGACGTGGGCGCTGCTCGGCTCCGCGCTGCGGCATCCGTACGACCTGGTGGCCGTCGCGGATGCCGCGCTGCGGGTCGACCGGGTCGCCGGACCGCACGGATCGGTCGTGGCTCCGGCGCTGGCCTCGCTCGCGCAGCTCGAGGCAGCCATCCCCTTCAAGCGGAAGGGCGTGGTCGCGTTGCGGGCCGCGGTCATGCGCGCGCGGCCCGGGGTCGCGTCGCGTCCCGAGACGTGGATGCGGCTGACGCTCGTCGACGCCGGGCTGGAGGAGCCCGAGACCGATGTCGACGTCTACACCGACGCGGGGACGTTCATCGGGTGCGTCGATCTCGCGTATCCCGCCCTGAAGATCGCGATCGAGTACGAGGGCGACCACCACCGCACGGACAAGGCGCAATGGGACCGCGACATCGAGAAGCATGACGCGCTCGTCCGCGCCGGCTGGCGCGTCATCCGCGTCACCGCGCGGATGCTGTTCTCCGAGCCAGGCCGGCTGGTGACCCTCACGCGCGGCGCGATCCGCGCCGCCCGCTGAGCGTTCGCACGCATCTGCCTCGCCGTGGCGTCTGCGGGGCGCCGTTCACGCACGCACTCACTGTTGACTTGCCCTGGATGTACGCGACACGCCGTGCGCGACGTACATCCAGGGCAAGTCAACAGAAGCGGCGAGCCACGCGGAGCCGCACGAGCACACGGAGCCGCACCGGTACCCGGGCACCCGGCGCGGGGCTCAGATGAAGTACTCGGGGGCGGCGAGCTCGGCGCGGGTCTCCACGCCCAGGTGGCGCGGGCGGGACTTCGCGGGGATGCCGACGACCACCGAGTCGGCCGGAGCGTCCCTGGTCACCACGGCGTTCGAGCCCACGGCGCTGCGCGCGCCGATCGTGACCGGGCCCAGCACTTTGGCTCCGGAGCCGACGACGACGCCGTCCTCGAGGGTGGGATGCCGCTTGCCGCGGTTCCAAGTGCGGCCGCCGAGCGTGACACCGTGGTAGAGCATCACGTCGTCGCCGATCTCGGCGGTCTCACCGATCACGACGCCCATGCCGTGGTCGATGAAGAAGCGGCGGCCGATCACCGCGCCGGGGTGGATCTCGATGCCGGTCAGCCACCGGGTCAGCTGCGAGCCGGTGCGCGCCACGAAACGGAAGCCCCGCACCCACAGCGCGTGCCAGACGCGGTGCGCCCAGATGGCGTGCAGGCCGGGGTACAGCAGCGCGAGCTCGACGGAGCCGCGCGCGGCAGGATCCCGCAGCCGTGCGGCCGCGAGATCCTCCCGCATGCGTCCTGCGACTGACAATCTCAGACCGTTTCGCGCAGGTCCTCGAACAGGGCGGTCGACAGGTAGCGCTCGCCGGTGTCCGGCAGCACCACGACGATCTTCTTGCCGGCGTTCTCCGGGCGCTTGGCGACCTGGATGGCGGCCCACGCCGAGGCGCCGGACGAGATGCCCGCGAGCACGCCCTCGTGCGAGGCGAGTGCGCGCGCAGTGCTGATCGCGTCGTCGAACTCGACGGTGACGACCTCGTCGAACACGTCGGTGTCGAGGATGGGCGGCACGAAGTTCGGGCCGATGCCCTGGATCTTCGCCGGACCGATGGTGCCCTCGGACAGCAGCGGCGACGCGCTCGGCTCGACGGCGATCACCTTGACCTCGGGCTTGCGCTGCTTGAGCACCTGGCCGACGCCGGTGATGGTGCCGCCGGTGCCGATGCCGGCGACGAAGATGTCGACGTCGCCGTCGGTGTCGCGCCAGATCTCCTCCGCGGTGGTCTTGCGGTGGATCTCCGGGTTGGCCGCGTTCTCGAACTGGCTGGCCAGGATCGCACCCGGGGTCTCGGCCACGATGCGCTCGGCCTCGGCGACGGCGACCTTCATGCCGCCGGCCGGGTCGGTGAGCACGATCTCCGCGCCGAAGCGGGCCAGCAGCTGGCGGCGCTCGATCGACATCGACGACGGCATCGCGAGGATGACCCGGTAGCCGCGGGCCGCGCCGGCCAGCGCCAGCGCGATGCCGGTGTTGCCGGACGTGCCTTCGACGATCGTGCCGCCGGGCTGCAGGGCCCCCGCCTCTTCGGCCGCATTGATGATCGCGATGCCGATGCGGTCCTTCACCGAGGATCCCGGGTTGAAGTACTCGAGCTTCGCGTAGACCTCGCCCTCCGCGCCGTCGGTGACGCGGTTGAGCCGGACGAGCGGCGTGTTGCCGAACGCGGTGGTGATGTCGGAGTGGATGCCGGGCATGGCGGGCCTTTCCTGAAGCACAAGTCGGTTGGGTTGCCCAGCCTAGGCCCGCGCTGTGTGGCCCCGCAGATTTGTGACGCTGTGCGACATCTCGCGCCGGGCATCCGAGAATGGGAGGATGCCGCATCCCGCCGACCCCGCATCCGCCGTCGACCTGTCCGCCCTGCTGCGGGCCGCGGCGCACACCCTCGCGGAGGCGGGCGTCGCCGACCCCCACGTCGACGTCGAGCTGCTCGCCGGGCACGTGCTGGGCATCGGGCGCGGCCAGGTGCAGGCGGCATCCGTGCGCGGCGACCGGATCGCTGAGGACG
>DATMTQ010000270.1:0-2849 GCA_035564095.1 Microbacterium sp. | reverse complement strand
AGATAGGCGAGGTTCAGCGCGATGCGCGCGGCGTGCGCCACGACCAGGCGCACGCCCATGAGGCGGCTCGCCTGCGTCGGGGCGATGGTGCCACCGCCGGGCGCGGCGGCCTCGGGCCGGGCCGTCTCGCGCGGGGTGAGGATCAGCTCGCGGGTGATGCGCTCGCTGGAGTGCCCGTCGCACGCGCCGAGGAAGCGCTCGCGGAACGCGGCCTGGCCCCCGTCGTACCGGGCGGAGCGGATCGCGTCCGCAAGCTCCGCGGCATCCTTCACGATCGGGCCGGTGACGTACTCCTCGAACGGGTAGTAGAAGTCGCGGTCGGCCGTGTACTGCTCCAGGTCGGGGCAGAAGAACACTATCGGGCGCTTCAGCAGCGCGTACTCGAAGATCGTCGAGGAGTAGTCGGCGATGAGCACGTCGGCCGCCATCAGCAGCTGGGTGATCTCGCGGTCGGTCGTGACGTCGATGACGCTCGAGACCTCCGGCCGGGCGACGGTCAGCGGCTTCACGAACGGATGCATCTTGACCATGACGACCCAGTCGTCGCCGAGGTCGCGGGTGAGGGCGTCCCAGTCGACGCAGTCGTAGTCGAAGACGGCGGTGAGGTGGCCCGGCCCGCGGAAGGTGGGGGCGTACAGCGCGATGCGCGTGGAGTCGGGGATGCCATAGCGCTCGCGCACCTCCCGGTTCGCCTGCGCGACGAAGTCCTCGTCGAAGAAGACGTCGGTGCGCGGGACGCCGAGCGGCTTCACCTTCGCGACGTCGATGCCGAACGCCTCGGCGTAGTTCGCCCGGACCGCGCTGCTGCTGACGGTCGCATCCGTGTAGTTCTTGTGCGCGAGGGATCCGGCGGCGGGGCCCCCGGGCAGGCCGTCCCGGCTCCAGCCGACCCGCTTGAACGCACCCGCGGCGTGCCACACCTGCAGCAGCCGCGACTCCGGACGGATCGTGAACGAGTAGATGAGCGGGTAGTAGTCGTCGACCACGATGGTCTGCGCGGTGGCGGTCATCCAGGGCAGCCGGATGATGTCGCGCAGCGGGCGGCGGTGGGCCATGCTCGGCTTGAACAGCCCGACGACCTCGGCGTCCGGGTCCTGCCGGGCGATCTCACGGCGCAGGAACTCGATGTTGCCGCTGTAGTCCGCGCGCGAGTCCGAGAGGAACACGATGCGGCCCGGCTTGACGCGCATGAGACGGGTCAGGATGCCGTAGGTGACCGAGTAGGGCGCGAACCGCCACCGGTGCAGGAAGCTGACGCGGCGGAGGATGCTGCGGAGGCTGGGCATCGGGCGGTCGGCTCTCTCTCGTCGGGGCGTGCGGCGATCGTGAAACGTCGCCGCGACCTGACCGCCGAGTCTATGCGACGGGCCTGGAAGGGCCCGGAGAGCGGGCGTGATCGGGTCTTTCCCATGGTGCGCCCGCATAGCATGGGGGACCATGGGCAGAGCCACATCGACGGTGCTGATCAGTGCGGTCGTCCCCCTGTACGACGTCGAGCGCTACCTGCCGGAGCTGCTGCAGAGCCTCTCGGCGCAAGAGCCGGGCGACTACGAGATCGAGTACATCTTCGTCGACGACGGCTCGCCGGACGGGTCCGCGGCCCTCGCCCGGCAGTGGCTGGAGGACACCGGGGCATCCGGCCGGGTCATCCGTCAGACGAACGCCGGCGTGAGCGCGGCGCGCAACCGCGGCCTGGCTGCGGCGACCGGCGACTGGGTCACCTTCCCCGACTCGGACGATGTCCTCCACGCGAGCTACTTCCGCAACGCCGCCCGCTTCATCCAGCGCGACGGAGACCGCGTGAGTCTCGTCGCGGCGCGGCTGCTGCGGCTGTACGACGCGGACGGCACCGTCCACGACGTCCACGCACTGCAGTTCCGCTTCGCCGTCGGCAACCGGCTCGTGTCGATGCGCACGCATCCCGACTTCTTCCAGATGAACGCGGCGTCCTCCTTCTTCCGGCGGCGGCAGCTCGTGGAACTCGGCGTGCAGTTCCCGCTCGGCCTGCACGCCTCGGAAGACGCCGTGTTCGTCGCGGACTTCCTGCTGCGCGCCGGCGGCGAGCCGGTGCTCGGGATCGCCGCCGATGCGACCTACCTCTACCGGCGGCGTGCGACCGCTGACTCCGCCGTGGACCGGTCGCGGCAGGATCCGGTGGGCGCCATCGGCCGGTTCCACGACGGATACCTCCCGATCCTGGCCCGGGCGGAGGCCGACGGCGGCGTGCCCGAGTGGCTGCAGTCGATGTTCCTGTACGAGTGCCAGTGGCAGCTGCCGGCCCACGTCGCCGCCGACGCCGCGGCGCCGCCGCTGTCGGAGGCCGACGGCGCGCTGATCCTGCAGGCTCTCGCCGACTGCGCGAAGCACGTGCGCGAGGACGTGCTGTTCGGCTACGACGCGACCGCGCTGTCGCTCGAGGCGCGGCTGCTGCTGCAGCTGCTCGCCGGACGCCCGCTGCCGGCCTGGCTCGGCGCCTACCGGGACGGCGACGGCGGCGTGGACGTGCCGATCGCGGCCGGCTCTGAGGTGGTCGTCGTCGGGGCCGACGGGGTGCCGCTCGGCATCACCGGGGAGGTCACCCTGGCCGACCACTTCGGCCAGAAGGTGCTGCAACGGTGGCACGCGACGATCCCGCGGGATGCGCGGGTGCTCGTGGACGGCGTGCCGCGGCCGGATGTCCCGCAGCGCTGGGAGGACCGCCGTGCGCAGCAATGGGACCGGCACCGCCGGGTCGCCGTCGGCGGGACGCGGGGCGCCATCCCGGCCCGGGCGGAAGAGGTGCGCGTCTGGAAGCCGGTGCCCGGCCCGCTCGGTTCGCCGTGGCTCCGGGCACGCTGGCGCGTGCGCCT
>DATMTQ010000269.1:0-10530 GCA_035564095.1 Microbacterium sp. | reverse complement strand
AAAACCCTTCGCCTGCCTCATCGTGAAGGACGGGGAGATCGTCGTCGAGGCGGTCAATCACGTCGCCCAGGAGGGGGATCCCACCGCCCACGCGGAGATCCGCGCCATCCGCGCTGCGGCAGGGAAGGGTCTCACCGACCTGGCGGGCCACGACATGTACGTGACCGCCTACCCGTGCCCGATGTGCCTCGGCGCCGTGTACTACGCCCAGCCCGATCGCCTCTTCTACGCCGTCACGCGCGAGGAGGAGGGTGAGCACTACGAGGACGGCAACCGGTTGATGACGCTGGCGTCGTTCTATGACGAGTACGTCAAGGCGCCCGAGGACCGATCGCTGCCCGCGGAGCAGGTTCAGGTGGAGGACGCGACGGCGCCGTTCCGGGAATGGACAGCACGGCACGGATCCTGAGCGGCGTCGCCGGGCGACGACCCGGAAGAGATGACGTGCCGGCTACAGGACTCGAACCTGCAACCCCCGTATTACAAGTACGGTGCGCTACCAATTGCGCCAAGTCGGCGAGCAGGAGTGCGATTCGGCGGAGCATCCCCGCGCATCCACTCGCTCGACGACAAGTCTAGGGCGTCTGCGGGAGCGGCCATCCGGGCCCCGCCGCGCGTCGACGCGGTCAGCACGTCACTTCTTGGGCGTCGCCTTGGGGGTCGGGGTGGGCGTCGGCGTCGGGGTGGGCGAGGCCGAGCTGTAGTACGAGTCGCTCGCGATCGTCAGCACGAACTGGGCGAACTCCTTCGGGTCGCCGAGAGCCCCGACGTACGGCTGGCCGTTGACCAGGATCATCGGCGCGGACGTCAGCGCGACGTCCTTGGTGCCCGGGAGTCCGGACAGCGCCTTGTCGGTCGAGGTCTTCACCCACGACGCGTAGTCCTCGTTCTGGATGCACGTGCGCACCGTCTTCGGCGACTGCGCGCCCGAGGCGATCGCCAGGTCGGCGAGCTGCTGGTCGGTGAGCCCGTCCGAGCCCTGATCCGGCTGACGGGTCAGCAGGGCGTTGTTGTATGCGAAGAAGGTGTCCGACGAGTAGGTCGCGACGCACGCCGCCGCGCTCGCCGCCCGCAGGGAGTACTTCGTGCCGTTCGACTTCGGGGTGAGCATCGCGACCGGATAGTAGGTGAGGGTCGCGGCATCCTGCGTGATCCACTTCGTGAGCTGCGCGGCGTTGGCCGTCTGGAACTGCTCGGCGCCGGGGGCGAGGTAGTCGACGTACACGCGGATGTCCACGGAGCCGGCCTGCGGGGACGCGGAGGCGGATACCGACGGGCTCGGCGAGGCCTTCTTCGTACCGGCGGTGCTCGTGGTCGGCGACGGAGCGGGCGAGGCCGCGTCGTCGGCGCCGGTCATCCCCTTGACCGCCGTGACCTCGAAGCCGCCGTCGGTGACGTGCGCGGGCGACAGCTCCGGCTTGGAGGCCGCAGAGGTGACCGTCCACGTGACGACGACCGCGATCGCGGCGATCACCACGACGACCGCCGTCGTGATCGACGCCCGGCGGATGGTCCGCGCCCGCGACTG
The DNA here is from genome assembly GCA_035564095.1 of Microbacterium sp. Classification (GTDB taxonomy): domain Bacteria; phylum Actinomycetota; class Actinomycetes; order Actinomycetales; family Microbacteriaceae; genus Microbacterium. The sequence continues at coordinate 9,002 of DATMTQ010000269.1, read as the reverse complement.
CTTGGCCCGAACCTGCTGCGCCTTCTCACGCACCGCCTCGCGGCGGTCTCCCTGATCGGGGACGTTCGGTGACTGGTCGCTGGACATGGAACCTCTCGACGCAAACCTGTGGTGCGAAATCTCTCGGGGCACGCGGCGGACGGAGCCGGACCTGCGTGCGGATCGCTGGGGAAGCGATGCCAACGATGCTAGACAGGCAGGCTGTGAAATGCCCAGACACCGCCTGCCACGACGGTGTCAGCGGGCGCCCTTCATTGCTCCCGAAGATCCCGTCGTCGCCATCGCGCGATCGCATGGCATACTGGTGCGAGCGCCCAACGGCGGGCGTGCGGGGAGGCCCCCGCTCATTCCTCACTACGGATCGTCCGGCACGTACCTGCCGGTGAAGGAGAAGAGAACATGGCGTCAGTCACGTTTGACAGCGCAACCCGGCTCTACCCCGGCGGCACGCGTGCCGCGGTGGACAGGCTCGACCTCGAAGTCGGCGACGGCGAGTTCCTCGTCCTCGTGGGACCCTCAGGCTGCGGGAAGTCGACCTCCCTGCGCATGCTCGCAGGTCTTGAAGAGGTCAACGACGGCCGCATCCTCATCGGCGACCGCGACGTCACCGACGTCCCGCCCAAGGACCGCGACATCGCGATGGTCTTCCAGAACTACGCGCTGTACCCGCACATGACCGTCGCCGAGAACATGGGCTTCGCCCTGAAGATCGCCGGGGTGGGCAAGGACGAGCGGGCCGCGCGCGTGCTCGAAGCCGCGAAGCTCCTCGACCTCGAGCAGTACCTCACCCGCAAGCCGAAGGCCCTGTCGGGTGGCCAGCGTCAGCGCGTCGCGATGGGCCGCGCGATCGTCCGCCAGCCGCAGGTGTTCCTCATGGACGAGCCGCTGTCCAACCTCGACGCGAAGCTGCGCGTGCAGACGCGCACCCAGATCGCATCGCTGCAGCGCCGCCTCGGCGTCACCACGGTGTACGTCACGCACGACCAGACCGAGGCCCTCACCATGGGCGACCGCATCGCGGTGCTCAAGGACGGCATCCTGCAGCAGGTCGGTTCACCGCGCGACCTGTACGAGAAGCCCAGCAACGTGTTCGTCGCCGGCTTCATCGGCTCTCCCGCCATGAACCTGTTCCCCGCCCACGTCGTCGAAGGCGGCGTGCAGTTCGGCGACCTCGTCGTCGGCGTCGAGGCCGACACGCTGGGCAAGGCCCACGGCTCGGAGGTGACCATCGGAGTCCGGCCTGAGGACATCCAGGTCGCCCCTGCCGACGGCAAGGGCCTGAGCGTGGCCGTCGACCTCGTCGAGGAACTCGGCGCAGACGGCTACCTCTACGGTCACACCGAGGTCAACGGCAAGCGCACCGACCTCGTCGCGCGCGTCGACGGCCGCCGTCACCCGAACGCCGGCGACCGGGTCATGCTCGCCCCCGTCCCCGGCCACGTGCACGTCTTCGACCTCGAGTCGGGCGAGCGCCTCACCGACAAGGCGATCGCCTCGGCGTAAGCGGATCACAGCGCGAGGCGGCGCGGTCGGGGCATCCGGCCGCGCCGCCTCTCTCTTCGTGGAGACCCATGTGACGGAAGCACTCAGCATCACCGCGAGCTCGATCGACCCGGGCCTTCTCACGCTGCCGTGGCACACGAGCCTCGCCGACTGGCCGAGCCGGCACATCGTCGCCCTGCCCAAGGGCCTCTCGCGTCACCTCGTGCGGTTCGCCAACCTCTCGGAGCGCGTGGTGGCCATCAAGGAGACCACGGCGGCGATGGCACGCCGCGAGTACGACCTGCTCGGCAGCCTCGCGCGCCTGGACGTGCCGTGCGTCGCCCGGGTCGCGGTGATCGACGGCCGGACGGATGCCGCGGGCGAGCCACTGCCGGCGGCGCTCGTGACCGCCCACCTGAAGTTCTCGCTGCCCTACCGGGCGCTGTTCACGCAGGTGCTGCGCCCCGACACCGCGACCCGCCTCGTCGACGCGCTCGCGGTGCTGCTCGTGCGCCTGCACAACGTGGGCTTCTTCTGGGGCGACGTGTCGCTGTCGAACACGCTGTTCCGGCGGGATGCCGGCGCCTTCGCCGCCTACCTCGTGGACGCCGAGACGGGCGAGCTGCACGAGGCCGGCCTGACGCGTGGACAGCGGCTGCACGACCTCGACATCGCGCGCACGAACATCGCGGGCGAGATCATGGATCTCGCCGCGGGCGGCCGACTGGAAGGCGGCGTGGACGCGCTCGCCATCGCCGACGGAATCGTCTCGGCCTACCACTCCCTGTGGGCGGCCCTCACCGACCGGGAGACGTTCAGCGCCGCCGAGTCGTGGCGGCTCACCGAGCGCGTGGAGCGGCTGAACGCGCTCGGATTCGACATCGGCGAGATGGCCATCGAGGCGACCGTGGACGGCACGCGCGTCTCGATCCAGCCGAAGGTCGTGGATGCCGGCCACCACCAGCGCCGCCTCATCCGCCTGACGGGGCTCGACGTCGAGGAGAACCAGGCCCGCCGCCTGCTCAACGACCTCGACGCCTACCGCCTGCGCCGCAACTCGCCGCAGACTCCGGCCGCCGACGAGGAGCGCCTGGCGCACGAATGGCTGACCCGCGTCTTCGAACCCGTCGTCCGGGCCATCCCGTGGGAGCTGCGCGCGAAGCTGGAACCCGCGCAGGTGTTCCACGAGGTGCTCGAGCACCGCTGGTTCCGCGCTCAGGAGCAGGGGCTGAACATCTCGCTCGCCGAGGCGCTGTCGAGCTACATCGACACCGTGCTGCGCCATCGCCGCGATGAGGCGACCGTGATGGGTCCGCCCACCGAGACGATGGCGCTGCCGGTGATCACCGCGGAGATCCCCGCTCTCGACGAGGACGACGTCGACTGGCGCGACCTCGTCTGAGCGGGATGCCCCGGTTCAGTAGCCGACGGTGAAGCGGGCTCGGCGGTGCGCGCCGTTCTCGATCTCGTCGACGACGGCGATCGCGAAGTCGGCGCCGGAGATGTACGAGTTGCCGTCGGCATCCTCCACGACGACGTCGCCGCCGCTGCGGTAGGCACCGGTCCGCTCGCCGGGCTCCCACGAGCCGAACACCTTCGGGGGGTGAACGAGGAACCAGTCCAGGTCCGGGTCGGATGTCTCGAGCAGCTCGAGCGTGTCGATGCCGACCTGGGCCTCGTGCCGGTACTCCTCCGGCACGCCGAGGTCCCAGAGGCGCGGACCGCCGGGTGCGGACAGGCTCCCCATGGCGCCGCCCACGACGCCGAGGCGGATGCCGCTGCGGGTGAGCCGGCCGGCGAGGCCGCGCACGACGTCGAGGCCCTTGTCGAGCATGTCGCCGCGCGGGGACACCGCCGAAACGACGGCGTCCGCGCCGGTCAGGGCGTCGGAGATCGAGTCCACGTCCAGCACGTCGCCTGCGACGTAGGTGACGCCCGTAACGGGCTCTGCCGGAGCCTTGCGTGAGACCGCGACCACGTCGTGCCCGCGCTGCGCGGCCTCTGCGACGATGTTCGCGCCGGCGTAGCCGGTGCCTCCGATGACGACGATGCGTGCCATAGTTCCACTCCTCGCGCCGCCAGGGTGGCGGCATCGTGATCTTCAACGCATGACGGCCGCCCGCATTCCGCCGATGCGCAACATGTCCGGGTAGGTCGCCGCCGGCTGACGCGGATCAGGCCGCGCTGCGCACCGTCGCGACGTGGAACAGCGCGACGGATGCCGCAATGCCCGCGTTCAGGGACTCGGTCGCCGACGAGATCGGGATGGACACGATCTGGTCGCAGGTCTCGGTGACCAGGCGCGAGAGACCCTTGCCCTCGGAGCCCACGACGATCACGACGGGGCGATCGGCCAGCTGCAGATCCGGCAGCGACACGTCGCCGCCGCCGTCGAGGCCGAGCACGAACACGCCCTGCTTCTTGAGGTCCTTCAGCGTCGAGGTCAGGTTGCCGGCGACGGCGACCGGGATGCGGGCGGCGGCGCCGGCACTCGTCTTCCAGGCGGCCGAGTTGACGCTCGCGGAGCGGCGCTGCGGCAGGATGACGGCGTGCCCGCCGAAGGCCGCGGTGGAGCGGATGATCGCACCCAGGTTGCGCGGGTCGGTGATGCCGTCGAGGGCCACGAACAGCGGCGTCTGGCCGCGGTCCACGACCTCCTCGAGCACGTCCTGCACGTGCGCGTACTCGTACGGCGGAACCTTGAGCGCGACGCCCTGGTGGACCCCGTCGAAGCCGGCCATGCGGTCGAGCTCCGGGCGGGTGACCTCCAGCACCGGGATCTCGCGGTGCGTCGCGATCGACAGCATCTCCTTGACGCGATCGTCCATCTCGACGCGCTGGGCGATGTACAGCGCCGTGGCCGGGATCTTCGTGCGCAGCGCCTCGAGCACGCTGTTGCGCCCGGTCACCGTCTCGGTGTCGTCGTTCTGACGCGACCGCGTCGTGCGGTTGACGTTCGCCTGCTTCGGCTTGCCCTTGCCGCCGGCGGCGACGTAGCGCTCCTGGGCGGCCTTGCGCTTGCCGGCGACGTGCCAGGCGCGGTCCTCCGCCTTGGGAGTCGGCCCGCGGCCCTCGAGCGCCTTGCGACCGAGGCCGCCGGTGCCCTTCATGGCGCCCTTCTTCTTGCTGTTGCCCGCACCCGGGCGGGACGGCTTAACCATCGATCAGACTCCAATGCGTTCCGTCGGAAGTGTCTTCCAGGGCGATGCCGGCCGCCGCGATCGCGTCGCGGATGCGGTCGGCCGCCGCCCAGTCCTTCGCAGCCCGCGCATCGGCGCGCTGCGTGATCATCGTCTGCACCAGCGTGTCCAGGGCGGATGCCTCGGCACCCGATCCCTCCGCCCGCCAGCGCGGATCCAGGGGGTTGATGCCGAGGATGCCGGTCATCAGGATCGTCTGGTCGAATGCCTGGTGCACGGTCTCCTCGTCGCCGGTGTCCAGTGCCGCGTTGCCGGCGCGCACCGTCTCGTGCAGCACGGCCAGCGCCTGCGGCACACCGAGGTCGTCGTCCATCGCGGCCACGAACGCGTCCGGCAGTCCCGGTCCGTAGACGAACCAGCCTTTCTCGTCACGTGCGCGCAGCACCCGCTCGAGGAACGTCCGGATGCGGCCGAGGGCGGCATCCGCCTCGACCCAGCTGCTCTCGGTGAGGTCGAGGCTGGAGCGGTAGTGCGCCGCGACGAGGGCGTAGCGGACGACGAGCGGGTCGTGCGCGGAGAGCACCTCGGACGCCAGCACGAAGTTGCCGAGGGACTTCGACATCTTCTGGCCGTTCGCGGTGACCAGGCCGTTGTGCAGCCAGTACCGGGCGAACGCGTCGCCGGACGCGGTCGATTGCGCGAGCTCGTTCTCGTGATGCGGGAAGCGCAGGTCGAGACCGCCGCCGTGGATGTCGAACGACGGGCCGAGGTAGCGCCGGGACATCGCCGAGCACTCGATGTGCCACCCGGGACGCCCGGACCCCCACGGCGACTCCCACGCGGCGTCCTCCGGCTCTCCCGGCTTGTGCCCCTTCCACAGCGCGAAGTCGCGCGGGTCGCGCTTGCCGCGCGTATCGGCATCGGCCGCCGACTCCATGGCGTCGACGGACTGGTGCGTCAGGGCGCCGTATCCGGGCCACGACCGCACGTCGAAGTAGACGTCGCCGGCGGATGCGTACGCATGTCCACGGTCGATCAGGCGCTGGATGAGCTCCTGCATCTGCGGGATGGATGCCGTCGCGCGCGGCTCGTACGTGGGCGCCTCCACCCCGACCGCCGTGTAGGCGTCGGTGAACGCGCGCTCCATGCGGTACGCGAGCGCCCACCACGGTTCGGTGGCGGTGGCGTTGTCGAGCACCTTGTCGTCGATGTCGGTGACGTTGCGCACGAACGTCACGCGCGGATGCCGGTGCTCGAGCCACCGACGCAGCACGTCGAAGCTCACCGCGGCGCGGACGTGCCCGATGTGCGGGCCCGACTGCACCGTCGGTCCGCAGACGTACATCGTGACGTTCTCCGGGTCGCCGGGCACGAAGTCGCGCAGAGCCTGCGCCTGCGTGTCGTAGAGCCGAAGTGTCATCGCTTCAGCCTACCGGCCGCGCGCCGCGCCGAACGGGACCCGCCCGCCGCCGGAAACATGCGCGAAACGCCCGTCTGAGATGCTGGGGCCGATGTCCGTGATCGAGATCCGCCCCGACGACCTGACCGGAACCGCCACGCGCGCGCTCATCACGGCGCATCTGGCGGCGATGCACGCGGCCGCGCCGCCGGAGAGCACGCACGCCCTCGGACTGGACGAGCTCGGAAACCCGGCGATCACGGTCTGGTCGGCGTGGACGCGCGGCGAGCTGGCCGGCGTCGCGGCGCTCAAAGAGCTGGAGGCGCGCCGGGGCGAGATCAAGTCGATGCGGGTGCAGGACGGATTCCGCGGCGAGGGCGTCGGCCGGGCGCTGCTGCGGCATCTGATCGCCGAGGCCCGCAGACGCAGCATGACGAGCCTGTGGCTGGAGACCGGCACGACCGACGAGTTCGTCGCGGCGCGGCACCTCTACGAGCGCGCCGGATTCATCGCATGCGGCCCGTTCGGCGACTACGTGGCCGATCCGCTCTCGATCTTCATGCGCCGGCTCATCTGAGCGGCAGCACGAGGGCCACCGCAGTCGCGGCGACCCCTTCGCCGCGACCGGTGAATCCGAGCCCGTCGGTGGTCGTCGCCCCGACCGCGACGGGAGCGCCGAGTGCCTCCGACAGCACTCGTTCGGCCTCCGCGCGCCGCGGCGCGAAGCGCGGCCGGTTCGCCTGCACCTGCACCGTGACGTTGCCGACGGACCACCCGGCCTCGTGCAGCAGCTCCGCCGTGCGCCGCAGGAACGCGTCGGCGTGCGCGCCCGCGAACTCCGGACGCGCGGTGCCGAAATGCGTGCCGATGTCGCCGAGACCGGCCGCCGACAGTACGGCATCGACGATCGCATGGGCGACGGCGTCCCCGTCGGAGTGCCCCGCGAGGGCCGGCTCCCCAGGCCAACGCAGGCCCGCGAGCCAGAGGTCGCCCGCGCCCGCGAACGCGTGCACGTCGGTACCGACGCCCACGCGCGGCATGCCCGAGGATGCGGCTCCCGCAACCAGCCGAGCGGCGCGCTCGAGGTCGGCGGGCGTGGTGATCTTGAACGCCCGCTCGTCCCCGGCGACGGTGTCGACGCGGTGGCCGGCCGCGGCGACCAGCGCGGCGTCGTCGGTGTGCTCGGCGTCCGCGACCCGGTACGCGGTCTCGAGGATGTCGCGACGGAACCCCTGCGGGGTCTGCGCGGCCGCGACCTCGGAGCGGTCGACGGCGCCGGTCACGGTGCGATCCGCGACGCGCTTGAGGGTGTCGACGACCGGCAGCACCGGAACGACGGCGGCGCTCCCGCCTGCGACGGCCGCCGCCACCCGCTCGAACACCGTGGGCGGCGTCAGCGCCCGGGCGGCGTCGTGCACCAGGACGATCTCCACGTCGCCCCAGAGCGCGGCCATGCCGGCGGCGACCGAGGCCTGGCGGGTGTCTCCGCCGGTCACCACGGTGACGAGGTCGCGGCGATCGCGTGCGGCATCCTGCGCCTCGGTGAGCGCGGCGCCCTCGTGCCCGGCCGGGGCCACGACCACCACCTGGGCGGACGGGCCGGCGAACACGTTCACGAGCGCGTGATGCAGGATGCTGCGCGCACCCACGCCGACGAGGGCCTTGGGGGCACCGGCGCCCAGCCGCGTTCCGGAGCCGGCCGCGACCAGGATGACCGCGATGCGCGGGACGGGAGTGATGCTCACGCCACGAGAGTACCGGGCGCCGCCGCACCCGTCAGGGCCGCGGCGGCGTCAGGCGGCGAGGCCTCAGGAGGCGAGGACCTCGTCGAGAACGAGGGATGCCTGCTCTTCGTCGGTCTTCTCGGCGAGCGCCAACTCGGAGACGAGGATCTGACGGGCCTTCGCCAGCATCCGCTTCTCTCCGGCCGACAGGCCGCGGTCCTGATCGCGGCGCCACAGGTCGCGGACGACCTCGCTGACCTTGATCACGTCACCCGAAGCGAGCTTCTCGAGATTCGCCTTGTAGCGACGCGACCAGTTGGTCGGCTCCTCGGTGAAGGGTGCGCGCAGCACCTCGAAGACGCGATCGAGACCCTCTTTACCGATGACGTCACGGACGCCGACGAGGTCGACGTTCTCGGCAGGCACCTCGATGATGAGATCGCCCTGCGTGACGTTGAGCTTCAGGTACTTCTTGGTCTCGCCCTTGATGACCCGTTCCTTGACCTCGATGATCGTTGCGGCCCCGTGGTGCGGATAGACGACCGTCTCGCCAACCTCAAAAAGCATGCAGTTAAGTCCTTTCGGCAAACTCTAGAATACCACAGCCGCAATGCACTAAGGTTCGTCGCCCACCCCCTGGGCGTGCCACACGGACCAGTGCGCACCCCATAGAATGCAAGGGACAATCACGCCGTCCCTGCAGGAGGAACAGTGAAATCGCGTTTCGTCGCGGCCGTCGCCCTGAGCGCTGCCGTCATTCTCGGCACCAGCGGGTGCGCCATGCTCGCACCCCAGGCCACGACGATCCCCTACTCCCCGGCCGACGGGCTGAACATCCCCGAGAACGGCGCACCGCTGATCATCCGCAACGCGCTGGTGGTCACCGACACCGGTGCGACCGGCAACCTGGTCGCCGCCGTCGTCAACATGACCGACCAGGCCGCGACCCTGACCGTGCAGGTCGGCGAGGGCTCCGCCGCTTCCACGCTGACGCTCGACGTTCCGGCCAACACCGTCAAGAGCCTCGGCGCCAACACCCAGCCGCTGCGGATCGACAACCTGAACGCGAAGCCCGGCTCGACCGTGAAGATCGCGTTCCAGTCCGGCGACACCGCTCCGGTCGTGTCCGCGGTCCCGGTGCTGGACAACGCCGAGAAGTACTACAACGGCCTCGTGCCGACCCCGGTGGTCACGCCGACCATGGTCGCCACCCCCGCGGCGACTCCCGGCGCCACGCCCACCCCGTGACGCGCTGAG
>DATMTQ010000268.1:0-1917 GCA_035564095.1 Microbacterium sp. | reverse complement strand
CGGTTCCAGTCGGCATCCGGCACGCCCTGGCCGCGGCGCTCGGCGATGAAGTTGATCGTCTGCCGGCCGGCGGCATCCGGCTCGGACAGCGGGTACGCGACGAACTTCTGCTCGCCGTCGCCGGCCATGATCATGGTGCGCCCGTCGAGGAACGTGGGCACCACTGCGGTGCCGCGCCAGATCGTCAGCCCGCTCCACGGCGGGGCGCCCTCGGCCGGGTAGCGCAGGGCGCGCAGTGCGGAGTGGATGCCGTCCGCGCCGACGATCACGTCGGCGGGCACGCGCACCTCGCCGTCGCCGGTGTCGAACACCGCGGTGTCCGCGTGCTCGCCCGGTTCGACGCCGATGAGGCGATGGTCGAGCCGGATGACGTCGCCGAGCCGCTCGCCCACGACGTCGCGCAGCATCAGCTGCAGGCGCCCGCGGTGGACGGACTGCTGCGGCCAGTGGTAGCCGGCGGCCAGCCCGCGGGGCTCCGCCCAGATCGGCTGCCCGAGCCGGTTGTAGTACGCCAGGGTCGCCGGGGGCACGCCGAGCCGAGTGACCCGCTCGTCGAGCCCGAGGTCGGTGAGCTCGCGCATCGCGTGCGGCAGCAGGTTGAGCCCGACGCCGAGACCGCGGATCTCGGCCGAGCGCTCGTACACGGTGACGTCGTGTCCGGATGCCGGGCCGAGACCGGCCGCCTCCAGACTCAGCGCGGTGGCGAGACCGCCGATCCCCGCGCCCACGATGGCGATGCGCATGCTGACTCCTTCGTCACAAGTAGTTTTGTGACTGAATCATATGGCGCGATGCGGGATGCCGCCACCCCGGGTGCAGACCGAGTCGAAGCGGGTCAGCTCGCCGCGCGGGACGGCGGCACGTCGAAGCCGAGCAGCCGCGTGCGGGGGCGTGCCGTCGTGGTGCACTCCGCCTCCCAGGGGTACGCGAGCGTCGTGATGGTGCAGTTGCCGAGCACCGGCAGCAGGTCCCGGTAGCCGTCCGGATCGATTCCCGCCAGCTCGCACAGCACCAGGCGCAGCAGGGTCGCGTGCGCCACGAGCAGCACGCGCCCGTCCGGGTACTCGGCGTGCAGCTCGTCGAACACCGGCAGCGCCCGCGCGATCGCGGCGCGACCGGACTCGCCAGCGGGCAGGGGAGAGGATGCCGGCGCCCGGCGGAAAGCGCCCCACGCCTCCGGATGCTGTGCCGCGAGCTCATCGGGGGTGAGGCCCTCGCCCAGGCCGAAGTCGACCTCGATCAGGCGCTCGTCCACCCGCAGCGGCAGACCGGTGACTTCGACCGCCGGCGCAGCGGACCGGCGCGCGCGGGACAGCGGGGAGGCGACGATCGCGTCGAGCCGCGCATCCGCCGCCCAGGCCCCGAGCGCCGCGGCCTGGCCGAGCCCGTGCCGGGTGAGCCCGACGTCGGAGATGCCGGCGTAGCGGTGGTCCGCGTGCCAGATGGTTTCGCCGTGCCGAGCGAGGAAGAAGGTGGTCATGATGCGACGGTAACCGGTCTTGCCCAGGTCACGCGGAGGATCGGATGCGGCGACACGCCCGGGGTGCACGACCGGATTTGCCGGTGTCGTCTGGGGCCGCGTAGAGTCTTACTTGTTCGCCCCAAAGGGTAGAGCGAAGAGCCGAAAGGCCAGCTCCCCTCAAGCAGCGGACAGAACCCCACCGATGAAGGATCTGCGCAAGCAGAGACTTCGCCCCGTCCTGCGGGAGTCGGCGGGTGCTTCCTCATGTTCCCGACATCGTCGAGCCAGCCGGTTTGACAGGGTCGAGAGCGTGAGTTAAGCTTGAGAAGTTGTCCTGCTGGCGAGATCGAGAGGTCGAGCGGCAGGAACATCCGATCCTTGAGAACTCAACAGCGTGCACTTGTCAAATGCCAAATTTTACCTCGGCCTGACCTTTTTTGGTTGGGTTTGAGATT
>DATMTQ010000267.1:0-9613 GCA_035564095.1 Microbacterium sp. | reverse complement strand
GCACGGTCGGGGCGCACGGGACCGGGGAACCGGTGGAGCGGGTGCCGATCGGCAGCATCGACGGCACGGCGCGGGCGACGCTCGAACTGCACGGCGGCGCGCTGGATGCCGGCGAGCGCCGCCTGCTCGACGTCATCGCCGCCCAGCTCGGGGCCGCCCTCGAGCACACCGACCTCAGCGAGACGGCCCGCGAGGTCGACGCCCTCGCCGAGGCCGACCAGGTGCGCACCGCGCTTCTCTCCGCCGTGTCGCACGATCTGCGCCGTCCGCTCGCGGCGGCCGTGGCATCCGTCGGCGGGCTGCGCACGGCCGGGGCATCCCTCTCCGCCGAGGACCGCGCCGAGCTGCTCGCGACGGCCGACGAGAGCCTCGGGATGCTGTCCACCCTGGTCACCGACCTGCTCGACGTCAGTCGGGTGCAGGCGGGGGTGCTGGCCGTCTCGCTGCATCCGACGGATGCCGCCGAGGTCATCCTCGCCGCTGTCGACGAGCTGCGACTCGGACCGGCGCAGCTCGAGTTCGCGCTGGACACCGACCTGCCGCTCATCGCCGCCGACCCGGTGCTGCTGCAGCGGGTGGTGGTGAACGTGCTCGCCAATGCGCTGCGGCACTCCCCCGCGGGCGAACGGGTGCGCCTATCGACCTCGCGCCTGGGCGGCACCGCCGAGATCCGCGTCGTGGACCGTGGACCCGGCGTCGAGCCCGAGCGCCGCGACGACATCTTCGCCCCGTTCCAGCGGCTCGGCGACACCGACAACACCACCGGGCTCGGCCTGGGACTGGCCCTGTCGAAGGGGTTCACCGAGGGCATGGGCGGCACGCTCACCCCGGAGGACACTCCCGGCGGCGGCCTGACGATGGTGGTCGCCCTGCCCGTCGACCCGAGCGCCCTGGGCCCGTCGGAGGGCGAGGACGACACCCGCACCCTGAGCCCGTCGAAGGGCGACGGCGGCGCCCCGGGGAAGGGGCTTCGACAGGCTCAGCTCGCGGAGGCTCAGCCCGCGGCCGCACCCGAGGAGGATGCATGAAGATCCTGGTCGCCGACGACGATCCGCAGCTCGTGCGGGCGCTGCGGATCACGCTCGCCGCGCACGGGTACGACATCGTCGCGGCCCCCGACGGGGCGGCGACGATCGCCCTGGCGGCGGCATCCAGACCCGACCTGGTGCTGCTGGACCTCGGCATGCCGAAGCTCGACGGCGTCCAGGTGATCCAGGCGCTGCGCGGCTGGACCCATGTGCCGATCATCGTCGTGTCCGGGCGCACCGGGTCTGCGGACAAGGTCGATGCGCTGGATGCCGGGGCCGACGACTACGTCACGAAGCCGTTCCAGATCGACGAACTGCTGGCCCGGCTGCGCGCCCTCGTGCGGCGCGCGGCCGCACCTGCCGGGGATGCCGCCGGCGCCGTGGTGCAGTTCGGCGACGTGTCCGTGGACCTCGCCGCCCGGGCGGTGACCCGGTCGGGCGTCCGCGTGCACATGACCCCGACCGAGTGGAAGATGCTCGAGTTCCTGGCCCGCAACCCCGGGTCTCTCGTGACCCGACAGTCGCTGCTGAGGGAGATCTGGGGCACCGACCAGGTCGCCGACAGCGGCTACCTGCGCCTGTACATCTCGCAGCTGCGCAAGAAGCTCGAGCCGGATGCCGCTGCCCCCCGGTTCCTGCTCACCGAGCAGGGCATGGGCTACCGACTCGTCACCGAGTGAGCGGGATCCGCGTGACCGACGCGACCGATCCGTTCGCGTACAGCAGCACCCGTTTGCCGCTGGTCGCGGTGAGGTTCAGCATCGGCAGGAGCGACCCGGCGCTCGCGTCGAGCGACCCGCCGCCGATGCGGCCGGTGCGCCAGTTGTCCTCGATGAACCGCAGGATCGACGGCTGCGTCACCACGTTGTGCGCGATGGCATTGGACTTCGCGTAGGGCGAGATGACGAGCATCGGCAGGCGCTGGCTCGGGCCGCAGCGGCCCTGGTAGCCGCCCAGCATCGCGGCGCTCGACCCGGCGCAGATCGCCATGTCGTGGTACGTGTGCGACGAGTTCGTGATGGTCGGGGCGGCGTGGTCGTACCAGCCGTCGGAGTCGTCGTAGGCGATCACGACGGCGGTGGACGACCAGAACTTCGACCGCTGCAGGGCGTTGATCTCGTCGACGAGGAAGTGCTGCTCGTCGATCGGGTCTGAGTACCCGGCGTGGCCGTCCTGATATTCGGATGCCTTCAGGAAGCTGACCGCCGGGAGGTTCCCCGCATCCAGCGCCGCGGTGAAGTCGCGCAGGTCGTACTGGTGGTTCGCCCGGTCGGAGTGACCGATCATCGCGACCGACGTCGCGGTGAGATGGTGCGGGTTCGCGGTCGCCTCGACGTACTGGAACGGGTTGTGGTGCGGGCTGTAGTCCGCGACCCGGGCGCCGCCGATGTTGAGGTGGGTCGAGCCGCAGATCGCCCGCGTCCCGGAGTGGGCGATCGGGCGGAACCCGCCCTGGAACCAGCCCCACGTCACGCCCTTGGCGTTCAGCAGCACGCCGATGTTGGTGCCGGTCGACAGATCGACCGGGTTGCTGTCGGTGTGGTTGACGTCGGAACAGTCGTCATACGCCGGGTCGAGGTCGCCGATCATCGTGCCGACGCCGTGCGAGTCCGTGCGGATGATGCTGTTCGCCGCGACGGGCTGCAGCGTGCCGGGGTCGACCGCCGCGAAGCCGTGCGTCTGACCGGCGACGAGATTGATGGCTCCGGGGCTCGACGGGCCGAACCCGGCATCCCACGAGTCGTCCGACATGGCGAACTGCTGGGCGTAGTTCCACAGCCCGGTGACGGTGTTGCCGTCGAAGTAGTCCATGACGAGTCCCGGCGGGGAGCCGGCGCAGGCCGACCCCGTGGTGTTCTGCACGAACAGGTCCATCCGGCCGCCGTCCACCGCGCGCTGCTCGGGCGTGTACAGGTGGTCCTGGTCGCAGGTGAGGGCCTGGCTCGGCGCGAGCCTTTTCGGCGGGTACTGGTTCGGATTGTGCGTGAGCTTGCCGGAGGTCACCAGGTTGTTGTTCGTCGGGGTGCCGGATGCGGCTGTGAACCGCGTGCCGCCGGTGTTCGCGGCCGTGGGGTAGGTGCCGAAGTAGTGGTCGTAGCTGACGTTCTCGTCGTAGATGACGACGAGGTGCGTGATCGGCGTGGTCGTGGTCGCCGCCGGGGTCGCCGTGGCCGGCTGCGTGGCCGCGGACCGATCTGCCGCGGTCGGCACGGGCACGCTCGGCGCGGGCGCCCGGTGGCCGGCGAGCCCGACCACGGTCACGGTGACGGCGACCAGGCCGACGACCGCTGCGACGGCGCCGCTGACGATGCCCCGACGGGCGCCCCTGCTGAACGGTGCCATGTCCGTGCCCCCTCGCGATGAACGGATGCGCCCCCATCTTCGCCCCGGCGTCCGACATCCGGAACCCCTTTCGGCGTGTTGGCATCGGCTCGCCGGTGGATGCCCGCAGAGCACGGCGGGGCCCCCGTCTTGCGCGCCGCTGAGGGTGTACGCCGGATGCATGACCCCCATCTCCGAAGACAACGGCAACCACCTCCCGGGCAGCGAGCGCGAAGCGATCATCGGCGGATCCGTCTCCGGTCCGGTGCATCCCGACCAGCAGATCGAGGCGACGCTCGTGCTGAGGCGCCGGGCAGAGGTGCCCGACGACGTGCTCGCGCATCCGATCCCGCGCGACGAGTTCGTGCAACGGTACGGCGCCGATCCGGCGGATGCCGTCGCGGTGCAGTCCGCGGTGAAGGGTGCCGGGGCGGAGGTGCTCAGCGTCGACCTCGGCACGCGGTTGGTGCGCATCCGCGCCGCGGCGAGCGTCATGCGCGACCTGTTCGGCGCGGACCTGCAGCAGGTCACCGCCGGGACCGCCACGTTCCGGCAGCGCACCGGTGCGCTCACCGTGCCCGACGAGCTGCACGAACTCGTGACCGCCGTGCTGGGACTCGACGACCGCCCGCAGGCCCGCGCGCACTTCCGGAAGCTACCCGAGGCGACCACCACGACGGCCGCGGCGGTCAGCTACACGCCGGTGCAGATCGGGGCGCTGTACGACTTCCCGGCCGGCACGGACGGCTCCGGCCGCACCGTCGCGATCGTCGAGCTCGGCGGCGGGTACGCGCAGGCCGACCTGGACGCCTACTTCGCCGGGCTCGGGCTGGCGACGCCCAACGTGACCTCCGTGGGCGTGGACGGTGCCACGAACGGCGGCGGCACCGACCCGAACGGCGCCGACGGCGAAGTGCTGCTCGACATCGAGGTGATCGGGGCGCTCGCCCCCGCGGCGGACATCGTCGTCTACTTCGCGCCGAACACGGATGCCGGTTTCCTCGACGCGGTCACGCAGGCCGCGCACGCCACGCCGACGCCGGACGCCATCAGCATCAGCTGGGGGCAGAGCGAGGACGCCTGGACAGCGCAGGCGCGCACGGCTCTCGACAGCGCGTTCGTCGACGCCGTCGCCATCGGGGTCACCGTGACCGCGGCGGCCGGCGACAACGGCAGCAGCGACGGGGCATCCGACGGCGCCGCGCACGTCGACTTCCCGGCATCCAGCCCGCACGCCCTCGCCTGCGGCGGCACGAGCCTGCGCGGGTCGGGCACGACGATCTCGTCCGAGAAGGTGTGGAACGACGGCGCGAGCGGAGGGGCGACCGGCGGCGGGGTGAGCGACGTGTTCGCGACGCCGTCCTGGCAGAGCGCGATCGGCGTGCCCACGGCGGCATCCGGATTCGCCGGGCGCGGTGTGCCGGACGTCTCCGGCGACGCCGACCCGCAGACCGGCTACCAGGTGCGGGTGGACGGCGCGGACCAGGTGTTCGGCGGCACCAGCGCCGTCGCCCCGCTGTGGGCCGCGCTCATCGCGCGCATCGTGCAGTCCACCGGGACCCCGGTCGGGCTGCTGCAGCCGAAGCTGTACGCCGGCGCGACGGGCTCGGCGACGGCCTCGGGGTTCCGCGACATCACGTCCGGCGACAACGGTGCGTTCGCCGCGAAGACGGGGTGGGACGCCTGCACCGGCCTCGGCTCGCCCGACGGCGCCGCCCTGCTGACCGCCCTCGGCAGCTGAGGGTCCGGCGTCCCGCGCTTCGACAGGCTCAGCGCGCAGCGGGCGGCCGGCCGACGGGGTCCGAACACATGCCCGATCGGCCACCGCCCGGCCGACCAGACCCGACTGCGTCGATTCCCCCTGCACAACGTCCCGAGATCCCGTCGGTCCGCTCTGTATCACGGTGGCGCGGGGGCTGCTCCTCTCACTGGACGATGCCGACCGGTGGCATCCGAACCTGGGAGGCCCTCATGGCCGAGACTCAGAGCCCGCGGCTCAAGACATACGGCGACGTGCGAGCGCTCATCGCCGAGCACGATCTGGGGTGGCAGGTGCTGCCCTCCATCCCGGACGACACCCCTCTGGTGCGACGGCTGCTCGGCGGCCCCACACCGAAGCCCGCCGATCCGAGCCAGCGGGTCGATGTGCTGAAGCTCGTCGCCGACCAGCCGAGTGCGCGGCACCTCACCGCCGCCCCGTCGCCCGGCACGGCAGAAGCCGGCGGCGCTGCGGCGGGCGGCGCGGGCGGCACCCGCCCGGCATCCGTCGACTGGCGCACGCACAACGGCTGGCCGACGTTCACGCGCACGCGCGACCAGTTCGACTCCGAGCACTGCTGGATCTTCGCGCCGACCGGCATCATCGAGGCGATGGCGCGCATCGAGCACTGCGTGTGGGCGCCGCGGTCCGAGGGCGACGTCGTCAAGGGCCTCAGCGTCGTGGTCGGGCAGTGCGGCGACTCGGTGAACACGCTGAACTGGGCGAAGAACAACGGGCAGGCCGACCCGGGATGCATCCCCTGGCCGTTCCCGGCCGCGCGAAACGACGGCTACTGGGTGCCCGGACCGTCCAACTGCGGCACCGGCTCGACGCAGCACACCACGGCGACGACGACGTTCGACCGCACCGGCCGCACGGTGAAGATCCCCGCATTCACGACCCTGAGCCACACCGACGACATGAAGAACTGGGTCTGGGCGGTCGGTCCGACGGTGGCGAGTTCCATCACCATCTACGACGACTTCTACGGCTACAGCGACATCTCGACGGTGTACCGGGCGGCTCCGAACCAGTCCTCGAACGGCACGCACGTGGTCGACGTGGTCGGGTACGACGACGGCAAGCAGGCATGGCTCATCCGCAACTCGTGGGGCGGCACGCCGGGCGGGGATGACTGGGGCGACCACGGCTACGGCTGGATCGGCTACGGGCAGATCGGCATCGACTCCAACGCGATGTACGGCCTGCGGGGAACCAACCCCGACCCGTGGAGCAAGCGCTTCAACCACAACGGGGCCATGTTCGAGAGCGGCGACGGGGCGAACCACGACAACTTCGAGCTGTTCGTCCACGATCCGGGCGGCGGCATCGCGCACTGGTGGCGCGACAACGGCACCGGCAGCCTGCCGTGGGCGAAGGCATCCGGATTCGCGAACGACGCGGGCTCGGAGCCGACCGCGACCGGCACGACGTTCAACCGCAACTTCGAGATGATCTACCGCTCGAGCGCGGGGCGACTGCGGCACTGGTGGTTCAACCAGTCCAACGGCACCTGGAACGACGGCGCGACCTTCGGCCCGACCAACGCGGTCGGCACGCCGGGATTCGTCGAGAGCCACTACGGCCCCGGCAACTTCGAGGTCGTCACCGCCCTGTCCACGGGCAACCTGCAGCACTGGTGGCGCGACGGCGGCGGCTGGCACGCCGGCCCGGTGTTCGGCAACCCGCCGATCGTGGTGCACGCCGAGCCGCTGAACGAGCAGTCGCAGCCGGATGCCGAGCCCGAGACGAAGGACGGGATCATCATCACGCCTCCGCATCCCATCTTCGGCAACCCGATCGCCGAGGCGGGCGGCAGCCTGATCGAGACGACGACGGGTCACCTCGAGCTCGTCTGCCTGCTGCGCGACGGGCAGTTGCAGCACTGGACCCGGGACGACGGCGGCACGTGGGGATGGTCGGCGGTGACGACGTTCGCGAACGGATGCCACGGCGCCCCCGTCATGATCGAGGGCCAGTACGGCCGCGCCGACGAGTTCTCCTCGGGCAACTACGAGCTGGTCGTGGCGCTGACCAACGGCACGCTGCAGCACTGGTGGCGGGACCTCGGCGGTACGTGGCGGGCGAGCGCCACGTTCGGTACGGGCATCGACCGGGTGTTCACGCTCGTGCAGAGCAGCTTCGGATTCAACCTCGAGGTGGTCGCGCGGCGGCAGGATGGCAACATGCAGCACTTCTGGCGCGACGGCTCCGGCTGGCACGACGGGGTCGTCGTTGGCCCTGCCCTCTGAGCTCGACCTGGTGGTCGGGGCGCAGTTCCGCGCCCCGATCACCGGCGCGGGCAGCCAGGGCTATCGGTGGCTGGTAACGGTCACCGGAGACGAGGATGCCGTCGAGGTGCGCACCGTCGGCGTGCCGCCGTCCGGGGAGTCTCCGGGCCAGGGCAGCTTCCCGCGGGAGCTGCAGATCGACGCGCGCCGTCCCGGGACCGCGACCGTGGAGCTGGCCCTCACCCACGCCGGCGGCCGCGTGCGCGAACAGCATCGGCTGGTCATACGGGTCGCCGATCCCTCCGGTCGTTGAGCGAGCGAAGCGAGACGAAACGCCCCGCCCGACCGTCAGCCCGCGCCCGGCCCGTACGCGTCCGCGACGTCCTTCGAGGTCATCCCCTGCGCGTAGGTGGGATGCTGCGGCCAGCCGTCCGGGACGTCCTGCCACTCCTCCTGCCGGCCGTACGGCAGCACGTCGACGAGGCCGAAATTGTGCGCGAGCTGCTCGACTCCACGGCCGTTGGTGTGCCACGTGCGGTAGACGGTGTCGCCGTCGCGCAGGAACACGTTGAATCCGAAACCGCCGTTGCGGGGCGCATCCATGTCGGCGCCGAACGGACTGTGGGCGGTGGAGTACCACTCCATCTTGTTGCCGACCTTCGCGCGGTAGGCGAGCGCTTCGCCGATCTCGCCCTGCGTCACGATGACGAAGCGGGCGTCGTACTGGTCGAGGAACCCGAGTCGCGAGTACTGCGTGGTCAGCCCGGTGCAGCCGGGGCACTGCCACTCGGCGCCGTCGTGCCACATGTGGTGGTAGGTGATGAGCTGACTCTTGCCTTGGAACACGTCGGCGAGGCTGATCGGGCCGTCGGCGCCCTCGAGCGTGTACGGCGGCAGCTCCACCATCGGCAGACGGCGGCGCTGCGCGGCGACCGCGTCGAGTTCGCGGGTCGCGGCCTTCTCGCGCACCCGCAGTTCGGCGAGCTGCTGCCGCCAGGTGGCGGCGTCGACCACGGGTGGAAGGGCGGAAGTCATGGCATCCTCCTTGATGTCTACGGCGTTCACATCCGATATGTTGACATCGTACACATCTGGCGTCGCGTGGGGGAGGGTCAGGATGCCGCAGCCCGCCCGTGACACCTACCACCACGGGAACCTCCGCGCCGCGCTCGTCGAGGCCGGCCTGGAACTGACCCGCACCGGAGGCCCCGCGGCGCTGTCGCTGCGCGACGTGACGCGCCGTGCCGGCGTCTCGCCCAGCGCCGCGTACCGGCATTTCGCCGACCGCGAGGAACTGCTGCGCGCCATCGCCCAGCGCATCCAAGACGACATGGCAGAGCGGATGCAGGCATCCCCCGCCGGCGCCCTCGGCCTGTCGGGACGCGAAAGGCTGCGGGCCGTCGGACTCGGGTACATCGGGTTCGCGCTGCGCGAGACGGGATGGTTCGAGACCGCGTTCTTCACGAACAACACCCTGCCCGGCGAGGCCGGGATGCCGACGCCACTGGCGGCACTCGTCGAGTCGCTGGATGCGATGGTGCGCGAGGGCGACCTGTCGCCGGATGCCCGGGAGGGCGCCGAGTGGCCGTGCTGGTCGGCCGTGCACGGCTTCGCCCTGCTCGCCCTGCACGGCCCCGCCGCTCGTCTCAGCGAGTCCGAGCGCCGGGCCGCCGCCGCCCGCGTCGTCGACACCGCGATCACCGGTCTGACCGCCCCCGGTCGTTGAGCGAGGCCGAGCACAGCGCGTCCGAGGCGAAACGTGCGCCTGACAATGAGATTTTGCCTCGCCGTTCAGCGGCTTATTCGCCGTTCGCCGTCTCTAGCAATTTCCGCCATCACGCTATTCGTTGCGGACGCTCGCGATCGCTTACGCGATCTCGATCGCTTACGCGATCTTGAGCGGCTGAATCCCTGCGAGCGCGGGCCCGAGGGCATCCAGTTCCATCTCAAGGTCGAAGTTGGTCTGCAGATTGATCCAGAACTGCGCGGACGTGCCGAAGTAGCGGGCGAGGCGCAGCGCCGCATCTGCGGTGATTCGGCGCTTGCCGTGGACGATCAATTTCTCGGCTGCTGTCAATGTTTGTGCGGATCTTGTGCTGATCGTGCGTTCAGGTATCGCCGAAGCGACCGGCTCGGATCGCGGGTCCAAAGTCCTGCCCGGCATCCCTCCGGCGTCCGAAGATGGACTCATCGGAAACGGCGGAGGAGTTCGACGTGATGTACGGGTACGGCGCCTGGGGCGCCCTGGGTTCGGTGGTCATCGGCATCGTGGC
>DATMTQ010000266.1:0-13429 GCA_035564095.1 Microbacterium sp. | reverse complement strand
GCAGGGGGAATCGGCGCCGGATGCCGCCGCCGGGGCCCCGGATGCCGGTTCCCCCTTGACAACGTCCCCGACCTGGCCGAAGACCCGCCTCGACCCGGCGACCGGGCTCACCGTGGTCGCCCACGGCGCCGCGTTCGCCGGCCCGACGGTGGACATCGGCACCCGCTTCCTGCTGCCGCTGCTCGCCGACGCCGTTCCCGACGCCCGCGACATCGTGGACCTCGGCTGCGGCACCGGGGTGATCGCGACGTTCCTCGCCCGGGCCCGCCCCGGCGCGCGCATCCTCGCCACCGACCAGTCCGCCGCGGCCGTGGCATCCGCCCGGCTGACCGCCGCGGCCAACAGCGCGGACATCACGGTCCCGCGGGACGACGGGCTCGCCTCGGCGCCGGACGCGTCTGTCGACCTCATCGTGCTGAATCCGCCGTTCCACATCGGCGCCGCAGTGCATACCGGCGTTGCGCTGAAGCTGTTCGCGGATGCGGCGCGCGTGCTGCGCCCGGGCGGCGAGCTGTGGTGCGTGTGGAACTCCCACCTGCGGTATCGGCCGCAGCTGCAGCGCCTCGTCGGACCGACCCGGCAGATCGCGCGCAACAGTACGTTCACCGTCACGGCGTCCGCAAAGTTGAGTCGTTGACACTCAACTTCATTTGACACGCCGGAGGGGGCGCAGTACAGTTGAGTCATCACGGCTCAACCCTTCGCCCTTCGACGAGCTCAGGGACCGAGTTCGGGACCGGAGCGAGCAGGGACCGAGTTCGGGACCGGAGCGACACGTTCAGGGACCGAGCGGACGGCCGGGATCCACGGATTTCACACACCCCTATGGAAAGAGGACACAACATGGCACGTGCTGTTGGCATCGACCTCGGTACCACCAACTCGGTCGTCAGCGTGCTCGAGGGCGGCGAACCCACCGTCATCGCGAACGCCGAGGGCTTCCGCACCACCCCGTCGGTGGTCGCGTACACCAAGGACGGCGAGGTGCTCGTCGGCGAGACCGCCAAGCGCCAGGCCGTCACCAACGTCGACCGCACTCTGTCGTCGATCAAGCGCCACATGGGCACCGACTGGAAGACCCAGGAGATCGACGGCAAGGTCTACACGCCGCAGGAGATCTCGGCCCGGATCCTGCAGAAGCTCAAGCGGGATGCCGAGCAGTACCTGGGCGACTCCGTCACCGACGCCGTCATCACCGTCCCGGCGTACTTCAACGACGCCGAGCGTCAGGCCACCAAGGAGGCCGGCGAGATCGCGGGCCTGAAGGTGCTGCGCATCATCAACGAGCCCACCGCCGCGGCCCTCGCGTACGGGCTCGACAAGGGCAAGGAGGACGAACTCATCCTGGTGTTCGACCTCGGCGGCGGCACGTTCGACGTGTCCCTGCTCGAGGTGGGCAAGGACGAGGACTTCTCGACCATCCAGGTGCGCGCCACCGCCGGTGACAACCGCCTCGGCGGCGACGACTGGGACCAGCGCCTGGTCGACTATCTGATCAAGCAGTTCAAGGACACCACCGGCGTCGACGTGTCAGGCGACAAGATCGCCCTGCAGCGCCTCAAGGAGGCCGCGGAGCAGGCGAAGAAGGAGCTCTCCAGCTCCATGTCCACGAGCGTCAACCTGCCGTACCTGTCGCTGACCGACAGCGGCCCGGTGTCGCTTTCCGAGACGATCACGCGCGCCAAGTTCGAGGACCTCACCAAGGACCTCCTCGACCGCACCAAGAAGCCGTTCGCGGACGTCATCCGCGAGGCCGGCATCAAGGTGGGGGACATCGACCACGTGGTGCTCGTCGGCGGCTCGACCCGCATGCCCGCGGTCGCGGACCTGGTCAAGGCCGAGACCGGCAAGGACGCCAACAAGGGCGTCAACCCGGACGAGGTCGTCGCGGTCGGCGCGGCCCTGCAGGCCGGCGTGCTCAACCGCGAGCGCACCGACGTGCTGCTCATCGACGTCACCCCGCTGAGCCTCGGCATCGAGACCAAGGGCGGCATCATGACCAAGCTCATCGAGCGCAACACGGCCATCCCGACCAAGCGCAGCGAGACCTTCACCACGGCCGACGACAACCAGCCGTCCGTGGCGATCCAGGTGTTCCAGGGCGAGCGCGACTTCACCCGCGACAACAAGCCGCTGGGCACGTTCGAGCTGACCGGCATCGCGCCGGCTCCGCGCGGCATCCCGCAGATCGAGGTCACCTTCGACATCGACGCGAACGGCATCGTGCACGTGTCCGCCAAGGACAAGGGCACCGGCAAGGAGCAGTCGATGACCATCACGGGCGGCTCGTCGCTGCCCAAGGAGGACATCGAGCGGATGATGCGCGAGGCCGAGGAGCACGCAGCCGAGGACAAGGCGCGCCGCGAGGCCGCCGAGGTGCGCAACCAGGCCGAGACGCTCGCGTACTCGATCGAGAAGCTCATCAAGGAGAACGACGACAAGCTCCCCGCGGAGGTCAAATCCGACGTGCAGGCCGACGTCGACGCACTCAAGACCGCGCTCGCCGGTGACGACGACGCGGCGGTGAAGACCGCGTTCGACAAGCTGAACCAGAGCCAGGGCAAGCTCGGCGAGGCGATCTACGCCGCGAGCCAGGCCGCCGGCGAGCAGGGCGACCCGAACGTGGCCGACCCGGGCAACGGCTCCGTGCCGAACCCCGAGGAGGACGTGATCGACGCCGAGGTCATCGACGACGAAGAGAGCGACAAGAAGTAATGGCGAACAAGGACTTCGATGACGCGCCCGGCCAGGGCGACGACGAGGTCCGTCCGGGCAAGGGGTCGGGGGCGAATGCCTCCGGCCCTGCGCCGCAGGACGGGCAGGATGCCGCGGCGTCCGGTTCGGCCCCGGAGCCTGCCGACGGGGACGAGCTGACCGTCGACGACATCCTGGGCACCGCGCAGAACGCGGATGCCGCGGCGGAGGACGCCGAGGATGCCGCGATCGCCGACCTCGAGACCCAGCTGCTCAACGACCTCAAGCGCCTGCAGGCGGAGTATGCCAACTACCGGCGCCGCACCGAGGAGCAGCGCACCGTCGAGATCGAGCGCGCCAAGGGCACCGCGATCAAGTCGCTGCTGCCCGTGCTCGACGACCTCGACCGCGCGGAGAAGCACGGCGACCTCGAACAGGGAAGCCCCTTCGCCGCCATCGCCGAGAAGCTGCGCGGCATCACCACCCACATGGGCGTCACCAGCTACGGCACCGCCGGTGAGGCGTTCGACCCGCAGCAGCACGAGGCGATCGTGCAGGTTCCGAGCCCCGGCGTGACCGAGGCGACGATCCTCGAGGTCGTGGAGGTCGGCTACCGGCTCGGATCGGTCGAACTGCGTCCTGCGAAGGTCGTCGTCGCCGTTCCCGCAGAGTAAGGAGAGCCTATGGCCAGCCAGGACTGGTTCGACAAGGACTTCTACAAGATCCTCGGGGTCGACAAGTCCGTCAGCGACGCCGACCTGAAGAAGACGTACCGCAAGCTCGCGCGCCAGTACCACCCGGATTCCAATCAGGGGAATGCCGAAGCCGAGGCCCGTTTCAAGGAGATCAGCGAGGCGTACGCCGTGCTGTCCGACAAGGAGCAGCGCGCGGAGTACGACCAGGTGCGCGCCATGGGAGGCGGCGCCCGCTTCACGGCGAGCGGCGCCGGCCAGGGCGGGTTCGAGGACGTGTTCTCGGGCATGTTCGGCGGCGGCGGTCGCGGTGGCCAGGCCAACATGGACGACATCTTCGCGATGTTCAACCAGCCGGGCGGCGGATTCGGCTCGGGCCGGTTCGGCCAGCCGACCGGCGGTTTCCGCGGGTTCGGCGGACCGACGAAGGGGCAGGATGTCACGGCCACCGTGACCCTCGACTTCATCGACGCGACCAAAGGCGAGACGATGACGCTGCAGGGCGCCACCGGCAAGCCGATGAAGGTCAAGATCCCGGCGGGCGTCACCGACGGGCAGAAGATCCGGCTGCGGGGCAAGGGGCATCCCTCCCCCGACGGCGGCGAGGCCGGCGACATCGTCGTGCAGGTCACCGTGCGGCCGCATCCGGTGTTCACGCGCGACGGGCTGAACCTGCGGGTCACCGTGCCGGTGACGTTCACCGAGGCGGCGCTGGGCGCCACCATCGAGGTGCCGACGCTGGGCGGGGCTCCGGTCAAGCTGCGCGTCGCCCCGGGCACCCCGTCCGGTCGCGTGCTGCGCGTCAAGGGCCGCGGCGTGCAGACCGCCAAGGGCACCGGGGACCTCCTCGCCGAGGTCGAGGTCGCCGTGCCGGCGCACCTCGACGACCGTGCCCGCGAGGCCCTGGAGCGCTTCCACGAGGTCGAGCCGCAGGAGAACCCGCGCGCCGACCTCATGGCGAAGGCATCCGCCGGGCGCTGACATGAGTGCGCCCTGAGCCTGTCGAAGGGCATCCGGAGAGGCTTCGACAGGCTCAGCCCGCACAGACGCACAATAGGAAACACGGAAAGGGGTGAGTCCGATGATCGACAGCGATGACTTGGACCAGGAGGCCCCGATCCTCGCGATCGCGGCGGCGGCGGAGCTCGCCGGCATGCATCCGCAGACCCTGCGGCAGTACGACCGGCTGGGCCTCGTCGTCCCGGCGCGCACGCAGGGCGGGTCGCGGCGCTATTCGCTGCGGCACGTGCATCAGCTGCGCGAGGTGGCGCGGATGTCTGCCGACGGCATGAGCCTGCCGGCGATCGCCCGGATCCTCGAGCTCGAGGACCGCGTGCGCGAACTGCACGTGCGCGTGCAGTCCCTCGAGCTGCAGGTGCGCGTGGAGGTCGAGAATCGTCCCGGCTCCCGCGTGTTCGCGGCCGAGACGAGCGGCTCGGTGATCTCGCTGCGCCGCGGCACCCGCATCCGCCGCACCCGCGACGTGGTGTTGTGGCAGCCGCGCCGCGAGCTGCCCACCCGCCCCGACGACAGTGCCGGTCCGGATGCCGGGCGGCCTCCCGCAACGGACGGGTCCTGACTCCCGTACACATAGGAACTGGAAAGTAACCCTCTAGTCCACACATGGATTGCACTGGCGACGACTCATCGTCGACCACCGGCACGACCGGCACCGATGACGCGGGCTCCGGAGCATCCGCCACGACCGCGTCCGGTTCGACGAGCAGCCCCGGATCGTCCACGTCCACCGTGAGCGGCTCGAACGCGCCCGGCGTCGACGCCACCTCGAGCGGGTCGTGATGCGCGCCGCGACCGAGTGGAGCCTCTGGTCCACCACCGCCCGCCTCGTCGTCGACCACCCTGCGGCTGCTGGCAGCGCCCTCACCGTGTTCGACCGGGACGTCGCCGGGCACGCCCGGGGCGGTTGCCTCGCCCGGCTGGAGGCGGCGGCATGACCGCGCTGCACATCGACTGGACCGTCTGCCACGCCCGCGGCTGCTGCATCGAGCTGCTGGAGGGCGTCGTCCGCCCCGACGACTGGGGATACCCGGCCGGCCCGGGCGGCTCGGACATCCCGATCCCGCGCGAGCGCCTCCGCGACGCGAAAGATGCCGTCGCGCTCTGCCCGCGCCTGGCCCTCTCGCTGCGCGACTGACGGGTCGGCGTCAGTCGATCGCGGTGAGCCGCAGCAGCAGGGCGCGCTCCGGTGCGAGGTTGGGCATCGGCAGCCCGACCTCGGCCAGGAAGCCGCCGGAGGCCGTCGCGCCGCCGGGCAGCCAGGCCGGCGGGGCGATCTGGACGAACGGGCGGTGCGCATCCGGCTCACCGCCGCCGGCATCCCCCGGATCGATCGCCTCGACGCGGTACGTCCTGCCCGCATCCAGCCCGGGAATCGTCACGCGACCGGGGACCTCCGTGGCGAGGCTGCCGAGGCAGACGAGCGCGAACAGGGCTTCCGCGCCGTCGCCGCCCACCACGCCGTGCAAGGCGAGGTTCGGGTCGGCGGTGTCAGCGTTCACACGGACGCCGGTGTGCAGCAGATGCCGATGCCGCTTGTACAGGGCGACGGCATCCGCGAGCACGGCACGGTCGTGCGCGGATGCCTCCCGGATGTCCCATTCGATGCCGAAGTGCCCGAACAGCGCCGTGATCGCGCGGAAAGCGATGTCGTGCACGCGGCCGGTGGTGTGCGACCGCGTCGGCCCGACGTGGGCGCCGACGAGCTCCGGGGGCAGCACCGCCTGGGTCCACCGCTGGATCGTCTGCCGCTCCAGGGCGTCGTTGCAGTCCGACGTCCAGATGCGGTCGGTGCGCTGCAGGATTCCGAGGTCGACCCGTCCGCCGCCGGACGCGCACGACTCGATCTCGACGTCGGGGTGGGCGGCGCGGAGCGCATCGAGGAGGCGGTACAGGGCCAGGGTCTGCGCGTGCACCGACGGGCGCCCGTCGTGGCCGAGCTCGCCGCTGTCGCGGTTGTGGTCCCATTTCAGGAACGCGATGTCGTTCTCGGTCAGCAGGGCGTCGAGCCGATCGTAGATGTGCTGCCAGGCATCCGGCTGTGCGAGATCGAGCACCTGCTGCCGGCGGAACTCCTTCGGCAGTCGTCCGCCGCGGGCGGGAGCCTCGGCGGTGGGCCGGGCGATCCACTCGGGGTGGGCCCGCGCGAGCTCGGAGTCGAGGTTGATCATCTCCGGCTCCACCCACAGGCCGAACTCCATGCCTCGGGCGGTGACGGCGTCGATGAGCGGCGTCAGCCCGTCGGGCCAGACGTCCGGGTCGACGATCCAGTCGCCGAGGCCGGCGTTGTCGTCGCGACGTCCGAGGAACCAGCCGTCGTCGAGCACGAAGCGCTCGACGCCGAGGTCCGCCGCGCTGTCCACGAGCTCGAGCAGAGCCTCGATGCCCTGGTCGAAGTAGACCGCCTCCCAGGTGTTGAGCACGACCGGGCGCGGCGCGGCAGGATGCTGCGGCCGGGCGCGGAACCATTCGTGGAACCGGGCCCCGACCCCGTCGAGGCCCTGCGCCGAGTACGACGCGTACAGGGGGGGCGTGCGGTGGCTCTCGCCGGGGGCGAGGGCGATCTCGCCGGGACCGAGCAGCTCGGCCGCGCCCAGCACCCGGCGCCCGTCGGCGAGGGCGTCGAGGTAGAGCTCCTGGTCGCCGGACCACGCGAAGTGGACCGCCCAGACGCGTCCCGTGCGACTCGCGAAGCCGGGCGTGCCGGCCGCGAACAGCAGGGAGGCGTCGTGCCCGGTGCGGGCGTGCCGTCCGGAGCGCACCCACGTGCCCTGCCGGATGGCCGAGCGCTGCGGGTGGCGTTCCCGGCACCAGCGGCCGGTGAGGTCGAGCACCTCGGCCGCTGCCGCCGGGATCGGCAGGCAGACGCCCAGCTCCTCGAGCCGGTAGTCGTCGGCGCCGGTGTTGGTGAGTTCGCCCGCCACCTCGAGCAGCCCGCTCGGGTGCAGGGTCAGGTCGGTGGTGACCTCGAGTCCGGCATCCGGATCGCACTGGCGGATGCGGATGCCGCGCCCGTCGCCGGCGGCCTCCACCGATGCGGTGCGCAGGGCAGGGGAGAACGCGCGCCCGTCACGGCTTCCCCGCAGGCCCGGCCGTCCCAGCCAGCCGGCCGAGCCGAGCGGCACCAGTCCCGCCACGACGGGCTCGTCGTACGACGAGTGCGGCACCGGTGCCCGCAGGATGCCGAGGTCCGGCAGGTCGCCGTCGAGCGCGCCGCCCCAGTGCTCGATATGGGGCAGCTGCTCGGGGCCGGTGCCGAAGCCGATGACGACGCTGACGCCGGCGGCGCGGAGGTGGATGGGGTCCATGCGGGGTGAGTCCTTCGCTGACGATGGGGGCCGGTGCGCGACCGGCCCCCATCGCGGATGGGTTCAGTGGAACAGGGCGTTGACCTGGTTGTTCGCCGCCGTCAGCGACGACGCGGGCGCCTGACCGGACACCACGGCATCCATCGCGGGCTGCATGATGCCGGAGACCTTCGTCGCGTTGTCGGTGATCGGGAACAGGAACGTGGTCTTGTCCTTCACCTGCGTGGTGAACGCGGACACGTCCACGCCCTTCGCCTTGAAGGCAGCCGCGGCTTTCGCGGTCGCCTCGGTGATGGCGGGGAAGACGACGGCGTGAGCGGCCACGACGTCCTGGCAGGCGGGGGAGGCGAGGTACGCGACCCACTTCTGGGCGTCGTCCTTGTTCTTGGTGCCGGCCCAGATCGAGTCGGCCAGGCCGTTGAACATGGACGAGCGCTTGCCGTCCGGGCCGATCGGGGTCGGGGCGATGCCGACGTCGACGCCCTTGTAGCTCTTGTACTGGCCGATCATCCAGTCGCCGTTCGAGTTGACGGCGGCCTTGCCGGCGCCGAAGCTGTCGGCGACGCTGGCCCCGACGGTGGTGGCGAGCTTGGGCATGTAGCCCTTCTGCGCGAGGCCCGCCCACCAGGCGATGGTCTGCTGGAAGCGGGGGTCGCCGTAGTGGAAGGTGGTGCCCCACGGGT
Organism: Microbacterium sp.; assembly: GCA_035564095.1. Taxonomy (GTDB): domain Bacteria; phylum Actinomycetota; class Actinomycetes; order Actinomycetales; family Microbacteriaceae; genus Microbacterium. The sequence continues at coordinate 5,035 of DATMTQ010000266.1, read as the reverse complement.
TCTTGTTCGTGGCGGTCCATCCGGTGGTGCCGGTGAGGAAGCTCCACTCGGTCTGACCGTTGCCGGCGCCCGAGCCGTCGAGCCCGAGGCCGTAGGTGACGACGCTGTTCTTGTCGAAGCCGGGCTCGTCGCCGCGCTTGCCGTTCTTGTCGATCGTCAGGTGCGCGATGACCTTGCCGTAGGTGCCGCCGTCGGCCGGGTTCCAGGTCAGGTTCTGCATCTGCTGGTCGCTGATGCCGGCGGCCCGGGTCATCTTCTTGTTGTAGAACAGGGCGATCGTGTCCCAGTCCTTCGGCAGCCCGTACCGCTTGCCGTCCTTGCCGACCCAGAGGTCGGCCAGGCCCGGGTTGTACTGGCCCATGTCGATCTTGTCCTTCGTGACGAGGTCGTCGAGCGGCAGCAGCTGGTTGGTCTTCACGAAGTCGGGGTAGTACGACAAATGGTCGGTGAAGACGTCGGGGGCGGTGCCCGCTGCCATGCCGTTGGTGAGCTTGGTCCAGTAGTCGTTCCAGCCGATCTGGGTGATGTCCACCGTGATCTTCGGGTTCGCCTTGTGGAAGTCGGACGCGCAGGCCTGGTACGCGGGCAGCTGGTTGGCGTCCCACAGCCAGTACGAGACGTGGCCGGAGGTGCTGGCGCCGGCGCTTCCGCTGCAGGAGGTGAGGCCGACGGTGGCGAGGGCGGCGACGGCGACGGCGGCGATGCCGGCGAGTCTTGATTTCATGGGGGCGGTCCTTTCGGTGGCGGGGAGGAGGGGGATGAGGGCGTGGAGACGGGTCATTTGGTGCCGCTGAACCCGATGGAGTTGACGATGCGCTTGCCGAAGACGAAGAACATGATCAGCATCGGGAGGGCGGCGACGAGGGATGCCGCCATGAGGCCGGACCAGTCCGGGGCCCCTTGCGGAGACTGCGACTTGAAGACCCCGAGGCCGACGGTGAGCACGCGGGAGCTGTCGTCGGTGCCGACGAGCAGCGGCCAGAAGTACTCGTTCCACTGCCCCATGAAGGTGAGGAGGGCGAGCGTCGCCAGGGGTGCCGCCGCGTTGGGGAGCACGATCCGGAAGAACACCCGGAACGGGCCCGCGCCGTCGAGCATGGCGGCCTCTTCGACCTCGCGCGACATGTTCAGGAAGAACTGGCGCATGAAGAAGATGCAGAACGGCGTCATGAACAGGTACGGCAGCACGAGGCCGGCCATGGTGTTCAGCAGCCCGAGGTTGCGCACCAGCAGGAAGTTCGGCAGGGCCGTGAAGATGCCCGGTACCAGCACCGTGGCCAGGAACAGCCCGAACACCTTGTCGCGTCCCCGCCAGCGCAGGCGGGAGAACGCGTAGGCGGCCATCGAGCTGAAGAACACGGCGCAGGCGGTGGTGATCGTGGCGAACACGATCGAGTTCCCCATGTAGAGCCAGAAGTCGATGGAGGCGCCCGACCCGCCCTGGGCCATCGCGTCGGCCTGCGACTGCAGTCCGAACACGCGCAGGTACGCTCCGATGTTGAAGCCGACGGGCAGCAGGCTGCCGGAGCCGCTGGCCAGGTCGGCGTTGGCGGACAGCGAGGTGCGCAGCATCCAGTAGAAGGGCAGGATGCTCGCGGCGATCGCGACGCCGAGGGCGATCCATCCCAGGGCCCGGCTCCAGCGGAACGGCTTGCGCCGGCGGGAGTTGCCCGTCGTGAGGGTCATCGTCTCCGTCATGGTGGTGCTCCCTTATCCGAGATCCGACTGGTTGCCGCGCAGCAGCTTCATCTGCGCGAACGCGATGACGCCGAGGATCACGAACAGCACGACGGCGATCGCGGAGCCGTAGCCGAACTCCTGCTGCCCGAAGGCGACTTGGTAGATGTAGTACTGGATGACCCGCGTCGCGTTGACGGGCCCGCCCTGGGTGGTGACGGCGACGGTGTCGAAGATCTGGAACGACCCGGTGACGGTCAGCACCAGCACGAGGGCGAGCACGGGGCGCAGGAGCGGCAGGGTGATCTTGCGGAACGTCATGACCGGTCCTGCGCCGTCGATGCGGGCGGCCTCGTAGACGGTGTCCGGGATGGCCTGGAGCCCGGCGAAGATGAGCAGGCTGGTGTAGCCCATGTTGCGCCAGGTGTTGATGATCGCCTGCGTCGGGATCGCCCAGAAGGAGTCGCCGAAGAACGCGATCCGCGGCAGCCCCAGCGACGAGATGATGTCGTTGACGATGCCGAGGTTGTAGTCGAGCAGCCAGAACCACACCATGGCGGCGATGACGTTGGCGACGAGATACGGCATGAGAAGCATCCCGCGCACCAGGGTCGACTTGGCGATGTGGTTCATCAGCAGGCCGAGTCCGACGGCGATCACCGTCTGCACGACGATGTTGATGATCACGTACTCGGCCGTGACGGCCAGCGAGTTCCAGAACAGCGGGTCCTGCACGAGCGCCGCGTAGTTCTTGCCGCCCACCCAGGTCGGCTCGCCGAGGATGCTGTAGTCCGTGAAGCTCAGGTAGATGCCCCGGACGGTCGGGACGATGTAGAAGACCACCAGGCCGATGAGGGCCGGGGCGATGAACAGCAGCGCGACGCGGAAGTCCGAGCGCGACCGCCTCCTGCCGTATCCCCGCGGGCCGGGTGACCCGCGCCGTGCACCGGTGACGATGCGTTCCGTTGTTGTGGACATGCTCACTCCATCGTGTTGCTGGCTGGAAGTGAAGCTACACGAGTAACTAACGGCACCGCAAGAGCTGATTTCAAAATCTTCCCTGGAATATCAACGCAGTGTGCCGATCTTTGTTGCTCGTCGTCCGAGCGTGATGGTCACGTATTGACTCGTGTAGATCAACGTGCGATGCTCGTCCGCATGACACGTCCGTTCTCCCTGGGCATCGTCGGCGCGGGACAGTTCGCCGGCCAGTTCGCCAAGCTCTTCAACGCACACCCCCTGATCTCGGGCGTCTTCGTGACCGACGTCCTCGAAGACCGCGCCGCCGCGCTCGTGCAGCGCCACGGTCTCGCCGGGACGTTCCCCACGTTCGAGGCGATGCTGCAGTCGGATCTGGATGCCGTCGCGATCTTCACGCAGCGCTGGACGCACGGTCCCCTCGTCGTGCAGGCGCTGCATGCCGGCAAGCACGTCTACTCGGCGGTGCCCATGGCGATCTCGGTCGACGAGATCACCGCGATCGTCGAGGCCGTGCGCGAGACCGGCCTGACGTACATGATGGGCGAGACGAGCTACTACAACCCGGCCACGATCTACGCGCGCACGCGCGCCGCCGACGGCGCGTTCGGCCGCATCTTCTACGCCGAGGGCGACTACGTGCACGACATGGACCTCGGCTTCTACGCCGCGTACCAGTACTCGGGCGGCGAGGACTGGCAGCGCACGGCCAGCTACCCGCCGATGCTCTACCCCACGCATTCCGTCGGCGGGGTGCTCGGCGCCATCGGCGGCCACGCCGTCAGCGTCAGCTGCATCGGGGTGCGCGACGATCGCGGCGACGGCGTCTTCGACCGCGAGGTCAGCATGTTCGACAACGACTTCTCCAACGCGACTGCGCTGTTCGAGCTCGCCGGCGGCGGCTCGATGCGCATCAACGAATTCCGCCGCGTCGGCTACCCGTCCCACCTGCGCGAGAGCCGCTTCCGGTACTTCGGCACCGAGGGCAGCTTCGAGCAGCTCGTGGACACCGCCGTCTGGCAGGACAAGCAGGGCTTCACGGACGTGTCCGGCCTGATCGAGACCCGCGCGACCGTCGACCTCGACGACCCGTCGCTCGCCGACGTCGACCCGGCCCTGCGCGACGCGTTCGTCTCGGGACTGTCGCTCGTGCACGATCCGTCGCGTCTGCCCGCGTCCCTGCGGGCGATGCCGAGCGGCCACGAGGGCAGCCACCAGTTCCTCGTCGACGACTTCGCCGTCGCCGTGGCGCACCGCACGCTGCCGCCCGTCAACGCCTGGGAGGCCGCGCGGTACACGCTGCCCGGCATCGTCGCGCACCGGTCCGCGCTGCAGGGCGGCGCGCGCCTGCCGGTACCGGATCTCGGCGACGCGCCACGTTCATAGGATGGTCTTGTGCCGAGCACACCGCCGTCGACCAAGCCCGCCGTCACGCGCAACGACGTGGCGCGGCTCGCCGGTGTGAGCACCGCGGTCGTCAGCTACGTGCTCAACGGATCCAAGCCGGTTGCGCCGGCGACCGCGACGAAGGTCCGGGATGCCGTGGCGATGCTCGGGTATCGGCCGAACCAGGCCGCCCGCGCGCTGCGCCTGGGCTCGCCCGAGATGCTCGGCATCATCACCCCCGACGCGCAGAGCCCCTTCTTCGCGGATCTCACCCACGAAGTCGAGCTCGCGGCGGAGGAGCGCGGCCTCGCGCTCCTCGCCGCGAACGCGGACAAGTCTCCCGAGCGGGAGCGACGCCTCGTGGAGAAGTTCGCCTCGCGGCGCGTCGACGGGATGCTGCTGGGGAGCACGCTCGCCGTGCCGGACCTGCAGGCCCTGATGCCTCGGGAGATGCCACTCGTCCTGCTCAACCAGTTCGACGAGATCCCGGGAGTCGGCGCCGTCGGCGTCGACCTGCACGAGGGCGCCCTGATCGGGGTCGAGCACCTGGCCGATCACGGCCACCGGACCGTCGGCCTCATCTCCGGGACGACGGCCGGCGGGACTCTCGACCCGCGCGAGGCGGGGTGGCGCACGGCGATCGAACGGCGCGGCCTCACGCCGGGTCCGATCGTGCGGGAGACCTTCACGCTCCCCGGCGGCCACGCCGCCGGACGGTGGCTCATCGAGACCGGATCGATGCCGCCGGCGCTGTTCGTCAGCTCCGACCAGCTCGCCATCGGGCTGCTGCTGGCCCTGCACGAGGCCGGTCTCCGGGTGCCGGACGACGTGGCGATCGTGTCGTTCGACGGAACGCGTGACGGGGAGTTCAGCTGGCCGCCGCTGACCAGCGTCGCGCAGCCGGTGCGGCCGATGGCCCGCGCGGCGGTCGCCGCGCTCATCGACGATCCCGCGGCGGCTCGCCGGCAACTGTTCGCCCCCGCGCTCGTGCGTC
>DATMTQ010000265.1:0-12434 GCA_035564095.1 Microbacterium sp. | reverse complement strand
TTGAGCGGACGAAGCGGTCGAACGCACACTATTCCCCCGGTCGTTGAGCGAGCGAAGCGAGCCGAAACGCAGCTGCTGGGCGGGATACGCGTTTCGTCTCGGCCTGGCGGCCTCGCTCAACGACCGGGGGCGGCGATGGAGGCGTCGGCGGCATCCCGCGCCCAGCGCTCGGCGTCGGCCAGGCTCTCGCGCGTCAGTTCGGCGGGCGGCTCGTGGGCCTCGACGATGCGCTCGACCGTCTCGACGATCCCGAGGAACGGCAGGCGCCCCGCGTGGAAGGCGTCGACCGCCTGCTCGTTGGCGGCGTTGAACACGGCCGGGTAGGTGCGTCCGGCCCGGCCCACCTGCTTGGCGAGCCGCACCGCCGGGAACGCGTCGTCATCGAGCGGCTCGAAGGTCCAGGATGCCGCCACAGTCCAGTCGATCGGCGTGCCGACGCCCGCGACCCGATGCGGCCAGTCCAGCCCCAGCGAGATGGGCAGGCGCATGTCCGGCGGGGACGCCTGCGCGATCGTGGACCCGTCGACGAACTCCACCATGGAATGCACGACGGACTGCGGGTGAACCACGACGTCGATGGCCTCGTACGGCACGTCGAACAGCAGGTGCGCCTCGATGACCTCGAGCCCCTTGTTCACGAGTGTCGCGGAGTTGGTCGTCACCACCCGGCCCATTTCCCACGTCGGGTGGGCGAGCGCCTGCGCGGGCGTGACGTCGGCGAGCTGCTGCCGCGTGCGGCCGCGGAAAGGGCCCCCGGATGCCGTCACGACGAGGCGCCGCACCTCGCGGGCGTCCCCCGCCCGCAGCGCCTGCGCGATCGCGGAGTGCTCCGAGTCGACGGGCACGATCTGCCCGGCGGCGGCGCGCGCGGTGACGAGCTCGCCGCCGACGATGAGCGACTCCTTGTTGGCGAGGGCGAGCATGCGGCCCGTCTCGAGGGCGGCCAGGGTGGGCCCGAGCCCGACCGAGCCGGTGATGCCGTTGAGCACGACGTCGCACGCGATGTCGCGCACCAGCTGCTCGGCCTCGGCGGCGCCGAGCGCGGTGTGCTCCACGCCGAACTCCCGCGCCTGGGCGGCGACGGCTTCCCGATTCGATCCGGCCGCGAGCCCGGCGACCTCGAAGCGCTCGGGATTGGCGCGGATGACATCGAGCGCCTGTGTGCCGATGGAGCCGGTCGAGCCGAGGATGAGCACGCGTCGCATCCCGACAGCCTAGATGCGCGACGGCCCCGCGAATGCTCTCACGGGGCCGTTGCGACGAGGTTCCGGATGTCAGGACCCGGCGTGCTGCACACCCAGGATGTCGACGGCGAAGACGAGCGTCGAGTTCGCCGGGATCGACCCCTGCGCGATCGACTTGCCCTTGGAATCGACGTAGCCGGCCGCCGGCGGCACGACCACCAGCACCTGCGAGCCGACGGTCGCGCCGGTGAGGCCCTTCCCGAAGCCCTTGATGACCTGGTTGGTCGCGAACTGGGCCGGCGAGCCGTTGGTCCAGCTGGAGTCGAACACCTTGCCGTCCTTCCACAGGACCCCGGTGTACTGCACGAGCACCGTGTCGCCGCTCTTGACCGTCGCGCCGTCGCCCTTCTTGAGGGTCTCGATCTTGACGATGTTCGGCGGCGTGGTCTTGGGGACGGTGATCGTCGGCGCGCCCTTGGCATCGAGCGTGACCGTCGGGAAGCCCGACTGCGGCGACTGCGCCTTGCCCCAGGCGGCGGCCGGCACGAGCGCCTTGACGTCGATGACGTCGACGCTGGCCTCGGTCGCCGCCGACGTGGAGGTGGCGGCGGTGCCCGGCATGACGGCGACCACGCGCGTGCCCACCGTCGCGCAGCCGAGCACCCGGCCGAGCAGGCTGTCGGCGGAGATCTGCTGCGGCAGCAGGGACCCGTCCACCTGACCGATCGCACCGTTCTTCACGCCGGTCTTGGCGTTGTACTCGGTGAGGGCGAACTGCACCAGGTCGCCGGACTTCAGCTTCGAGCCCGAGCCGGTCGTCACGACACTGCTCTGCAGGCCCTTCACGGTGAGCGGCGACTTGAACGACACGGTCGCCGGGGCGCCCACCTTGCCGGTCACCTTGACGGCATCCGATGCGGTGCCCGCGGCGACCTTGGCGCTGCAGAGGTTCGCCGCGGCGGTCGCGCTCGGCGACGGCGACGACGAGGATGCGGGCGCGGCCGACGCGCAGCCGGCCAGGGCGACGGCCGCGACGACGGCGGCGGACAGAGCGGAGATCGAACGGCGGATGCGCACGGAGAGAACCTCGAGACTTCGAACGGGAGCTTCCATTGTCACCCGATGCGCTCATGATGTTGCTGAGAACGGTCATAGCGGTTCGCCGGATCGCGCGGGTGCGCGCGTATTCCGGTGCCGGCATGGGATCGGCGGTACCCTGATCGGATGACCACTCCTGCGGGCGACGCCGAGCCGGACGAGATGCTTGAGACACCGGAGGAGGAGCTCCGCAGCGATTTCGGGATGCGCTTCAGCCGTGCCATCGTCGGGCCGCTCACGCGGCTCATCTATCGCCCGGTCATCGAGGGCCGCCACAACGTGCCGAAGTCGGGTCCGGTGATCTTCGCCAGCAACCACCTGTCGTTCATCGACTCGGTCGTCATCCCGGTGGCTGCCCCGCGCCCCGTGCGCTTCCTCGCGAAGTCGAGCTATTTCGAGGGGTCCGGGCTCAAGGGGTGGGCGTCCCGCACCTTCTTCCGGGCGGTCGGGGCCAGCCCGATCCGCCGCGGCGCCGGTCAGGCGGCGCTCGATGCGCTCGACCAGCACCAGAAGATGCTCGAGCAGGGCTTCGCCGTCGCCCTCTACCCCGAGGGCACCCGTTCGCTGGATGGCCGCCTCTATCGCGGACGCACGGGAGTGGCGTTCCTCGCCCTGCAGACCGGCGCCCCGGTCGTCCCGGTGGGGCTCATCGGCACGAACGAGGCGATGCCGGTGGGCGCGACGCTCCCCCGGCGCAAGCCGCGCGTGCACGTGCGCTTCGGCGCGGCACTGGATGTGTCGTCGTATGGTCCGGCATCCTCTGGCAAGGCCCGGCGCCTGGCCACCGACGCGATCATGGCGGCGATCCACGAGCTGTCCGGTCAGGAGCTCGCCGGCGTCTACAACGAGCCGCCGGCGCACAACCCGCTCGACCGGATCAAGCAGGCGCTCCCCCACGAGCGCCGCTGATCCCACCGACCCGCCGACGGCCGGGCCGCGGCCCCGCAGGCCGGGCCTGCTTGCAAAACCGTTCCCTCCGAGCCAATCTGGCCTCACGCCTCACTGAAGGGATCGCATCGTGACCACGACACGCGCCTCGGTCGCCGCGCTGCGCGACCGGCCGGTCGCGGACGTGCTCGTCATCGGCGGGGGCATCAACGGCATCGCGACGCTGCGGGACCTCGCGCTGCAGGGCGTGGATGTCGCGCTCGTCGAGCGCGACGACTTCGTGTCGGGCGCGTCGTCGGCGTCGAGTCACATGGTGCACGGCGGCGTGCGGTACCTCGAGAACGGGGAGTTCCGGCTGGTCGCCGAGGCCGTCCGCGAGCGCAACGGGCTGCTCAAGACCGCCCCGCACTGCGTGCGGCCGCTGAAGACGACGATCCCCGTCTTCAAGACCTGGTCGGGCGTGTTCTCCGCCCCGTGGCGCCTGCTCGTGACGCACGGACGGGGCAAGCCGAGCGAGCGCGGAGCGCTGCTCATCAAGGCGGGCCTCGTCATCTACGACACCTTCTCCCGCGACGGCGGCACGGTGCACCGGCACGTCTTCCACGGGCGCCGCAAGACACTTGCGGCGTTCCCGGGGATGAATCCGGACGTGCGGTACACGGCCACGTACTACGACGCCTCCATGCGCGATCCCGAACGGCTCGCGCTGGACGTGCTGCACGACGGGCTCGAAGCGGGCGGGGGCCGGGCGCGCGCCGCCAACCACCTCACTGCCGTCGGCTCCAACGACGGAGCGGTCACCGTGCGCGACGGGCTCACCGGCGAGGAGTTCGACATCCGCGCCGCGGTGATCGTCAACGCGACCGGCCAGTGGACGGACCTCACCAACGAAGCCCTCGGCGCACCGACCCGCCTGATGGGCGGCACGAAGGGCTCGCACATCGTGCTCGACAACGAGCAGCTGCTGGATGCCACCCGAGGGCGCGAGATCTTCTTCGAGCATTCCGACGGGCGCATCGTGCTCATCTATCCGCTCAAGGGCCGCGTGCTCGTCGGCACGACCGACATCGACGTCGACCCGCACGCCGAGGTCGTCTGCACCGACGACGAGATCGACTACTTCTTCGATCTCATCGGGCACGTGTTCCCCGACATCCCGGTGACACGGGACCAGATCGTGTACACGTTCTCCGGCGTGCGCCCCCTTCCCCGCCACGACCACACCGCACCCGGCTTCGTGTCGCGCGACTACCGGATCGTCCCCGGCACGCTCGGGCGCACACCCACCCTGAGTCTCGTGGGAGGCAAGTGGACCACGTTCCGCGCTCTGTCCGAGCACCTCGCGACCGAGGCCCTGCACGAGCTCGGGCGGCGCCGCACGGTGAGCACCGCGGGCCTCGCGATCGGGGGCGGCCGGGGCTTCCCCGTCACCGAGTCGGCCCGGCATGCCTGGATCGCGGCGAACGGGGGCGGCCATGACCGCGCCGTCGTGGAGACCATGCTGAACCGGTACGGCACGCGGGCCACCGGCATCCTCAGCGCGATCCCGATCGGGGCGGAACCGCTTCGTCACGTTCCCGGCTACTACCGGGAGGAGCTCGCGCACCTCGCCGCCACCGAGCAGCCGGTGCATCTCGGCGACATCCTGCTGCGGCGCACCGCGCTCGCGTTCCTGGGCGGGATGTCGCACGACACGCTGCGCGAGGTCGCCGAGTCGGTCGCCGGGCCTCTGGGGTGGGATGCCGCGGCCGTCGAGTCCGAGATCGCGCGCGCCGCCGAGGAGCTGCGCACGGCGCACCGCGTCGCGCTCACGGGCCCGGGCGTGGCGCCCGAGGAGCCGACGGACGACGCCGCGGTCTCCGCCCTCGCCCCGTGCTGAAAGGACGACGCATGCCCGACCACGTGATCGCGATCGACCAGGGCACCACCTCGAGCCGCGCGATCGTCTTCGACCGCGCGGGCCGGATCGTCTCGTCGGGTCAGCTCGAGCACGAGCAGATCCTGCCGAAGCCGGGCTGGGTCGAGCACGACCCGGCCGAGATCTGGCGGAACGTGCAGGAGGTCGTCGGGCTGGCTCTCAGCCGCGCAACGCTCACCCGCCACGACATCGCGGCAGTGGGCATCACCAACCAGCGCGAGACCGCGGTGGTGTGGGACAAGCGCACCGGCGAACCCGCGTACAACGCGATCGTGTGGCAGGACACCCGCACCCAGGACATCGTCGACCGCCTCGCCGCCGAGGGGGGCGTGGACCGGTTCAAGGCGGTCGTCGGGCTGCCGCTCGCGACGTACTTCTCGGGCACGAAGATCGCCTGGATCCTGGAGAACGTGCCGGGTGCCCGAGAGCGGGCGGAGGCGGGTGACCTGCTGTTCGGCACGACGGACTGCTGGGTGCTCTGGAACCTCACCGGCGGGGTCGACGGCGGCGTGCACGCGACGGATGTCACGAACGCCTCCCGCACCATGTTCATGGACCTGCGCACGCTCGAGTGGCGCGACGACATCCTCGAGGCGTTCGGCGTGCCGCGCACGATGCTGCCGGCGATCAGGTCGTCGTCGGAGGTGTACGGCACCGCGCACGGGTCGCAGCTGCTGCGCGGGACCCCGGTGGCCGGCATCCTCGGCGATCAGCAGGCGGCCACGTTCGGCCAGGCCGCGTTCGCCGCAGGTGAGAGCAAGAACACGTACGGCACCGGCAACTTCCTCATCTTCAATACCGGTGATCAGATCGTGCACTCCCAGAACGGCCTGCTCACGACCCTCGGCTACAAGCTGGGCGACCAGCCCGCGCACTACGCGCTGGAGGGCTCGATCGCCGTGACCGGATCGCTCATCCAGTGGCTGCGCGACCAGCTCGGCATCATCGAGTCGGCGCCGGCCGTCGAGACGCTGGCCATGTCGGTCGACGACAACGGCGGCGTGTACTTCGTGCCCGCGTTCTCGGGCCTGTTCGCCCCGTACTGGCGGCCGGACGCGCGCGGCACGATCGTCGGGATGACCCGGTACGTGAACAAGGGGCACATCGCCCGGGCGGCACTGGAAGCGACCGCGTTCCAGACGCGCGAGGTGCTGGATGCCGTCAACGCCGACTCCGGCGTGCAGCTCGCCGAGCTCAAGGTCGACGGGGGCATGACCGCCAACGACGGGCTCATGCAGTTCCAGGCGGACATCCTCGGCGTGGACGTCGTGCGTCCCGTCGTGGCCGAGACCACGGCTCTCGGAGCGGCATACGCGGCGGGACTCGCGGTCGGGTTCTGGACCGGACTGGACGAGCTGGCCGCCAACTGGCGGGAGGACCGGCGCTGGAGCCCGGCACTGGACGAGGCCGAGCGGGAGCGGCGGCTGCGGCTGTGGCGGAAGGCCGTGACGAAGTCCATGGACTGGGTCGACGACGACGTGCGCTGAGGTCGCTGCATGCCCGGCACAGGCCAAAGCGCGGACGCGGGGTTCGGTACTTTCATCGAATGTCGGAGGTTGGTGAGACACTTCCGGCATGGACACCTTCGGCGCCCTCATCGACCAGCACGTGCGGTCGCTCATCGCGATGCTCGGTGATGTCTCGGTGTCCGATTCGGCGCCGGTGATCGCCCGGCTCGGATACGACGACGTGGTCGCGGTGATCGAGTCTGCGTCGGGCGCGATGGCGGTGCTCGAGGGGCTGCGAACGGTGGCGGCCGGGGCCGCTGCCCGTCTCTCCGCGCGGGATGCCGGCCACAGCGGGCTCGCACAGCGCCGTGGACACCGGTCGGCGATCTCGCTCGTGCAGGAGCTCACCGGGGTCTCGCGCATGCAGGCGGGCAAGGTGACCCGGCTCGGGCAGGAACTCCTGGATACGACGGCGCCTGCCGCGGGCGCCGGCGCGACCGTGGGATGCGCCGATCCGGCCGGCCCGCCGGACGGCGGTCAGCCGGACGCCGGGCCGCGAACGTGGCACGCGTGTCTGGGCGAGGCCTTCACCGCGGGGCGGATCAGCGTCGACCAGCAGACCGCGATCCGGCGTGGGCTCGGTGAGCCGCCGGACTCAGGCGATGCGCAGATCGATGCGGATGCCGTGGCAGCGTGGGCGATCGCGGCCGAACAGCTCATCGACGAAGCATCGCGGCGCACGGTGGAGGATCTCGGCTCGGCAGCGCGAACGATCCGGGACCAGCTGGACCCCGAGGGTGCGGCACGCCGATTCCACACGCAGTACGAAGATCGCTCGTTCCGCATGTGGGCCGATGCGGACGGAATCCGGTTCGCGAAGATCCGGTTCGAGCCCGGCGGCGCGGCGTGGGCGGCCACCGTCTTCGACGCGGCCCTCCGTCCTCGGCGGGGCGGTCCTCGTTTCGTCGACCCCGACGAGCGCGCTACGGGCGAAGAACTGGCTGCAGACCCGCGGTCCAACGAACAGCTCGCGTACGACCTGCTGATCGACGTGCTGCACGCGGGCGCGCTTGCCGACGCGGCATCGGTGTTCGGCGCCCGCCAAGCGGGTGTCCGCGTGGTGGTGTCCTCGAAAGCGCTGGACGCCACTCGCGAAGGGCTGCCGGGGACCGCGACGATCGAAGAGACCGCTACCAGTGTGCCGGCGACGTTCGCCGGCCAGCGCATCTGTGACAGCGGCGGTGTCGAGTGCACGGTCGACGATGCCGGGAACCCGCTCAAGCTGGGACGAACGGCACGGCTGTTCAGCGCGACGCAGCGCCTGGCGCTCGCAGTGCGCGACGGCGGATGCGTTTGGCTCGGCTGCGACCGGCCACCCTCGTATTGCGAAGCGCATCACATCGACAAGTACTCCGAAGGAGGGCGGACCGACCTGGACCGCGGGGTGTTGCTCTGTGCGTTCCACCACATGAACCTGCACCACCACGGCTGGTGGATCACGCGCGACGGCACCGGACCCTTCCTGCTCCATTCCCCCGACCCGGATGCCCCACCCAGCACGCTGCGGCCGCGGCTCGAACGCAGATACCTGTGGGGCGACCTGCAACCGCCGAGTACACGGTTCCGGTACGCCGCGTGAACGGTGAGGGACGGGGCAGACGCGGTCGCCGCGGCAGGCGCTCGCCCGACGATCCGGATGCGGTGAGTGCATGCGTCGCGTGAATGTCGGGACCCGGCAGTAGCGTCCGCGCCATGGAATATGTCGGCGCGGCCTTCAGCATCATCCTTCTGATCGCTGCTCTTGCGATCTCCGCCTGGTTCGCGCTCTGGATGCTGCGATTCTTCTGCCTACTCGCCGTTGCCTGCTTCGTCGACGGAATGAACGACGCGCGGCGACGCGCGCGGGAATTCGAGCTCCAGAAGCAGATCGCGCGGATGCGCGGCCAGCAGAAGCAGATCGCGCGGATGCGCGGCCAGCGACCGGTCATGCCGCCGTACAACGTGGGCACGCGCGTGCAGTACGAGGACGAGGGCGGTCAGCGGCGCGGCCGGGCGGAGAGGTGGTTCGAGCAGTGAGGGGCGAACTGCCCTTCGACAAGCTCAGGGCGCACAGCCGGCACCTGGACGCACAGCGAGGACCAGGGGGCGCAGCCGGGACCAGGGCGCACAGCCGGGACCAGGGCGCACAGCCGGCTCATGCCGTGGCGGCCACCCGCACCTCGGGGTCGACGCGCACCGGGAAGTTCACCGAGTTCGCGATGAAGCACCACTCGTGGGCCTGGTGGTGGGCGCGCTGGGCGGCATCCGTCATCGATTCGCGGGCGACCGTCACCGTCGGGCGCAGCACCACCTCGCGGAAGGCGCCGCCGCCGCGGCCGTCCTCGACCATGATGCCGGACGCCTCGTCGTCGTATGAGACCACGACGACGCCGGCGGTGACACACGCGTGCAGATACGAGAGCAGATGGCATTCGCTGAGCGCCGCGAGCAGCAGATCCTCCGGGTTCCACCGCGAGGGGTCGCCGCGGAACGGCTTGTCGGCAGACGCGAGCAGATCGGGCTTGCCGGAGATCGACATGGTCACGAGGCGGTCGTAGTCGCGGTATCCGGACGTGCCGCTGCCGCGATTGCCGGTCCACTCGGATCGGACAGAGTACTCGTGCTCACCCAGCATGTGCGACAGTCTGCCACCCGGCATCCCGCACCACCCGGCGATAGGGTGGAGGGCGTGCCGCAGACCTTCTCCGTGACATCCGCCGTCGAACTCGCCACCGTCGAGCGGGGAGGATTCATAGAATCACGGCACGCCGGGGCAGCCATCGTGCTCGATCCCGACGGCACCGTCGCCAAGCAGCTCGGCGACCCGTCCGCGCTGATCTTCCCGCGGTCGACCCTGAAGCCCATCCAGGCCCTCGCCTGCCTCACCGCGGGAGCACCGCTGGAGGGCGCGCAGCTGGGCCTGTCGACCGCGAGCCACTCCGGCACCGACGCGCACGTCGCCGTCGTGCGCAGCATCCTGGAAGCCGCCGGCGTCGGCGAAGACGATCTGGGCTGCCCGCCGGACTGGCCGGGCGACCGCGCCACGCGCGACGAGATGGTGCGCGAGCACTACTCCGCCTCCCGCGTCCGCATGAACTGCTCCGGCAAGCACGCGACCATGCTGCTCACGTGCGTCACCGCCGGGTGGGACACCGCCACGTATCTCGACCCGGCCCACCCACTGCAGGTGCAGATCCGCGAGCTCACCGAGCGCCTCTCCGGCGAGCGGGTCGCGGCGACCGCCCTCGACGGATGCGGCGCGCCCGTGCACGCGATCAGCCTCGGCGGGCTCGCGAAGGCGATCCAGCGAATCGGCACCTCGTCGACCAGCTCCCCGTTCGCCCTGCACCGCAGCGCCGGCCAGCTCGTACAGGCCGTTCGAGACAATCCGTGGACGATCGCCGGACCGGGCCGTGACGACACCGTCATCATGGAACGCCTCGGGGTGTTCTCGAAAGTGGGGGCCGAGGGCGTGCACATCATGGTCGCGCCGAACGGCACCACGGTCGCGCTGAAGACACTCGACGGATCGTCGCGCGCCAGCGCCGTCGTCGCCCTGCGCCTGCTCGAACTCGCCGGCGCCCTCGACTCCGCCGCCGTCGCCGACACGGCCGCGAAGCTTCCGCTGACCGTCTACGGCGGCGGCCAGGACGTGGGCAGGATCCGCCCCGCGTTCTGACACCGACCCCGCTCACCGCCGAGCGGAGAGAAGGAAACGATAACCATGAGAATCGGTGTACCCACCGAGATCAAGAACAACGAGTTCCGCGTGGCCCTCACCCCCGCGGGCGTGCACGATCTGGTCTCATCCGGCCACGAGGTGTTCGTGCAGCGCGGCGCCGGCGTCGGCTCGTCGATGCCCGACACGGAATACGCGGATGCGGGAGCGACCCTCCTCGACGACGCCGCCGAGGTCTGGGGCCGTGCAGAACTGCTGTTGAAGGTCAAGGAACCCATCGCCGGCGAGTACGGCTACTTCCGAGACGACCTGGTGCTGTTCACGTACCTGCACCTCGCCGCGGACCGCCCGCTCACCGACCGGCTCGTCGCCGACAAAGTGACTGCGATCGCCTACGAGACCGTGCAGGTCGGGGGTCTCCTGCCGCTGCTGGCCCCGATGAGCGAGGTCGCCGGACGCCTGGCGCCGATGGTCGGAGCACACACCCTGATGAAGTCGTCAGGCGGCTTCGGCGTGCTGATGTCGGGCGTGCCCGGCACCCGCCCGGCGAAGGTCACCGTGATCGGCGGTGGCGTCGCCGGCGCGAACTCGGCGGTCATCGCCGCGGGCATGGGCGCCGACGTCACCGTGTTCGACACGAACATCCCGCGTCTGCGGTACCTGGACGACCACTTCCAGGGGCGTCTGAAGACCGCGGCATCCAACCCGCTCGACCTCGACCGCGCCGTGGTGGACTCCGACCTGGTGATCGGCTCCGTGCTGATCCCCGGCGCGAAGGCCCCCAAGCTGGTCACGAACGAGATGGTCTCGCGGATGCGGCCGGGCTCGGTGCTCGTGGACATCGCCGTGGACCAGGGCGGATGCTTCGAGGACACCCACCCCACGACGCACGACGACCCCACCTTCCGGGTGCACGGGTCGGTGTTCTACTGCGTGGCGAACATGCCCGGCGCCGTGCCGAACACGTCGACCTCCGCGCTGACAAACGCGACGCTGCCCTACATCCGGCAGATCGCGCGGCGCGGGTGGCAGGACGCCCTGCGCGCCGACGCGGGGCTGGCTTCAGGGCTGAACACCCACGCCGGCTCCGTCGTGAACGCCGGCGTCGCGGCGGCGCACGGGATGGACGCCCTGCCGCTGGCGGACGCGCTGAGCTGAGACGGAGCACGAGGCCCCGCGAAATCGGATTCTCGCGGGGCCTCGTCGTGCGGGCGCCGCATTTCGTCTCGGGCGCCTGAGGCGGCCTCGCTCAATGACCGAAGGGTGCCCCGGGGAGTCGTCCGGTAAGTGCCTCGAGGGGCTCGGGGCGGGGAAGCAGGAACCGCTGCGGCGGGTCGCCCGGGCGGATCAGCCAGGCACGCCCGCGGCCCGGTGTGCAGTACGGCGGCAGTTCCCGGTCCGCGGTGATCGCGCGGTACTCCCCCGCGCAGGACGCATCGATCAGCAGGTCGTGCCCGCCGCGCACGTCGGCCAGAGCGCGCCAGTTGCGCAGCCAGGCATCCGGATCGCCGATCACGACCGCGGGTGCGTCGACGCCGGCACGTGCGGCGACGTCGTCGACGGAGCGGACCGCATGACCGCGCTCGGCCAGCATCCCGGCGAGCCCGGCCCGGGCGCCGGCGCGGACGACGACCCCGGTGACGCCGTCGTGCGGGCGCCAGGTGTCCGGGGGCGCCGCCGGTGCGGCCGCGTGGGGCGTGGCATCCAGCCACTGCATCATCCGCCCGTCCAGCAGTGCACGGCCCGGAAGGCCGGGCAGCGCGTCGTGGGTGTCGCCGCCGGCCGCGATGTGGTCCATGCGCGACGCCGTGGGCAGGATCGCGCGCCGCGGCAGCGCGTCGGCGATCCGCGCCACCGCACCGGACAGTCGCTGGGCGCTCGCGATCACCCGGATGCCGCGCGCGGACGCGGTGCGCACCAACCTGTCCAGGCGCTCCCCCGCCGCCTGCGCGTACTCCGGCGGGAACCCGCCGAGCATCGCGTCGAAATCGTCGATGAGCACCACCGTGCCGGGCGCCACGGCCGGGTCGCCCCACGGGTCGTCGGAGGTCAGAGCCGCGACGGCATCCCACGCCTGCTCAGGATCGGACGGCACCTGCACGCACCTGTTCGCCGCCATCTGATCGGCGATCACCGCGAGGGCCGTGCTGCGACCGCTCCCGGCGCGGCCGACCACGAAC
>DATMTQ010000264.1:0-8935 GCA_035564095.1 Microbacterium sp. | reverse complement strand
CGCAGGCGCTGCGGATGCCTGCTTGCCGCCGCCGCCGGCGCGACGCCGGCCGCCGCCCTGCTTCGACGCGGCGCCCTGCTGGGCGGCATCCTGCTTCGGACGCTCCGCACGCGTACGCTGCTTCGGTCCGCGCTGCTGCTTCGGCTCTCCGGAACCCGCGGCCTTGCGCGGCTTGGACGTCTGCGCCTGTGCCTGCTGGGACGGCGCCGGCTTCACGTGCGGCGCGGGCTCGCCCACGAGCTCCGCGACCGCAGCACCCTCGGCCGCGACGGCCTCGAGCGGGGCGGTGATCTTCGCGCGGCGCAGCAGGTCCTGCACATCCCGCCTCTGCGCGTCGAGGGCGACCGTCACGACGAGGCCCTCGGCGCCCGCGCGGGCGGTGCGCCCGGAGCGGTGCAGGTATGCCTTGTGCTCCTCCGGCGGGTCCACGTGCACGACGAGCTCGATGCCGTCGACGTGCACGCCGCGCGCGGCGACGTCGGTCGCCACCAGCACGCGCACGCCGCCGTCGTCCGGGTCGGCGCTGAATGCGGCGAGGTTGCGCTCGCGCGCGCCCTGGCCGAGGTTGCCGTGCAGGTCGACCGCAGGGATGCCGTTCGCCGTCAGCTGCTTGGCGAGCTTCTTGGCCTGGTGCTTGGTGCGGGTGAACAGGATGCGGCGACCGTGGCCGGAGGCGAGGTGGCGCACCAGGGCGGTCTTCTCCTCAGCGGTCGGCACGACGAACACGCGGTGCTCCATGACGCCCTGCGGCACGCTCGCCTCGTCGACGGAGTGGCTGACCTCGTCGTGCAGGAAGCGCTTCACGAGGGCGGCGATGCCGTTGTCGAGGGTGGCGCTGAACAGCATCCGCTGGCCGCGCTTCGGCGTGGCGGAGAGGATGCGGGTGACACCGGGGAGGAATCCCATGTCGGCCATGTGGTCGGCCTCGTCGAGCACGGTCACTTCGACGGCACCGAGGTCGACGATCTTCTGGCCGATGAGGTCCTCGAGGCGGCCGGGGCAGGCCACGACGATGTCGGCACCGCGGCGCATGGCCTGCTCCTGCGGCTTCTGGCTGACGCCGCCGAAGATCGTGGTGACCGACAGCCCCGCGGCCGCGGCCAGCGGAGCCACGGTCGCGGCGATCTGGGTGGCGAGCTCGCGGGTGGCGGCGAGTACGAGGCCGCGCGGCCGGCCGGGCAGGGCGCGGCGTCCACCGCTCAGCCGGGCGACCAGCGGCAGCGCGAACGCGATGGTCTTGCCGCTGCCGGTGCGGCCGCGGCCGAGCACGTCACGGCCGGCGAGCGAATCGGGCAGCGTGTCGCGCTGGATGGCGAACGCCTCCGTCTTGCCGGATGCGGCAAGGACGGCGGCGAGGTTCTCGGGCACGCCGAGGGAAAGGAAAGTAGGCAAAGTGGTGCTTTCAGGCAGGCGCACGGCCGGATGGACCGGAACGGCGCAGGATGGCGACGACGCGCCCTTCGACAAGCTCAGGGACCGGCATCTCGGATCGCCGTTCGAGAAGAGGGCGCCGGCCCGGCTGAGATTCGGACTCAGGGGCCGCGCAAGCGTAATCGACGACGCAACGGCGGGATTCGCCGTTCCTCCACTCTAGCGGACCATGCTGGGCGACCGCCGCATCAGGCCGCGTCGACGAGCGCCTGCGCGAGCGGATGCCACGGCCGGGAGCTCGGGCCGGTGAGCACCAGCCGGCGCGGCCGCGGCTTCACGAGAGGGCGCATGACGAGGTCGGCGGGCAGCATCCCGCGCCCGAGCGACGGCACGATCGCGACGCCCATGCCCTGCTCGACCATGCGGAACAGGGTGCTCATCTCGCGCACCCGGTGCGAGTAGGTGAACGGCAGTCCCTCGTCGTCGTGCATCCGCTTGACGTGGCCCTCGCAGCCGCCGGTGGACACGATCAGCCCGTCGACCTGCAGCTCTGCGAGCGGGATGCCGTCGAGCCCGGCGAGTGGGTGGTCCCCGCGCACGACGGCCGCGAACTCGTCCGTCGCCACGAGCTTGCCGCCGGCCGGCGCGGGGGAGGGCTCGACGAGGATCGCGGCATCCACGACGCCGGCTTCGAGCCACTCGGGAAGCTCGTCGTCGTCGCCCTCGTAGATCTGCACCTCGACGTGCGGCAGCTTCGCGGCCCACACCGGCAGCAGTTCGGGCAGCAGCCCCTGGCACACGGTGGCCACCGCGCCCAGACGCACGGTGCCGGTGAGCGTGCCGTCCTGGTGCACGGCGCTCTCCAGCGCGGACACGGAGGCCAGCGCCGCGCGCGCGTGCTCGAGCACGCGGTGCCCGAGGGCGGTGAGGGCGACCCCGCCGTCGCGCAGCACGACCCGGCCGCCGACCTCCTTCTCGAGCCCGGCGACGGCGTGCGAGACGGCGGACTGGCTGAGGCCCAGGCGATCGGCGGCGCCGGTGAACGATCCGCTGTCCACGACGGTGACGAGGGCGCGCAGCTGAGGCAGGGTCAGGGCCATCACAACTCCTCATGGGGTGATGAAGCAGATTCATTTGCTTCATGTGCTCTCGGTTCCGAGACTAGGACCCATGCAACAGGTCGGCAAGTCCCGCGCCACGGTCGGGGCGTTTCTCGCGCTGTCCCTGATCTGGGGCGCCAGCTTCCTCTTCATCAAGGTCGGTCTGCAGGGCCTCTCGCCTGCCCAGGTCGTGCTCGGGCGCATCCTCCTCGGCGCCGTGACGCTCGCGGTGATCATGACGGTCACACGCCGGACGTGGCCGCGCGAGCCGCGGGTGTGGGGTCACATGATCGTCGTCGGCACGTTCTTCTGCGCGGTGCCGTTCACGCTGTTCGCCTGGGCGGAGCAGTCCCTCCCGTCGAGCCTCGCGAGCATCTACAACGCCGCCACCCCGATCATGACGCTGCTGCTCACCCCCCTCCTGCTGCGCTCCGAGCGGCTCGACCGCACCCGCATCCTGGGTCTCGTGGTCGGCGTCGCGGGCGTCGTCGTGCTGAGCGGACCGTGGCAGCTGCTCGGCGCCGGCGACTCGCGCGCCACTCTCCCCGCCCAGCTCGCGTGCCTCGGGGCGACCATGAGCTACGGGTTCGCCGGGCTCTACCTGCGCCGGTTCGTCAGCGGCCTGCCGTACGACTCGGTCACCCTGTCGGCGGTGCAGCTGGCGATGGCGAGCGTCGTCGTGCTGCTGCTCGCCCCCTTCGACGCCCGCGGACCGGTCTCGCTGACCGCGCCTGTCGTGCTCGGCATCCTCGCGCTCGGCGTCGCGGGAACCGGTGTCGCCTACATCTGGTACACCCGCGTGCTGCGCGACTGGGGTCCGGTGCGGGCATCGACCATCACCTACCTCGCGCCGGTGCTCGGTGTGCTGCTCGGGGTGCTGGTGCTCGGCGAGAGCATCCACTGGTACGAGCCCGTGGGCGGCGCGATCGTCGTCGCCGGCATCCTCACGAGCCAGGGCGTGGGGCTGCGGCGCACCGCCGTCCCGGCCGCGCCTCCGGCCCGGAGCGAGGCGCGCAGCACGTCTTAGGCTGGGAGGCATGCACGGCGAGTACAAGGTCCCCGGCGGCAAGCTCGTGGTCGTCGATTTCGACGTCACCGGCGGCGCCATCACGAACTTCCATCTGGCCGGAGACTTCTTCCTCGAACCGGACGATGCGCTCCTCGACATCGACTGCGCGATCGAGGGGATGCCGGAGACCAGCGACGTCGCCGCCATCGCCGCCGCCGTGCGCGCGGCCCTGCCCGAGGGCGCTCAGCTGCTCGGCTTCACGCCCGAGTCCGTCGGCACCGCGGTGCGCCGCGCGCTCATCACGGCGCCCGGCTGGCGCGCGTTCTCGTGGGATGTCGTGCACGAGAAGCCCGTGTCCCCGCGGATGAACCTCGCCCTCGACGAGGTGCTGACGATGCGCGTCGGCGACGGCCGTCGCAACCCGACGCTGCGTATGTGGGAGTGGGACGAATCGGCGGTCGTCATCGGCTCGTTCCAGTCGGTGCGCAACGAGGTCGACCCCGAGGGGGCGCGCCGGCACGGCTTCGACATCGTGCGCCGCATCTCCGGCGGCGGTGCCATGATGATGGCCGCGAACTCGATCGTCACCTACTCGCTGTACGTACCGGCATCCCTCGTCGCCGGGCTCACGTTCGCGGACTCGTACGCGTTCCTCGACGACTGGGTGCTGCAGGCGCTGCGCTCGCTCGGCATCGATGCGGTCTACCAGCCGCTCAACGACATCGCCGGTCCGTCGGGCAAGATCGGCGGGGCCGCGCAGAAGCGGCTCGCCAACGGCGGGGTGCTGCACCACGCCACCCTCAGCTACGACATCGACGGCCAGGTGATGACCGAGGTGCTGCGCATCGGCCGCGAGAAGCTCAGCGACAAGGGCACCGTGTCGGCGGCGAAGCGCGTCGACCCGCTGCGCAGCCAGACCGGCCTTCCCCGCGAGCAGGTCATCGAGCGCTTCATCGACACCTTCACCCACCTGTACGGCGCGACCCCGGGCACGATCAGCCCCGACGAGTACGCCGAGGCAGAAGAGCTCGTGCGCACCAAGTTCGGCACGGACGCCTGGCTCAACCGCGTGCCGTAGGCGGTCACTCCCGCGTGCGGGCCTCGTCGAGATAGGCATAGGCGGTCACGCGCGAGATGCCGAGCCGCTTCGCGATCGCCTCGATCGACTTGCGCATCTGCGTCGCCCCGCGCCGGTCGAGGCGCTCGAGCACGGTGATCTTGTCGTCGCGCGACATCTGCGTGACCGGCCGTCCGATCTCGCCGATGGCCTCGGTGATCATCGCGTCCATCACCGAGACGAGGTCCGTGCCGAAGTGCTCACGCGGTGCGTCCGGACCTGCCGTGGATGCCGGCAGCAGAGCATCCAGGATGCTGCGCGCGTGCTGCAGCGGGCTGAGGTCGACGTTCACGCACAGCGACGCGATGATGTCCCCCGCCGCGTTGTGGAAGTACACCGACGAGCAGCGCAGCTCGCGTCCGTCGGTCGTGAAGGCGGTGTAGCCGAAGGCGTCGTGGTCTTTGCGGCGGTCCTTCATCACGTCGAGTCCGAGAGAGGTGGAGGGCCCGCCGACTTCGCGGCCGGTGACGTGCCCGTTCTCGATCGCCACGATGGTGTGCCCGAGGTCGACGTCCGCGCCGTCCAGGTTGTGCAGCACCACCTCGACCGACGGGCCGCACGCCGCCGCGAAGGCGCGCATCACCGGGCGGAACAGCCGCAGCACCTCGACGGCGCTCTCGTACGTCTCCCGCGCGAGCTCGCCCGCGAGAGCGGTGACGGCATCCTCCGCCGCGTTCTGTGTCGTCGTCATCGCACACCCACTTGAACAAAAATTCTTAGATCTAGACAGAATGTCTATCTCGCTGCTAGCTTAGCCATCGTCAGCCCGATCCGTCGAGACTTTCCTCGATTTCGAACCCTGTCCTTCGCGCAGCAAGGAGGCTCGCATGTCCACTCTCAACCCTCCCCGGGGCCTCAGCGCCAAACAGCGCAAGATGGTCGCCGGTGGTGCCATCGGCACCCTCATGGAGTACTACGACTACTACCTGTACGGTCTCGCCTCGGCGGCGGTGTTCCCGGCGGTGTTCTTCTCCGCCGACGACCCGATCGTCGCGCAGCTGTCGTCGTTCGCGACGTTCGCGGTCGGCTTCTTCCTGCGCCCGGTGGGCGGTGTCATCTGGGGCATCGTCGGCGACCGGGTCGGTCGCAAGACGGTGCTGATGATCACCGTCGTCGGCATGGGTCTCGCGACCACCGGCATCGGCCTCATCCCGTCCGACAAGGCGATCGGCATCGCCGCTCCGCTGCTGCTGCTGTTCTGCCGCATGCTGCAGGGCTTCTTCGTCGGCGGCGAGATGGGCGGAGCGGCCACGATGGTCATCGAGAACGCCCCCACCGGCAAGCACGGACTCTACGGTGCTTTCCTCATCAGCGGCGCCGGCATCGCGAACGTCGTGTCCGGCGGTCTCATGGCCGGGCTCGGGCTCACTGCGTCCTCGTGGTTCCTGCAGTGGGGATGGCGCATCCCGTTCGTCTTCTCGATCGTGCTCGCCGTGGTCGCGATCATCCTGCGCCGTCAGCTGGAGGAGTCCGACGAGTTCATCGAGACGCAGACCCTGCAGCTGGCCGTCGCCGGCAAGAAGGCCAACCCGCTCGTCGAGGCGTTCCGTCACCCGAAGAACGCGATCATGGGCATCCTCATCGGCCTGCCGCAGTCGATCGCCGGTTACGTCGTGCTCACCTACGGCCTCGGCTTCATGGTGACCAACAAGCACCTGCCGGCGTGGATGGGCTTCGCCGGCACGATGATCGTCGGCCTCCTGCAGATCGTCGTCGCCCCCGCCTGGGGTGCGATCTCCGACCGCATCGGCCGCCGCACGGTGTACATCATCGGCTGCATCGGCTTCGCGATCATGGTGTACCCGGCCTTCATGCTGTTCTCCACGGGCAACCTGTGGCTGATCTGGCTGGGGCAGATCCTCGGATTCGTGCTGTTCGGCGTGGCCATGCAGGCGACGCTGGCGACGATGCTGGTGGAGATGTTCGACCCCGAGGCCCGCACCACGGGCGTGAACATCGGCTACCAGGTCTCCAACACGCTCGGCGGGGGCCTCGCCCCGCTCATCTGCGCCGCGCTGGTCGCCGGTGCGGGCGGCGCGTTCTGGCCGGTCGTGATCTACGCCGCGGTGATCGCGATCGTCGGCGTCATCGCGACGCTGGTGGCCTCGATCCGGCCGGACGTCGAGGGCGCCGGACGCATCCACGAGCTGGCGGCCACCGCCGCCGTGAAGACGCCGGTCTGACCCGAGACGAGTCCGGTCGATGGTTTCGGGGGCGGGTCAGCCGAGCAGCCGGGCGAGCGCCGGCAGCTGCGCGTCGTCCTCGAGCGCGGAGCCCACTGCGACGACCTTCACGCCGGCATCCAGATACGCCTGCGCGTTGCCCGAGCCCATGCCACCGGTCGCCACGAACTTCGCCTGCGGGAACGGTCCGCGCATCGCCGGGAACCAGCCCGTGCCGAGCAGGGATGCCGGGAACGCCTTCAGCCAGGTGAGACCGTCGCCGAGCGCGCGCTGCACCTCGGACGCCGTGGCGACGCCGGGGATCGACGGCAGGCCCGCCTCGTGCGAGACGCGCACGATGTCGAGGTCGAGGCCCGGGCTGACGGTGAACGCGGCACCGGCATCCTTCGCCTGCCGCACGTGGTCGAGCGTCACGACGGTGCCGGCTCCGACCGTGAGGCCGCGCTCGCGGGCGGCCTCCGCCACGACGCGCAGTGCGTCGAGGTCGGTCGGCGTCTGGATCGGCAGCTCGACGGCGGTGATGCCGAGGTCCCAGGCGCGGGTGGCGGTGGCGAGGCTGCGCTCGACCCCCATGCCGCGCAGGATCGCCATGAGCGCGGCGCCTGCGAAGATGTCGTCGAACGCGGAGTTGTCTGTCATGGTGGATGACCTTTCAGAGGTGATCGGGGATGAAATCGCTCGTGGACTGCAGCACGAGATGCGCACGCCGATGACCGGCGGCGAGGCGCTCGCCGGCATCCGCGCCCTGCAGGTGGGCCGCGAGGTACCCGGCGGCGAACGCGTCGCCGGCGCCCACCGCCTCGATGACCTCGGTCGGGATGGCGGGCGCGAAGCTGCGCACGTCGGCGGTGGCGTAGCGGTGGAACTCGGTCGCGCCCACGTCGCCGTCCTTGACCACGAGCATCGTGGGGCGCGGGATGAGGTCGCGCACGGCATCCGGGTCGGCGGTGCCCCACAGGCCCTCCGCCTCGTCGAGGCCGACGAAGACGAGGTCGGCGCGGCGGGCGAGGGCGAGCAGCGCGGGCGCCGCGACACCGGGCTCCCACAGGGAGGCCCGGTGGTTGACGTCGAAGCTCAGGATGCCGGGCCCCGCCGATACGCGGTCGACGATCGTGTCGATGAGGGCTGCGCAGGAGTGCGAGAGCGCCGGAGTGATGCCCGAGATGTGCACGATCTCGGCCTCCTCCAGCGGAATGCCGGCGACGCTGGCCGGGCTCATGTGCGCGGCCGCGGATCCGCTGCGGTAGTACAGCACGCCGCGCCCCGGGTCCTTGAAGTAGACGCCGGTGCGGGCTCGCGGATCGCTCGCCACCCAGTGCACGTCGACGCCGTGCCGGGCGACGTCCTCGCGCACCCGCACGCCGAGGGCGTCATCGCCGACGGCGCTCACCCACGCGGTGGGGATGCCGAGGTGCGCGGCGTGGGTCGCGACGTTGGACTCCGCGCCGCCGACGAGCAGGCGCACGTCCCGGGCGGTCGCGAGCGACTCCGCGAGCGCCGGGGTGATCAGCGCCATGGTCTCGCCGAGGGTGATCAGTCGCGGGGTGGCCGGAGTGGACGCAGACGGATCGGTCATGCTTCCATGATGGAACGATGCGTGCGCTAAGTGCAACACGTGTTGTAGTATTTGCACAGCATCGAGGAGAGGATGGAGATGGACGCGGACGAACGGCTGACGGCACGCGACAAGGGGCTGCCTGCGCGCGCGATCGGCATGGCGGCATCCGACTTCCTCGCGACCCTGCCGCGGCTCGATGAGTTCTGGACCCCGCTCATCGTGCTCGACGACGCCGCGATGCGCGCGAACGTCGCGACCATGGCGTCGTGGTGCGCCGCCCGCGGACTCGAGCTCATGCCGCACGGCAAGACCACCATGGCGCCCGCGCTGTGGCGGCGGCAGACGGATGCCGGGGCTCTCGGCATCACGCTCGCGACGATGGGGCAGGTGCGCACCGGCCGCGACCTCGGGCTCGACTCGATCATGCTCGCCAACGCCGCCGTCGACGCGCGCTCGCTCGCGTGGCTCGCGGGCGAGCTCGCCGACCCCGCCTTCCGATTCGTGTGCTGGGCGGACTCGGTCGCGACCGTCGAGGCGATGGAGCGGGGCCTGCGTGCCGGCGGCGTGCCGCGGCCCGTCGACGTGTGCGTCGAACTG
>DATMTQ010000263.1:0-14072 GCA_035564095.1 Microbacterium sp. | reverse complement strand
CATCGTCGCCAGGATGCGGGCACGGTGGCGGAACCCGCCGACCGAATTCCCGCGCACGATGCGACCACCCATCTCTGTCCCCCCGGATCCTCTGCCGCCGTGCATCGCTGCACGGCGGGAGCCTCGGCACGGCGGCGCCGCGCCACGGGATCCTTTCGGTATCCCTGATGGATCAGTGTCGACGGTCCGCCCGGGCCGATACAAGATGCGCGACCGTGTCGGTGCTGTGCGTTGCCTCATCCGATTCGATGAGCGAGCTGGATGCTGCTTGCCCGTTGTGGCGCCGGGTCAGATGATGCGGGCCGTGGCAGCGCTCACCTTCGTGACGGTGGTGTATCCCGACTTCGCCCCGGTCACCTTGACCGTGATGGTCTTGCCTCGCTCAGCGGAAGTCAAGGTGTACGCAACATGCCCCGCCGTCCCGACGATGTAGGCGCCGTTTGCGTACCACGCGTACGAGAACAGGGTGTCGCTCGTCCACGTGCCATGGTTCGCGATGAGTCTCGAGCCCACGCGACGCCTGCCCGAGATCGTGGGCGTCGCCACAGTCGGAACTCTTGTCGTTGCCTTGGACGTGACGCCGACGGTCGCGTACAGGCTCCTGTGCCCCCATACCCGGACCACGATCGTCTTGCCACGCTGAGCAGTGCCGACCGTGAATGTCGATCCAGCCGCGCCCGAGATCGCGACGCCGCTCGCGTACCACTGATAGGTGAACGTCGAGCCGGTCGTCCACGTGCCGGGCCGGGCGGTGAGCTTCGTCCCGACGGCCGCCCGGCCCGCGATCGTGGGCGTCGCAGCCGTCGGGACCTTCGGCGTCGCCTTCGAGGTCACCCCGACCGTGAAATACCCGCTCTTGTGACCGGTGACGCGCACGGTGATCACGTGTCCGCGCTGCAGCGATGTGAGCTTGAGAGTCGATCCGGTGGCACCGGTGATCGCAACGCCGTCCGCGTACCATCGGTAGGTAAGGGTCGTGCCGGTAGTCCAGCTGCCCGGCTTCGCAGTCAGGACGGAACCGGCCACCGGGGTGCCGACAATCGTGGGCGTGTGAATCACCATGACACGGGCCGTCGCCGCGGATGTCCGCTGGTACGCAATGCCGTCGCCCAGCCGCCCGACCACTTGGACGGAGAGTCGCCTGTCTGCCTGCTCCGCCCTCACGACGAATGTGGAGGCCTGCGCGTCGGGAATCGGCTGACCATCGGCCAACCACTCGTAGGTGAATCCCGTGCCGGGAGCCCATCCCGGCGTCCCAGCCGCCAGCGTCGCGCCGATGCGGGCTTCACCAGAGACTGTCGGGTTGGTCGGAGCCTGGATGAACAGGGGCGACGATTGCCACACCACGCGTGCATAGCTTCCCGGTCGATTCTATTGGAGATCGCGTGGAGGGGCAGGGAATCAGATCTTTCCTCGCCGAGGTGGGCTCCAGAGAAGCTGGGCTGCTCAGGCGATCCTCGCCGTCGCAGCGGAGAACCGGATGATCGTCTGATAGTGCAGCAAGCTGCCGGTGACATGCACCGTGATCGTCTTCCCCCGTTGCCCCGATGTCAGCGTGACTGACGAATGGGTCGCCCCGGAGATCGCGACACCGTTCGCGTACCAGCGGTAGGTGAACGTCGTGCCCCTCGTCCATGCGCCGGGGTGGGCGTACAACGTGTCGCCCACGTGCTTCGTGCCGGTGATCGTGGGAGCCGCTGTCAGGGCGATGCGCGCCGTGCCGCCGCTCACTCTCGCCGCAGAACCGTACCCGGCTCTCGTACCGCTCACCTTCACCGATATGGACTTCCCGATCTGAGCCGATGTCGGCGTGAACGTCGAATGCGTGGGACCGGAAGTGGAAGGGATGTAGGCGCCGTCCGCGTACCAGGCGTACGAGAAGCTCGTGCCGCTCGTCCACGTGCCGTGGTGGGCCGTCAGCGCGTACCCCTGCGCTCGGATGCCGCTGATCGCGGGAGTCGCCGTCAGTGCGACCTTCGCGGAGAGCGCAGACGTCCTGCTGACCGATGGAGTCCCCGGCAGGGATCCTCGCACGGTGACCTTGAGAGGTCTGCCGACGAGTGCGGACGTCGGCGTGAAGGTCCGGCCGGTCGCACCCTTGATCGGCGTGGAGATCGTTCCCGACACCGCATACCACTGATACCCGAATGCCGCGGAACTCTGACCGGTGATCGCCAACGAGATCGGCTTCCAGTTGCTCGTCGAAGCCGTCAGTCTCGACCCGGTCGCCACCGCACCGGTGATGATCACGGAGCCGGGGACAACGGCGGGATTGGTGCACGTCGGCGTCATGAACACGCTGATCCCGGAGACCGCCTGGTGAGCGGCGACGGTGAAGCTCGTCGCAGTGGACTGCGCGAATGCGCCATTCCAGTACTTCGTGCACATTCCGGGCGCAGCGAACTCCACGATGTACGTTCCAGGGCGAACGGCACCCGCATCGCTGCTCCAGGGGCGGAAGCCGTACGGCTTCGCCGCGAACTGATCGGCGGTCACGAGGTCCGTGGTCTCATCGGCCCACCGCGTGCCGCTCCACCGGTACGCGGTGATCGTGGTGTCTCCGAACCACCCCGGCAGATATTCGACGGTGCCCCCGATATGCCCGCCCATGTCGACTGCGACGTCATCCATGGCGGTGCCAGCCAGGGGAACGCTCACGCCGCGGGAGGTGACCGCCAGATCGTTCGCGGTCCCCGTCGCCTGCGGCGGATGGACGCGCATCGTGAACGCGCCGGGAGGGAGCAAGCCCACGCGGTAGTGCCCGTCGGCATCCGTGTACGCGTAGCCGACGTCGTACCCCTCGGAATCGATCGGTTCGATCCGGGCACCGGCGACCGGCACCCCGGTGTCCGCCCGAGTGACCACACCGCTCACGATCGATTGCGGCATGACGTCTGTGTCCAGACCCGTTCGATCCTCGTTCGCTGCGAGCGTCACCAGGGTGGCGTCGTCGGAATGGAACGTCGTCGGCCAGTACTGGTTCGCGATCACGAGGGCGTCCGTGAAACCGGTGGCCAGATGTACCCGATACGCGCCGGGCAGGATCCCACCGATGGAGTAATGACCGTCGGTATCGGTGTACGCATACTTCGTCCACTGATCCCGCTGATCGACGTCGCGCTGCTCGAGGATCACCACGACACCGGCCGCCGGCGCGCCCGTGTCGGCACGCGTCAGGGTGCCGGACAGGGATGCCGGCTGCTCAAGCGCCGCATCGATCCCGGTCCTCGTGTCGCCCGCATTGCTCACAATGGGCTGGGCCAGCCGGTCGACCGGGACGTGGGGCCAGTATTCGTCCGCATATGGTGCCCCGGCCGAGAACTCGACGAGGCGCGTCCCCTGATCGAGGCCTGTGATGACGTAGTTGCCGGCCGCATCCGTCACTGCCGACCCTGGGTGCCCGTAGAAGCCCGGATCGGTGACGGCCGTGACGTTCACCCCGGCGAGCGGCTTGCCTGTCGCCTTGTCTGTCACGTGCCCCGAAATGCTCGCCGTCGCCGTCGCTGCCTGCGCCGGAGCAATCCCCGCGAGAACCAGCGCTCCGATCGCGATCACCGCTGCTGTGGCGCTCCGTGCCCATCGACGTGCTTCGACTCCCATGGCCGCCCCGTCCTGCTGAGTCTGGCCCGGCTGTGCCGCGCCGGCGTGGGCGATCGCGTCGCGTCGCGGAGTCATTTTCAACGAGGCGCTCAGTGCATGTCAAGCAAGCGGTGACTCGCCCATCGCGTGCCGGTCAGATCTTCTCGATGGGGGCGATCTTGATCAGCAGCTTCTTCGCACCGGCGCTGTCGAAGCGCACGTGGGCGACGCGCTTGGCGCCTTCGCCGGTGACGGCATCCACCCGGCCCTCGCCGAAGTCCTCATGCCGGATGCGGTCACCCGCCGCGAGCACCATGTCGCCGTTGTCGCGCACCTTGGCCGGGATGCGGTTGGGGAACTTCTCGAGCGACGTCGCCCGCGGCTTCAGGGCCGGCGGATCGTCGTGCCGGATCCGGGAGTTCCAGCCACCCGAGCCGCCTCTGGAGCCGGCCCCTGAGCCTGTCGAAGGGCGCGCGTTCAGCGCCCGGGACTGGGACCCGCCGCGCCCGTTGACGTCGCCGGGCGACTGGCGCCAGTCGATGAGGTCGGCGGGGATCTCCTGCAGGAAGCGGCTCGGCATCGCGACGGAGATCTCGCCGAACTGCGCCCGGGTCATGGCGAGCGACAGGTGCAGGCGCTTGCGCGCGCGCGTCACTCCGACGTAGAACAGGCGACGCTCCTCGGCGGGACCGCCCGGCTCGCCGGCGGAGATCCGGTGCGGGATCAGGTCTTCCTCGACGCCGGTGAGGAACACCGCCTCGTACTCGAGGCCCTTGGCCGTGTGCAGCGTCATGAGCGACACCTGCCCGGCCTCGTCGTCGAGGTCGTCGCTGTCGGCGACGAGCGCCACCTCGGCGAGGAAGTCCACGACCGTGCCCTCGGGATTGTTGCGGGCGAACTCGCGCGCCACCGCCACCATCTCGTCGAGGTTCTCGAGCCGTGCCTCGTCCTGCGCGTCCTTGCTCGCCCGCAGCGCCATGCGGTAGCCGCTCTTCTCGAGCAGCAGCGCGAGCCCATCGGCGACGGCGGTGGGCGGGGCGAGTTCGCCGGACGGCGGCAGCATCAGCTCGGATGCCTCGGCCAGCACGGCGTCGAGCTGCGCGACGGCGGCCTGGATCTTGGGCCCGACGCCCAGCGCGGAGGCGTTCGCCAGCGCGTCGCGGAACGTGATCTGCTGGTCGGCCGCGTACCGCGAGATCGCTTCGACGGTGACGTCTCCGATGCCGCGGCGCGGCCGGTTGATGATGCGCCGCAGCGCCATCTCGTCGGACGGATTCGCGACGGCGATGAGGTACGCGAGGGCGTCCTTGATCTCGGCGCGTTCGTAGAACCGGGTGCCGCCCATGATCCGGTACGGCACGGCCGCGCGGATGAAGATCTCCTCCAGCGCACGCGATTGCGAGTTGGTGCGGTAGAACACCGCCATGTCGCTGTAGGCGAGCCCGCCGCGGTGCAGCGCCTCGATCTCGTCGGCGACGAACTGTGCTTCGTCGTGCTGCGAGTATCCGGTGAACCCGACGATCTTCTCGCCCGCGCCGGAGTCGGACCAGAGCTTCTTGTCCTTCCGGTCGAAGTTGTTGCGGATGACGGCGTTCGCGGCATCCAGGATGTTCTGCGTCGACCGGTAGTTCTGCTCGAGAAGCACGACCTTGGCGCCAGGGAAGTCGCGCTCGAACTCGGAGATGTTGCGGATGTCCGCCCCGCGGAAGGCATAGATCGACTGGTCGGAGTCGCCGACGACCGTGAGGGATGCCCCCGCCGGATTCCCCGCCCCCTCGGCCCCTGAGCCTGTCGAAGGGGGCTCGAAGATCATCATGCCGCCGGACTCGAACGGCTCGGCCGCCTTGCCCTGCACCGGCCGGGTGAGCTCGTGGATGAGGGCGTACTGGGCGGCGTTGGTGTCCTGGTACTCGTCGACGAGGATGTAGCGGAAACGCCGGCGATACACGTCTGCGACGTGCGGGAACGCGCGGAACAGGAACACGGTCTGCCCGATGAGGTCGTCGAAGTCGAATGCGTTCGCCTTGCGCAGCTCGCGCTGATAGTCGCCGAACACCTCGACGAACACGCGCTCGGCGGGGTCTTGCATGTTGGCGTTGCGGGCATGGGACTCGGCATCCTCGAGCTCGTTCTTGAGCTTCGAGATGCGGCTCTGCACCCCTGCGGGCGTGAGGCCGAAGGCATCCGCCTCGTGCTGCTTCACGAGCCGCTTGATGAGGGCGCGGGAGTCGCCGGAGTCGTAGATCGTGAACGACTTGGTGAAGCCGAACTGCTCGGCCTCGCGGCGCAGGATCCGCACGCAGGCCGAGTGGAAGGTGGAGATCCACATGCCCTGCGACGCGTCGCCGACGAGTTGGCCGACGCGCTCGCGCATTTCGCCCGCCGCCTTGTTGGTGAACGTGATCGCGAGGATCTGACTGGGCCACGCCTCGCGACAGCGCAGCAGCGACGCGATGCGGTGGGTCAGCACGCGCGTCTTGCCGGACCCCGCCCCGGCGACGATGAGCAGGGCCGGTCCGCGGTAGACGACGGCCTCACGCTGCGGGGGGTTGAGTCCCTCGAGCAGGTCGGCGTCGGGACGCGCTCCGTCGCCGCCCGCGGCGGGCCGCCTCGAACCGGTGGGGCTCACGATGATGGGGGTGGATGCCATAGCCCTACGAGTCTAATTCGGCCCCCCGACATCGGGCTGAGGATGCCGGCGCCGCGCACCACGCACACCCGCACCGGCAGTCACGCGCCGGGTGCCGGATGCTGCAGCAGGTCGATGCGCTCGTCGAGGTACGGGCCGAGGGGCACGGCGGCGGCGGCTCGGCTCCAGCGCAGCAGCAGGGTTCCGTCCGGTGCGACGCCGACCGGTCCGGATGCGCCCGTCGCGACGAGCTCGGCCGCAACGATCGGCACGGCGTCGACGTGCGCCGTCTCGCCCTCGGCGAATCCCCCGCGCCGCGCGGCCGCGGCACGCGCCGCCCGCGTCCGCTGCGACTCGGCGGTGAATCCACGCCGCACCTCTTCGCGGGCACGCAGGATCTCCCCCGTCGCGAGCAGTCCCTCCTCTGCGGGCCCGTCGCAGCGCACCAGCACCGCGCCCAGGTGCCACACGGCATGCCCCGGCACGATGCGCTCGGGGCGCGGGATGCCGAGCATGCGCCGGGCCGCACGCGTCACGCCCAGCCGCTCGGACGATGCGCCGGCGAGCTTCTCGCGGACGTCGTCCACCAGTGCGGCCAGCACGGCATCCGCTCCCGCACTCATGCGGGCGCGATCGGCAGCGGCCCGGGACGCATACCGGTCAGACCGCGAACGTCCGGGCGCCGTGGAACTCCCGGGCACCCACCGCACCGCCGTGGATCTCCCGGTGCAGGCGCTGCATCCGCTCGTCGAGCAGCGCGGCCGAGTCGGCTGCATCCTTCAGCTCCGCCAGCAGCGACTCGGGGACCTGGCTGTCGTACTTGTAGTAGATCTTGTGCTCGAGGCTCGCCCAGAAATCCATCGCGATCGTGCGGAACTGCACCTCGACCGGCACCGTCACCGGCCCGGTCGACAGGAACACGGGCACCTCGACGATGGCGTGCAGGCTCTTGTAGCCGTTCGACTTCGGCTCGGCGATGTAGTCCTTGACGGTGCGCACGTGGATGTCGTCCTGCGCGGTGAGCAGGTCGAACAGGCGATACGCGTCGGCGATGAAGCTGCACGTGACCCGCAGCCCCGCGATGTCGGTGATGTGCGCGGCGATCGAGTCGAAGTCGGGGTCGACGCCCTTGCGCGCGACCTTCTCGACCAGGCTGTCCGGCGACTTCACCCGGCTCGAGACATGCTCGATCGGGTTGTAGTCGTGCAGATGCTGGAACTCGTCCCGCAGGATCGTGATCTTCGTCTCGACCTCGCGCAGGCCGAACTGGTACGCCAGCAGGAACTTCTGGAACTCGTCGCGCATCGCCCGCAGCGCCTCGGGAGTGACTTCCAGGTGGTCGTCCTCGACCGGGCGGGCTGTATCCATGGCCTCGACCCTACGACGACCGACTACGGATCGACTATGAAGATGCCGGGCAGGTGGTGGGGATGCCGGACCGCGCGGACGACGGGGTGTCCGGCATCCCGCATCCGGCCGCACGAAGCGTCCGACTGCGCTCATATCGGCGGCCCGGGGTCGCGGAGTAGCCTCGGATGAGGAGGATCGATACCCATGTCGACGACGACCGAACTGACCACCGCATACGACGTGCCGGCCCTGGAGGCCAAAGCCAAAGAGCACCTCTGGATGCACTTCTCCCGCCAATCCACGATGGACGACGGCGTGCCGATCATCGTGCGCGGCGAAGGACACCACATCTTCGATGCCCGCGGCAAGCGCTACATCGACGGGCTCGCCGGGCTCTTCGTGGTGAACGCCGGCCACGGCCGCCGCCGCCTCGCCGAGGCTGCCGCACGCCAGGCGAGCGAACTCGCGTTCTTCCCGATCTGGTCGTACGCGCACCCGGCCGCGATCGAACTGGCTGACAGGCTGGCGTCGTACGCGCCGGGCGACCTCAACCACGTCTTCTTCTCCACCGGCGGCGGCGAGGCCGTCGAGACCGCGTTCAAGCTCGCGAAGAACTACTGGAAGCTTCAGGGGCAGCCCATGAAGACCAAGGTGCTCTCGCGCGCCGTCGCCTACCACGGCACCACCCAGGGCGCCCTTGCGATCACCGGCCTGCCCGGCATCAAGGCGCAGTTCGAGCCGGTCACCCCGGGCGGCTTCCGCGTGCCGAACACGAACTTCTACCGCGCCGCCGAGATGGGCGCGCCCACGAGCGATCCGGAGACCTTCGGCATCTGGGCCGCGGACCGCATCGAGGAGATGATCCAGTTCGAGGGTCCCGAGACCGTCGCGGCGATCTTCCTCGAGCCGGTGCAGAACGCGGGCGGATGCTTCCCGCCCCCGCCCGGATACTTCCGGCGCGTGCGCGAGATCTGCGACAAGTACGACGTGCTGCTGGTCAGCGACGAGGTCATCTGCGCGTTCGGCCGCATCGGCAACTTCTTCGCGTGCGACACGTTCGGCTACCAGCCCGACATGATCACCTTCGCGAAGGCGGTCACCAGCGGCTACTCCCCCCTCGGCGGCACGGTCGTCAGCGACAAGGTGTACGAGCCGTTCGCGCACGGCACCGCGTCGTTCGCGCACGGCTACACCTTCGGCGGCCACCCGGTCTCGGCGGCGGTCGCGCTCGAGAACCTCGACATCTTCGAGGAGGAGAGCCTCAACGAGCACGTGCGCGAGAACTCGCCGCTCTTCCGATCGACGCTCGAGCAGCTGAAGGACCTCCCGATCGTCGGCGACGTGCGCGGCGAGGGCTACTTCTTCGGCATCGAGCTGGTCAAGGACCAGGCCACGCGCGAGACCTTCGACGACGACGAGGCCGAACGACTGCTGCGCGGCTTCCTGTCGAAGGCGCTGTTCGACGCCGGCCTGTACTGTCGTGCCGACGACCGCGGCGACCCCGTCATCCAGCTCTCGCCGCCGCTGACCATCGGCCCCAGCGAGTTCAGCGAGATCGAGCAGATCCTGCGGAGCGTTCTCACCGACGCCGGCAACCTGCTGTAGGCGCATACTCGAGGTATCGCGGCCGGTCGGAGCCCTCCCCCCATCGCTCCGGCCGGCCGCCTTCTCGCGTGTCGGCATCCCGTAACGCCGCGGGCGACGGGCTGGACGCTACCGGCCGGTGGCGACGAACAGCCGCCCGGCGCCGGTGACCTGCAGGGGCCCCGGCTCGGGCAGGAACAGGATGCCGCCCCGGTCGATCTCGGCGGTCTCATCGTCCCGCGTCAGGTCGAACGCTCCCTCGAGGGCGATCGCGATGGCCGCCGTCGGCAGGTCGAGGCCGGCATCCGCCGTCACCAGCAGCAGCTCGAAGCCGACATCCGCCCCGGACGGCACGCTGGCCGGACGGTAGGCGGCGATTCCCGGCGCGACCGGCACGGGGACCAGCCGCGGGGGCGGTCCGGGGGTGAAGTCGAGCACCGCCTGCAGCTCCGCCCGGTCGACGTGCTTGGGCGTGAGACCGCCGCGCAGCACGTTGTCGCTCGGGCCCATGAGCTCCAGGCCGGTGCCGCGCAGGTACGCGTGGATGTTGCCCGCGGGCAGCCACAGCGCCTCGCCCTCGGCGAGCGTGACGTGGTTGAGCATGAGCGCGATGAGGATGCCGGGATCCCCCGGGAACTGCGCGGCCAGCCGGGTGACGAGCTCCGCGTCGGGAGTCGCGGGGCGGGACGTTTCGTCTCGCTTCGCTCGCGGGGCGACCGGGGGGACCGCTCGCGGGGCGGCCGCGGCATTCGCCCGCCCGACGACCGCAGACACCAGGGTCGCGACCTCCGGGTCGCCGGAGAGCAGCCAGGCGAATGCCGGCTCGACGCCCTCCCACAGCCGTTCCAGCAGGCGCTCGATGCCGGGGACGGCGCCGAAGACGGCGAGTGCCGCGATCGTCTCGGCCGGGTCGCGGAAGCCGCACAGCGCCTCGAAGCCGTCCTCGGTCGCGACGATGAGCTCGGGCTTGGCGTTCGGGTCCTTGTAGTTGCGCTCCCGCGCGGTCAGCGGCAGCCCGGCCGCCTCCTCGCGCGCGAAACCGGCCTCGGCCTGCGCGGTGGTCGGATGGGCCTGCAGCGACAGCGCCGACCGTGCCGACAGCACCTTGAGCAGGAACGGCAGCTCGACGCCGGCCTCGTCCTGCCACGCGGCGAGGTCCGGCCACTCGGCATCCTCCAGCACGGCCGGAGACAGCGGGTGCGCGCCGAGCCACAGTTCCGCCTCGGCCGCGCCCGACTCGCTCCAGCCGAGAGCCCGGGAGACACCGTCGACGGCACCCCACGCGTAGTCGCGGGGCGTATTGCGCAGGGGCAGGAATGCGGTCATGAATCCACTCTCACAGGGTTGGAAGAACAGTTGCTGAACGCGCGCTTCACACCTCCACGCCGAGCAGCTCGCCGAGCACCTCGACGACGCCCTCGTCGTGATGGTGCGGCGCGATGCTGCGGGCGACCGCCTTGACGTCGGGATGCGCGTTGTCCATCGCATACGACCAGTCCGCCGCCTGCAGCATCTCGACGTCGTTGAGATAGTCGCCGAACGCAGCCGTCTGCGCGGGGAGGATGCCGAAGGCCCGCTGCAGCGCACGCAGCGCCTCGCCCTTGTCGGCGCGGGCATCCATCACGTCCACCCAGTTCGCACCCGACACGACCACCTGGTGCGAGCCGCGGAAGGATGCCAGCGCGGGGGCGATCTCGGTCTCGGCGTCGCCGAAGCAGAACACGGCGATCTTGATGGCCCGGCCGGCGACGGCGCCGAAGTCGGCGACGACCTCGTGCTCGATGTAGTACTTCGCGACCTCGGCGAGGAAGGCGGCATCCGTCCGCGTCACCCACGCCCGATCGCGCCCGGTGACGACCACGCCGTAGTCCGCGCTCGTGTCCCGCAGCGCCGCGACGACGGCGTGCACCGCGTGCGCCTCGAGCGGAGTGGAGCTGATCTCGACCTCGTCGCGCACCACGTAGGTGCCGTTCTCGGCGATGAACGGCATGCCGTCGGCGGCCCGCGCGAACAGGTGCCGCAGGGTCGCGTACTGCCGGCCGCTCGCGGGGACGAACAGGATGCCGCGCTCGTGCATGGCATCGAGCAACGGCCACAGGCGGTCGGGCACCGCACCCTGCGCGTCCAGCAGCGTTCCGTCCAGGTCGACGGCCACCAGCCGCAGGTCGGGAGTCACGACTCCACGGTACCCGGCACGGCCGCTGCCTCCGATTCCGGCTCCGCGTCTGCCGCACGCGCGGCCATCGCCGCGGCGTGGCGGCCCTGCAGGCCCTCCAGCATGAGGTCCACGGCGAGGGCGAAATTGCCCGGGTCGTCCAGCGCCGGCAGCGACGGGGCGACCGCCGCGATGTTGGGGTATTCGGCCGGGTCGAGCGTCCGGTACTCGTGCTGCCACGCGGCGAGGTCGCCGGCGCGGGTCTCGGGGTGCAGCGCCTCCAGGGCGGCATCCTGCGCGGAGTACGCCATCACGAAGTCGCTGAAGACGCGATAGTAGCGGGCGGCATCCTGATCGCTGAATCCGGCGCGGCGGAAGATGCCGATGACCTGGTCGATGATGCGGTACTCGTTGGGCAGTCGTGCGGTGCGCACGCTCGCCTCCTGGGCGATCTGGGGATGCCGCATGAACACCTCGTGCGTCACCATGTCGCGGGCGCGCAGCTCCTCCGCCCAGTCCTCGGGGGGATCCGCGGGGAGCTCGGCGAGCACCTCGCCCTGCAGCGCGTCCACGAGCGACCGCATCAGGTCGTCGCGGTCGCGGAAGTGGCGGTACACCGCCGTGGGGTGGGCCCCCAGCTCACGGCCGAGCGCCGTGAAGCTGAGGGCCGCCGCCCCGCCGCGCTCGGTCACCCGGAACGCCGCCTCCACGATGAGCTCGGGGCTCAGGCGAGGCTTGGGTCCCGGGCGACCGGCGCGGCCGGACACTACTTGCCCGTCCCGCCGAGGTACGCCGCCCACGGGTAGTAGACGTAGTCGAACGTGGCCGGAGCGCCGGAGATGCGCTTGTTCATCCACATGTCGCTGACGAGCTCGACACCGCCGATCATCGGGTTCATCTCGTCGTGCAGCTGCTTCTCCATCTGGGCGACGAGCTGGGCTCGCGCGGCGGGGTCCTTGGTGGCGACGGCCTGGGCGTAGGTCTTGTCGATGCCACTGTAGCCGCCCTGATTGAACGAGCCGTTCGAGACGGCGGTGATGCCGAGCCAGTCGAGCGGGTTCGGGATGTTCGCCCAGAACTGCGTGTAGAGCAGGTCGGTGTTCCCGCGCGTCTTCGGGTCGTACAGGTAGTTCGAGTAGCCGGTCGCGGGCACGACGTTCAGCTTGAAGTCGAGTCCGATCTTGTCGGCGGCGGCCTTGACGGCGAGCCCGAGCTGCTGGGTCTCGGACTGGTCCGGGACGACGAGGCTGATCTGCTGGTGCAGGTCGGCGGCCGGGACATCCTTCAGCAGCGCCTTGGCCTCGGCGATCTGCGGGCTGCCGTCGGTCGTGTTGACCTGCTTGGCCAGCGCGTCCAGCTGCGTCTTCGCGAACCCGAACGACGCGGACGCCATCTGCAGGGTGGTGGGCGTGCCCTCGCCGCCGTAGACCGTGGCGCCGATGCCCTTCCAGTCGATCGCGAGCTGCAGCGCCTTGCGGATGTTCTCGTTC
Organism: Microbacterium sp.; assembly: GCA_035564095.1. Classification (GTDB taxonomy): domain Bacteria; phylum Actinomycetota; class Actinomycetes; order Actinomycetales; family Microbacteriaceae; genus Microbacterium. The sequence goes on along the minus strand of DATMTQ010000263.1, from coordinate 1,285 downwards.
TTCAGCGCGCCCTTCTGGTTGGCGACGACGAACTCGACCTCGAGGCCGCCCTTGCCGCGGTGGAGGCTGCCGGTCGGAGTCGACTTCAGGGTCGGCAGACCCGACACCGGCACGACGTAGGTGCCGTCGATCTCACCGGAGAGCAGGCCGGACGTGATGGCGGAGTCGTCGGTGAGGAACGTGAACGTGATCTTCTTCACCTTCGGCGTGAGCGCCTTGTTCCAGTACCCGGGGTAGGCGATCGCGGTGATCGACTGCCCCTGCGTCCAGCCGCCGAACTTGTACGGACCGGTGCACATGAGGCCGCCGGACGGGCTGCCGAAGTCCTTGCCGGCCTTCTCGGTGAACGCCTTCTCGACCACGACGCCCGCGGTCGAGGACAGCTCGTCGTTGAACAGGTAGTCGGGCGACTTGAGCTTGACGGTCACCTGCATGGGGCCCGTCTTGGCGATGGACGCGACGTTCGCGTACAGGTAGTTGTAGAAGCTGGTCGGGTCCTTCCAGTTCCTGTCCATCGAGTACACGACGTCGTCGGCGGTGAGCGGATGACCGTCCCAGAACGTGACGCCGGGGCGGATCTCGTACACCCAGGTCAGCGGATCCGGGTTGGAGTACGACTGCGCCAGGTTGGGCTTGATCTGGAAGTCGGGCGTCTGCGCGAGCAGGTTCTCGCACATGTTCGAGTTGATCATGTTCGGCGTGTAGTCGGCCGAGTGGTACGGGTCGACCGTCTGCGGTTCGCCTTCGAACACGTTCCAGGTGATGTGGTCGACGGGCAGCTTGCCGGCGGGAGTGAAGACGACGAGCCCGGCCGGGTTCGACGCCGAACCCGCGTGCTTCGCACCGGCGGAGCATCCCGCCAGTGCCAGCGCGGCGGTGACGCCGACGGCGACGGCCGTCAGTGCGCGCTTGGTTGTGATGTGCATTTCGGGTGACTCCGGTTTCAGTGGTGAGTGGTCAGGGCGGATGCAGGGTCCCAGCCTTCGCGCGGCACGCTGTCGCGCAACTGGCGGGTGTAGGGGTGCTGCGGGTCGTCGAGGAGGTCGGCGGTGAGCCCCTGCTCGACCACCTCGCCTCGCCGCATCACGATCGAGTGCTCGGTCACCTGCCGGATCACGGCGAGGTCGTGGCTGATGAACAGGTAGCTGACGCCCTGCGAGTCGCGGATGTCGCTGAGCAGATTCAGGATCTGCGCCTGCACCGAGACGTCCAGGGCCGAGACCGCCTCGTCGAGGATGAGCACCTCGGGCTCGGCGGCCAGCGCCCGCGCGATCGCGACGCGCTG
>DATMTQ010000262.1:0-18171 GCA_035564095.1 Microbacterium sp. | reverse complement strand
GCGACATGGACCACACCGTCGCCGCCGCCGACGGCGGACCCACCGACCTGTGCAACCTCGCCTGCCTCTGCCCACGCCACCACACGTTGAAACACCAGACCGACTGGACCGTCAAGCAACTCCCCGGCGGGGTGCTGAAATGGACGTCCCCCACCCGGCGCACCCACACCACCCGACCACCCGGCACCATCCGATTCCTCCCCGACCACCCACCCGGAAAAGAACAACACCCCGCACCCTTCTGACCCCGGAGCCCATCTGGGCACGGCGGCCCACCCGCTGGGGCTCCCGTCGCCGGCTTACAGCTGGTCCAGCAGAGCTCCGGCGCCGCGCACCTGCGCGCCCAGCATCTCGACCCGGCGCCGCAGCTCGCGATCGCTCGTCACGACGGTGACGGCACGGTCGTCGCCGAGGAGCCGCGCCACCTCGGCGACGAGCTCGTCGTCGCCCGAGCGGCCCTGCGCCATCACGTACTCGATACCCGCCACGGGCTTCGCGGTGCGGGCCGCACCCTCGAGCACGATGACCCACTGCGGGAACCACACGTCGCCGTCGAGTCGCAGGAACGCGGTGTCCATCCCGCGGTGCCGGCGCGCCGAGATGCGTCCCACCAGGCGGTCGGCGGCCGCGACCCGGTCATTCCACCAGCCGTCCGGTTGAGAGCCGACGACGTTGGCGGCATCCACCACGATCACCGGACGCTCATCGAGCATCCCGCGGAGCTCGCCCCATGAGGCCGCGAACCCGGGATGCAGCGGCAGCGCGGCGACCTCGTCGACCGGCACCCACACGAGGTTCTTGCTCTCCGGGTCGCTCATCACCGGCTCGAAGGCGCGCTGCAGATCGGCGATGACCGTCGCGTACGACCAGAAACCGAGGTCGAAGATGTGCATCGCACGCACGACGACAGCATCTCCCGGAACGCCCGCCTCCTCGCCGGCCTCGCGCAGCGCCCCCTCCCGGGCGGTCTCGCCCTCGTGACGGGCGCCGCCGGGCAGTGCCCAGGTGCCGCCGAAGTGGCTCCACTCGACGCGGTGCTGCATGAGCACGCGCCGGTCGTCGTCGATGAGCAGCAGCCCCGCCGCTCCGAACCGGCCCCAGTACCGTTCGCCGGACGGCGCCACGACCCAGGCGTCGCCCGGGTCCAGCGGACCCGTGGGCGGACGCCGGGTGAACTCGGGCGGTTCGATGGTCATCTTCGACTCCCGGACGTGGTGGGATCAGCGGTGGCGACGCTCGCGGATGCGCATGTTGATCACGATCGGCGACCCCTCGAAGCCGTACAGCTCGCGCAGACGGCGCTGGATGAACCGGCGGTAGCCGGGGTCGAGGAAACCGGTCGTGAACAGCACGAACGTCGGCGGGCGCGTGCCCGCCTGCGTGCCGAACAGGATGCGGGGCTGCTTGCCGCCGCGCAGCGGGTGCGGGTGCTCGGCGACCAGCTCCGACAGGAACGCGTTGAACTTGCCGGTGGGGATGCGGGTGTCCCAGGAGTCCAGCGCGGTCTCCAGCGCGGGCACGAGCTTGTCGAGGTGACGGCCGGTGCGCGCGGAGATGTTCACGCGCGGCGCCCACGCGACATGTGCGAGGTCCTGCTCGATCTCACGCTCCAGGTACCGGCGGCGCTCGATGCCGTCCATGTCCGGGTCGTTCAGGCGGTCCCACTTGTTGTAGGCGATGACGAGGGCCCGGCCGGACTCCAGCACCATGTCGATGATGCGCACGTCCTGCTCGCTGATCGGCTCGGAGACGTCGATCACGACGACCGCGACCTCGGCCTTCTCGAGCGCGGCGGACGTGCGCAGCGACGCGTAGAAGTCGGCGCCCTGCTGCAGGTGCACGCGGCGCCGGATGCCGGCAGTGTCGACGAAGCGCCACATCCTGCCGCCGAGCTCGACGATCTCGTCCACCGGGTCGCGCGTGGTGCCGGCGAGGTCGTTGACGACCACGCGCTCCTCGCCGGCCGCCTTGTTCAGCAGCGACGACTTGCCCACGTTCGGCCGACCGAGGATCGCGACGCGACGCGGCCCGCCGATCTCGTTCTTGGCGACGGCCGAGACGTCCGGGAGCGCCTTGACGACCTCGTCGAGCAGGTCGGCGACCCCGCGGCCGTGGATCGCGGACACCGGGTGCGGCTCACCGAGGCCGAGGTTCCACAGGGCCGCGGCCTCCGGCTCCTGCCGGGCGTCGTCGATCTTGTTGGCGACCAGGAACACGGGCCTGCGGGTCTTGCGCAGCAGCCGCACGACGTGCTCGTCGGTGGACGTCGCGCCGACCATGGCGTCGACGACGAACAGCACGACGTCGCACAGCTCGATCGCGATCTCGGCCTGTGCGGCAACGGAGGCGTCGATGCCCTTGGCATCCGGCTCCCAGCCGCCGGTGTCGACGATGGTGAACCGGCGGTCCATCCACTCGGCCTTGTACGACACGCGGTCGCGCGTCACGCCCGGGGTGTCCTCGACGACGGCCTCGCGACGACCGAGGATGCGGTTCACCAGCGCCGACTTGCCCACGTTCGGCCGGCCGACGATCGCGACCACGGGGAGCGCGGGCAGCAACTCGATGCCGTCCTGCCCGAGCCCCAGGCCCTCGAGCACCGCCGCATCTTCGTCGTCGAGCTCGTAGTCCGCCAGCGACGCACGAAGCGTCTCGGCGCGCTGCTCTGCGAGCGTGTCGTCGATCTCGGCGAGGCGCTCGGCCAGATGGTCCGGCCCGCCCTCGTATTCGTCCTCAGCGCCCATCGCGCTCCTCCAAAACCTCATCGATCACCGCGAGCACGGCCGCGACGGTTCCTTCGAAATCCAGATCGGTCGAGTCGACCACCACGACGCCGTCGGCGGCGGTGAGGAAGTCGACGACCTTCGAGTCCGCGGCGTCCCGCGTGCGCAGCGCCTCCGCGACCGTCGCGGCATCCTGCGTGGTCACCTCTTTGCTGCGCCGGGCGGCGCGCACCGCCTCGTCCGCCGTGAGCAGGATGCGCACCGGGGCATCCGGGGCGACGACGGTGGTGATGTCGCGGCCCTCCATGACGACGGCCGTGCGCTTGGACCCGCGCGCATACCGGCGGAACATCCTGTTCATCGCGGTGCGCACCTCGGGGATGCGCGCGACGGCGCTCACCGCCGCGGACACCCGCGGCTCGCGGATCGCCTCGGTCACGTCGGCCCCGCCGACGGCCACCCAGTAGTCGTCCGGGTCCAGCGAGATGGCGAAGCCGAGGTGGGATGCCGTGGCCAGCACGGCATCGGCGTCCGTGACGTCGGCGTCGTCCTGCAGCACCCGCCACGTCAACGCGCGGTACGCGGCACCGGTGTCGAGGTAGCCGTAGCCGCGCGTGCGTGCGAGCTGCTTGGACACGCTCGATTTGCCGCTGCCCGCGGGTCCGTCGATGGCGATGATCGCGGTCCCCGAGCCGGTCGAAGGGTCAGTCATTCATGCTCGCAATCTTCCAGCCGCGTGCGACCAGGCCGTCCGCGGCGCGACGCAGCGTCGCCGGGTCCACGCTGATCTCGGCCAGGCCGAACTGGGCGCCGGGCGAGTGCTCCAGGCGCAGGTCCTCGACGTTCACGTCGAGCTCGCCGAGCTCGCCGAACAGCCGGCCGAGCTGGCCGGGGGTGTCGTCGATCATGATGACCAGCTGCTCGAAGCGCCGGTTCTGGCCGTGCTTGCCGGGCAGTCGCTCGACGCCGTCGTTGCCGCGGCGGATCGTGTCGGCGACCGTGCGCCGCGCACCGGGCTGGTCGGGGGCGCGGAGCGCATCGGCGACCTGCGCGAGGTCGGCGGCGAGCGCGTCGAGCACGTCCACGACGGGCGCCGCGTTCGCGTCGAGGATCTGCACCCACAGCTCGGGGGCGGAGGCCGCGATGCGCGTGGTGTCGCGCACGCCCTGGCCGGCGAGGCCGAGCGAGCCGTCCGGCGCGTCCGCGAATCGGCCGGCGAGCAGGCTCGCGACGATCTGCGGCACGTGCGACACGAGCGCGACCGACCGGTCATGCTCCTCGGGCCCCATCTCCACCGGGGTCGCGCCGAGGTCGAGGGCGAGCCCCTCCACGACGGCGAGGTCGGATGCCGGCGTCTCGGCGTCTCGGCACACCACCCAGGGTCGGCCGATGAAGATGTCGGCGCGGGCGGCGATCGCTCCCCCGCGCTCCCGGCCGGCGAGCGGATGCGAGCCGATGTAGTGGGTGAGGTCGATGCCGCGCTGCTGCAGCTCGCGCAGCGGCTGCAGCTTGACGCTCGCGACGTCGGTGACGACCGCGTCGGCGTGGGCGGCCAGCTCCCGGGCGATGACGTCGGCGACGACGTCGGGCGGCACTGCGACCACGACGAGGCGGGGGGCGTCGTCGGCACGCGCGGCGCGGCCGGCGCCGTAGTCGATGGCGAGCCGCAGCTGCGCGGGCGACGTGTCGGCGAGCGCCACGTCCACCCCGAGGGCGACGAGCGCGTGGCCGATGCTCGACCCCAGCAGGCCCGCCCCCACGATGCGGACGGTGCCGGAGGTGCGCGCAGCGCCTCGGGCACGGGTCGTGTCGGTCACTGATTCTCCTGGTCTGTCTGACGCGAGAGAGTCAGAAGCGCGCCTCTCTCGATTTTAGTCAGCTCCCGCGTCTTTCCCACTGGGAGGGTTCCCAGGTGCAACGGCCCGAACTGGCGCCGCACCAGCTCGATGACCGGATGTCCCACCTCGGCCATCATGCGCCGCACGATGCGGTTGCGGCCGGAGTGCAGCGTCAGCTCGACGAGGCTGGATGCCTCGCCGCGGCTCGTCGAGCCCGTCGAGACGTCCTTGAGGCGTGCCTTGTCGGCCTGGATCGGGCCGTCCTCCAGCTCGATGCCGCGCGTGAGGCGTGCGATCGTCGCCGGCGTGACGCGTCCGCGCACCCGCGCCAGGTACACCTTGGTCACCCCGAACGACGGGTGCGCGAGCACGTGCGCGAGTTCGCCGTCGTTGGTGAGCACGAGCAGCCCGGAGGTGTCGGCATCCAGCCGCCCGACGTTGTACAGGCGCTCCTCCCACTGTTTCGTGAACGGGCGCAGGTCGGGCCGCCCGCGATCGTCGCGCATCGAGCTGACGACGCCGGTGGGCTTGTTGAGCATGACGTACCGCTTGGACTGGTCGAACTGGATCGCGGTGCCGTCGACGTCGACCAGGTCCGACACCACGTCGACCCGCGAACCGAGCTCGGTGACGACCTGGCCGTTGACGCGTACGCGACCCGCGACGATCATCTCCTCGGCGACGCGGCGGGATGCCACGCCCGCGTTCGCGAGGGCCTTCTGCAGTCGCATCGTCGTGTCTGTGTCCGGGGTGTTCTCGTCGCTCATCGGCGCACCTCTCCGTCGATGGTCGCCACGTCGTCGACGTCGTCGAGCAGCGGGGAGATGTGGGGCAGCTCGTCGAGGCTGTTGATGCCGAGGTGCTCGAGCAGCGCGTCGGTCGTGCCGTACAGGATGGCGCCGGTCTCGGAGTCGCTGCCGACCTCGGTCACCAGTCCCCGCGCGAGCAGAGTGCGCACCACCGAGTCGACGTTCACGGCGCGGATGGATGCCACCTGCCCGCGCGAGACCGGCTGCTTGTACGCGATCACCGCGAGGGTCTCCAGCGCCGCCTGCGACAGGCGCGTGGGCACCTGGCTGCCGACGAAGTCGCTGATGAGGTCGTCGAGGTCGTCGCGCACGTACAGCCGCCAGCCGCCGCCGACCTCGCGCAGCTCGAAGCCGCGCCGGTAGCCGCCATGACCGGGCCCCGTCTCGCCGTCGTAGTCCGCGACGAGCCAGTCGATCGCCGCGCGCACCGGGCGCACCGGGCTCGCCACGGCGGCGGCCAGCGAGACGATGCTCTGCGGCTCCTCGACGATCAGCAGGATCGCCTCGAGGCGACGGCAGAGCTCCGGGTCGAAAGCGGGGTCATCGGTCATAGTCGGCTCCCAGGGCAGCGAGGTTCTCGTCGGTCCAGCGGACGGCGGTCCACTGCAGGATCAGCTCCCCGAGCGGCTCGTCCTGGTCGAAGCTGAGCGCCGCGTGCCGGTAGAGCTCCAGCACCGACAGGAACCGGGCCACCACGATACCGGGCTCCCCGATTCCGGCGATGAGCTGGCGGAACGTGAGCGTGCCGGCATCCCGCAGCATCCGCACCACGACGGCGGCCTGCTCGCGAATGCTCACGAGCGGCGCGTGCAGGTGGTCGAGGCCGACGGTGGGGATCTCCTTCGGGGCGAACGCGAGCACCGCCAGCGCCGCGAAGTCGTCGGCGCTGAGGGTCCAGACGAGCTCGGGAACGCGCTCGCGGTACTTCGGGTCCAGCCGCACGGCCCGGGTGTGCCGGCGCTCCTCGCGCTGGATGCTGCGCGCGAACCAGGCCGACACCTCCTTGAACGCGCGGTACTGCAGCAGGCGGGCGAACAGCAGGTCGCGGGCTTCGAGCAGCGCCGCCGACTCGGCGTCGACGAGCTCGCCCTGCGGCAGCAGGCCCGCGATCTTCATGTCGAGCAGCGTGGCGGCCACGACGAGGAACTCGGATGCCTCCTCCAGCTCGTCCGCGGAGCGCGCCGCGCGCAGGTACGCGAGGAACTCGTCGGTGACCTTCGACAGCGAGACCTCGGTGATGTCGAGCTCGTGCTTGGAGATCAGGGTCAGCAGCAGATCGAACGGCCCGTCGAACACGCCGAGCGACACCCGGAACCCGGATGCCTCGGAATCTTCGGTCCCTGAGCCTGTCGTGTCGGTCCCTGAGCCTGTCCTGTCGGTCCCTGAGCCTGTCGAAGGGCTCACAGCATCTCCCTCAGGCGACGGCGCCGCGCACGACGAGCTCGCGGGCCAGGCGCAGGTACGCCTGGGCTGCCGCGTGCTCGGGCGCGAACTCGGTGATCGGCAGCCCCGACACGGAGGCGTCCGGGAATTTGACCGTGCGCCCGATGACGGTCTCCAGCACGTCGTCGCCGAACGCCTCGACCACGCGCTCGAGCACCTCGCGGGAGTGCAGGGTGCGCGGGTCGTACATGGTGGCGAGCACGCCGTCGAGGCTGATGACGGGATTGAGGCGATCGCGCACCTTGTCGATGGTCTCCACGAGCAGGGCGACGCCGCGCAGGGCGAAGAACTCGCACTCCAGCGGGATGATGACGCCGTGCGCGGCGGTGAGCGCGTTGACCGTGAGCAGGCCGAGCGACGGCTGGCAGTCGATCAGGATGACGTCGTATTCCTGGGCGACGCCGCGCAGCACGCGGGCGAGGATCATCTCGCGGGCGACCTCGTTGACGAGGTGCACCTCGGCCGCGGACAAGTCGATGTTCGCCGGGATGATGTCGAGCCCCTCGACGCGGGTGGGCACGATGATCTCGTGCGCGTCGCGCTTGGTGTCAAGCAGCAGGTCGTAGACCGTGGGGATCTCGTGCGTCGCGATGCCCAGGCCGGCCGACAGCGCACCCTGCGGGTCGAAGTCCACGCACAGCACCTTGCGGCCGTAGTGCGCCAGACTTGCGGCGAGGTTGATGGTCGTCGTCGTCTTGCCGACGCCGCCCTTCTGGTTGCACAGCGCGATGATGCGCGCGGGGCCGTGCGCGTCGAGCTTCGAGGGTGTCGCGAACCCGTTGTACGGTCGTCCCGTCGGGCCGATCGGCCGTTCGTCCGCATGCTTGCTCGAGCTGCCCGCCACCGAATCACTCCTGCCTCTGCGGCCCGCGCGGTACGGGACGCTCCGACGAGTCTACCGACGACCCGCCGCGAGCTCCCGAGCCGCGTCGGCAAGCCCCCGGAACAGTCCCGGTTCGTCCCCCGTCTCCGGATGCCACTGCACCGCGACCGCGAATCGCGACCCGGGATCCTCCATGGCGTGCACGACGCCGTCGTCGGTGTACGCGGTGGCGACGTAGCCGGGATGCTCGGCGACCGACTGGTGGTGGTGGCACGGCACGGACCCGGACGCCGGGAGGAGCTCCGAGATCCGGTGCCCCGATTCGACCCGCAACGGGATCTGCGTGTATCCGTCGCCTCCGGAATGCCGGTCGTCGCCGATCACGTCCGGCAGGTGCGGGACGAGCGCACCGCCGGATGCCACGGCCATCAGCTGCATGCCCCGGCAGATGCCGAGCACCGGCAGGTCCAGGTCATCTGCAGCACGCAGCAGCCACAGCTCCGATGCGTCTCGCTCGTCGTCGGTGCCGACATCCGCTCCTCCCGCGAGCACGAGACCGTCCAGGCTGCCGAGCGCCCGACGGGCGGTGTGCGCGTCGGCGTAGGCGGGCAGAAGCATCGGGACCGCGCCCGTCCGCTCCACGGCACGCGCGTACGCGGCCGGGAGCAGGTCGGCGGCGACCCCGTGCCACATCGCCCAGGAGGCGGGCACCCGGTACATCGAGATGCCGATGAGGGGGGCTGCGGCATCCGGCGCGCTCTCGGTCATTCGAAGTCGGCCTCCAGTGGGGTGACGTACGCGTTCGACAGCCCGCCGTCGACGAGGAAGTCGGTCGCGGTGATGAAGCTCGACTCGTCGCTGCCGAGGAACGCGACCGCGCTCGCGATCTCCTCCGGCTCGGCGAAGCGGCCCATCGGCACGTGCACGAGGCGCCGCGCGGCGCGTTCCGGGTCCTTCGCGAACAGCTCCTGCAGCAGCGGGGTGTTGACCGGGCCGGGGCAGAGCGAGTTCACGCGGATGCCCTTGCGCGCGAACTGCACGCCGAGCTCGCGGGTCATCGCCAGCACGCCGCCCTTCGAGGCGGTGTACGAGATCTGGGAAGTGGCCGCCCCCATGATCGCCACGAACGACGCCGTGTTGATGATGGACCCGCTCCCCTGCTCGAGCATGTACGGCAGCACGGCCTTGCAGCAGAGGTACACGCTCTGCAGGTTGACGCGCTGCACGCGATCCCAGGCGTCGATCCCGGTCTTCAGGATGGAGTCGTCGTCGGCCGGGGAGATGCCCGCATTGTTGAACGCGATGTCGATCCGGCCGTAGCGCTCCTTCGCATGCGCGAACAGCGCCTCGACCTGCTCCGGGCTCGTCACGTCGACGACCACGAAGGACCCGCCGAGCTCCTCCGCGATGCGAGGTCCGTTCTCGCGGTCGACGTCGCCGATCACCACGGTCGCGCCTTCAGCGACGAACTTGCGTGCCGTCGCCAGGCCGATGCCGCTGCATCCTCCGGTGATGACGCCGACCTTGCCCTCGAGCTTGCCCATTGATTGCCTTTCGGATTTCCGCGCGCGAGGCGCTTCAGTTTTCGGTGGAGATGAAGACGTTCTTGATCTCGGAGAACGAGTCCGGGGCGTCCGGCCCCAGCTCGCGGCCGAGACCGGACTGCTTGAACCCGCCGAACGGGGTCCAGTACCGCACCGAGGAGTGCGAGTTGACGGACAGGTTGCCGGACTCCACGCCGCGGGCGACGCGCAGCGCACGTCCCACGTCGCGGGTGAAGATCGACCCGGAGAGCCCGTATTCGGTGTCGTTGGCCTTGGCGATCGCATCGGCCTCGTCGGTGAACGGCATGACCGCGACGACCGGCCCGAACAGCTCCTGCGTCCAGACCCGGTCCTGCGCCGAACGCGGCAGCACGACGGTCGGGGCGAGCCAGTACCCGCCCGATCCGGTCACGGTCTGCCCCCGGAACGCGACGTCGGCGTCGTCGAGGGCCGCCGCAACGCTGTCGCGCTGCCCGGCCGAGATGAGCGGCCCCATCTGGGCCGCCTCGTCGGCCGGATCGGTGACGCAGAAGCCCTCCACGGCGGGCTGCAGCAGTTCGAGGAAGCGGTCGTAGACGCTCTGCTGCACGAGGATCCGTGAGCGGGCGCAGCAGTCCTGCCCGGCGTTGTCGAACGCGCCGCCGGGGGCGGATGCCGCCGCCAGCTCCAGGTCGGCGTCCTCGAACACGATGTTCGCGCTCTTGCCGCCGAGCTCGAGCGTCACGCGCTTCACCTGATCGGCGCAGCCGCGCATGATGCCCTTGCCGACGTCGGTCGACCCGGTGAAGCACACCTTGCGCACGAGCGGATGCGTCACGAACCGCTCGCCGACGACGCGTCCGCGGCCCGGGATGACGGTGAGCACGCCCTCCGGGATGCCCGCTTCGAGAGCCAGCTCGCCGATCCGCATCGCGGTGAGCGGGGTGAGTTCCGCGGGCTTGAGCACCACCGTGTTGCCGGCGGCGAGCGCCGGGGCGAACCCCCAGCCCGCGATCGGCATCGGGAAGTTCCACGGCACGATGATCCCGACGACGCCGAGCGGCTCGTGGAAGGTGACGTCGAGCCCGCCGGGCACCGGGATCTGGCGCCCGAAGTGCCGCTCCGGCGCTGCGGAGTAGTAGTTCAGCACATCCCGGACGTTGCCGGCCTCCCACCGTGCGTTGCCGATCGTGTGCCCGGCGCCGATGACCTCGAGCTGCGCCAGCTCCTCGTTGTGGGCGTCGACGAGCGCGGCGAACGCGCGCAGCAGCCGGGCGCGCTCTGCAGGAGCGACCGCGCGCCAGGCGGGGAACGCACGATGCGCGCGCTCGATGGCGGCATCCGTCTCGGCGAGGTCGGCGAGGCTCACCTCGGTGACGGCCTCGGCGGTGGCGGGATTGCGGACGACGGTGACACCGCCGGCGGACACGGCGGAGACGGGGAAGCGCATGCTCACAGCCTCTCGAATCCGCGCCGCAGCTCCCAATCGGTCACGGCCGATTCGAACGCGGCCAGCTCCACGTCGGCGTAGTTCAGGTAGTGCCGGACGACGTCCTCGCCGAAGACGTCGAGGGCGATGTCGGATGCCGCGAGGGCATCCCGTGCCTCGCGCATCGTGGTCGGCACGGTGGGCGCGCCCGATTCGTAGGCGTTGCCGGACGTCTCGGGCTCCAGCTCCAGCTCGTGCTCGATGCCGTACAGCCCGCCGGCGAGCATGGCGGCGAGCGCCAGGTACGGGTTGACGTCGCCGCCGGGCAGGCGGTTCTCCATGCGGGCGGATGCCCCGTGGCCGACGAGGCGTACGGAGCACGTGCGGTTGTCCAGGCCCCACGCGACCGCGGTGGGCGCGAACGAGCCCTTCGCGAACCGCTTGTAGGAGTTGATGTTCGGCGCGTAGAAGAGCGTGAACTCGCGCATGGTCGCGAGCACCCCCGCGATGAAATGGTCGTAGACCGGCGTGCGGGCGCCGTCCTTCCAGAACACGAGATCGCCGTCGAGGCCGCGCAGCGACATGTGGATGTGGCACGAGTTGCCCTCGCGCTCGCTCGGCTTGGCCATGAACGTGATCGACTGCCCGCGCTGATGGGCGATGTCCTTCGCAGCCGTCTTGTAGACGGAGTGGTTGTCGGCCGTGGCGATCACCTGGTCGTATTTGAACGCGATCTCGTGCTGGCCGAAGTTGCACTCGCCCTTGGCGGACTCGACGGTCATGCCCGCGTCGTACATCACATTGCGGATCTCGCGCAGGAGCGGCTCGACGCGGCCCGATCCGAGGATCGAGTAGTCGACGTTGTAACGGTTGGCGGGTGTCAGGTCGCGGTATCCACTGTCCCAGGCATCCTCGTAGCTGGTGTCGAAGACGACGAACTCCAGCTCGGTGCCGGCGAGCGCGGCGAACCCCATGCCCGCGGCCTTGTCGACCTGGGCACGCAGCATCGCACGCGGCGACACGGCGACGGGGGTGCCGTCGAGCAGAGTGAGGTCGCATTGGATGAGCGCGGTGCCGGGCCGGTACGGCAGGCGGCGGATCGTCGCGAGATCCAGCTCGAACACCATGTCGCCGTAGCCCTTGTCCCAGCTGGAGATGTCGTAGCCGTCGACGGTGTTCATCTCGACGTCGACGGCGAGCAGGTAGTTGCAGCCTTCGGTGCCGTGCTCGAGCACGCTGTCCAGGAAGAAGCGTCCGTGCAGCAGCTTTCCCTGCAGGCGCCCCTGCATGTCGGTGAAGCCCAGCACGACGGTGTCGATCTCGTCGCCGAGGATCGCGTCGCGCAGCTGCTCGACGTTCAGCATCCGGTCGTTGCGGACAGGAACGGGTGGGTTCATCTCATTCGTCTTTCTGGTCTCGCACCGGAGCGGAGCGGTTCAGCAAGCCCTTCAGCAGAGCCGCCGTCGCATCGCAGTGCGCGTGCATGATGTCGCGGGCCCGGTCGGCGTCCCCGGCGCGGATCGCCGCGACGATCTCCCGGTGCTGCTCGTCGGACCCCTCGATGTTCTTGGGCAGGAAGGGGATCTCGGCGAGGAACTGGTGGATCTTCACCTGGATCACCCCGCTCGCCTTGGTGAGTTCGTCCGAGCCGCACACCGTCGCGATCGCCAGGTGCAGCCGGGCGTCGGACTGCCGGTACTCCGCGGGCGTGCGGGCGGCGGCCAGGTCCGCGAGGCATCCGTCCAGCAGCTGCAGCTGCTCGTCGGTGAGGGCGGTCTGCGCGGCGCGGTAGGCGGCGCCCGGCTCGACCACCGAGCGGAACACGAGGATGTCCGCCACCTCCGCGTCACGCGCGGGCCGCTGATCGGCGGGCCACTCCCGGGTGGCGGGCTGCACAACCGTCCCCCCTCCGCGCCCCCGGGTCGTGGACACGAACCCGGCGGCGCGGAGCGCGCTGATCGATTCGCGCAGCGTCGCCCGGGAGACGCCGAGGCGCTCGGCGAGCTCGCGCTCCCCCGGCAGCTTCTCGCCCTCCCGGAAGATCCCGAGCCGGATGGCCGAGCCGAGCTGCTCCACACACGACTCGAATGCCATCTGCCCCCGCACCGGCTGGAGGACGGCGTCCACCAGCGGTGACTGCGACGTGTCGGCCATCGCGCGCTATTCGTCCAGCAGCTCTTCGGCCGGCAGGGTCAGGTGCTCGGCCTCCTCGCGGGTCATGAAGTGCCGCTTGCCGCGGGCGTACCAGAGCACGACCGCCAGCAGGGCGACGACGACCACGGCGATCGGCGCGTAGTTGAACGTGTCGAGTGTGATCGGGTACAGCGGCGGCAGCACGAACAGGATGATGATGAACACCACCCAGACGACGGCGATCCACCCGACGACGGCGCTCCACCTGCCGAGATTCCACGGCCCCGGCACGAAGCTCGCGTCGAGCCGCCGCAGCAGCACCGGGGTGATGTACGCGATGTACAGGCCGATCACGGCGACCGAGGTGACCGCCAGATACGCGGTGAGGTTCCACATGGCGGGCAGGGTCAGGATGACCGACAGCACGACGCACAGCCAGATCGAGTTGGTCGGCGTGCCGGTGCGCGGGTTGACCTTGGCCCACAACCGCGAACCCGGGATCGCCGAGTCGCGCGAGAACGCGTAGCTCATGCGCGAGTTCGCAGTGACGGACGCCATGCCGCAGAAGAACTGCGCCCCGCACACGATGAACAGCAGGAACTTGGCCATGGTCGGGTTGTTCAGTGCGTCGAGGAAGATCTGCGCCGGCGGGAGCCCGGTGGCTGAGCCGAGCAGCGCGCCGATGCCCTTGTCGGAGTTGTCCTGGATCGCCGCGGTGATCGAGTAGAGCAGGATCCAGCCGCCGATGATCGAGATCACGACGCTCATCACGATCCCCTTGGGCGCGGCGGTCGACGCGCCCCTGGTCTCCTCGGCGACGTGCGCCGAGGCGTCGTAGCCGGTGTAGGTGTACTGCGCCATCAGCAGGCCCATGAGGAACACGTACGGTGCGAAAGACCACCCGGTGCCGTTGAAGTAGCCGGTGAAGGTCCACGCGACGGACTGATGGTGGGTCGGGATGATCCACAGGGCTCCGACGATCACGAGCACGCCGACGATGTGCCACCAGGCAGAGACGTTCGACAGCAGGCTGACGAGGTTCACCCCGAAGGTGTTCAGGAGGCCGTGGATGACGATGAGCACGACGAACAGCGCGAACGTGTTGAACGGGTTCACCGAGATGCCCCAGACGAGGTTCGCGAACGCCATCATCGTGGTCGCGGCGCCGAAGTCGATGGCGGCCGTCACGGCCACCTCGCCGAGGAAGTTGAACCAGCCGACGAACCACGCCCATTCGCGCTTGTTCCGCTTGGCGAGGCGCCCGGCCCAGAAATACAGGCCGCCGGCGGTGGGGTACTTCGAGCAGACCTCTGCCATGGCGAGGGCGACCATCAGCACGAAGACGCCGACGAGCGGCCAGCCGATCGAGATGGCCGACGGGCCGCCGGACTTCAAGGCGATCGAGTACGAGGTGATGCAGCCGGCCAGGATCGAGATGATCGAGAACGAGACGGCGAAATTGGAGAACCCCGACATGCCGCGGTGGAGTTCCTGCTTGTAGCCGAGCTTGGCGAGTTCGGCGGCGTCGTCGTCGAGGTGATTGGGCGGCGCCTTTGTCGTTTCATCACTCATTGATGTGTGCCTGTCTTTCGGGATGCCCGCTCGATGTGCGGGGTTGCGCCCGATTCTGGCCGTTCCACAAGCAATCTGTCAATGGTCTGACTTCAGACCGTTGAATCACCTCGCGCGTGGATGCGCGGTCAGATACATGTCCCGCAGGCTGTCGGCGGTGACGTGCGTGTAGATCTGCGTGGTCGCGACCGACGCGTGTCCGAGCAGCTCCTGCACCACGCGCACGTCGGCGCCGCCCTGCAGCAGATGCGTCGCGAAGGAGTGCCGCAGCGTGTGCGGTGAGACGTGCGCGGCCAGGTGCGCGCGCTCGGCGGCCTGCTGGATGACCAGCCACGCGCTCTGCCGGGACAGCGGCGCTCCGCGCACCCCGAGGAAGAGTCGCGGGGTCACCCTCCCCCGCACGGCGAGTCCCGGGCGCACCCGCACGAGGTACGCGTCGATCGCATCGCGCGCGTAGGACCCGAGCGGCACGATGCGCTCCTTGTTCCCCTTGCCGCGCACGCGCAGGATGTCGCCGTGCGTGACGTCGTCGATGTCCAGCGACACGGCCTCGGAGACGCGCGCGCCGGTGGCGTAGAGCAGCTCGAGCAGAGCACGGTCCCGGATGCCGACCGGCGTCTCGGCGTCCGGGGCATCCAGCAGTCGCTGCACCTCGTCGACCGTCAGCGCCTTCGGCAGGCGCTGCGGCAGCTTCGGGGGCCGCAGCCGCTGGGTGGGCTCGTCGTCGACGATGCCCTCGCGCAGGATGAACCGGTGCATCCCGCGCACCGAGGACTGCAGTCGCGCGAGGCTCGATGCCGCAGGCCGCGGGTCGGCGCCGGAGCGCTCCGCGATGAACGCGGACACCTGCTCCGGGGTCACCGCCGCGATGTCGTCGATCCCGTGCTGCTGCAGCCACGCGAGATAGCCGCCGAGGTCCCGCCGGTAGGCGGCGACCGTGTGGGCGGACAGCCCGCGCTCGACGGCGACGTGTCGCAGGTACTCGTCGACGGCGCGCGCGGGCGTCACGTCACTCCTGCAGGCGACGCGCCGCCGCGAGGATGCCGGCGACGAGGATGCCGTTGTGCATCCGGCCGGACATGACCGCGTCCACGGCATCCGCGAGCGTCACCCATTCGGCGCGGATGTCGGCCTCCTCGGCCTCGCGCTCGAAGGCCTCGGCCAGCGGCGTCACCGCGCGGGCGAGGTAGATGTGCACGATCTCGGAGTTGCTGCCCGGCGACGACCAGATGCTGGTGAGCAGCTCCCAGTCGCCGGCCTCGAGGTCGACCTCCTCCGCGAGCTCGCGCTTCGCGGTCTCCAGCGGGTCCTCGCCCGGGATGTCGAGCAGCCCGGCCGGGATCTCCCAGTCGCGGTGGCGCAGCGGATGCCGGTACTGCTGGATCAGCAGCACGCGCCCGTCGTCGTCCACGGCGACGATCGCGACGGCGCCGGGATGCACCATCCATTCCCGGACGAGCTCGCCGTCGCCGTAGGCGACGACGTCGCGGCGGATGTCCCACACCCGGCCGCGCATCGCCACGGTGCTCTCCAGGACGGTGGGCTCGGCCGGCTCGTCGCGCAGTTCCCCGGCGACCGTCATGTCAGGCACGTTCCGTCGCCATGTCGAAGGGCTCGACCTCGAACAGCTCGCTCGAGCGGTGCCGTTCGAGCGCGGCGGCGACGAGGCCGCGGAACAGCGGGTGCGGGTCGGTGGGACGCGACCGCAGCTCCGGGTGGGCCTGCGTGGCGATGTAGTACGGATGCACGTCGCGGGGCAGCTCCACGAACTCGACGAGGTCCAGGTCGGGGTTCAGGCCGGAGAACGACAGGCCCGCGTCGGCGAGCTGCGCGCGGTAGCCGTTGTTCACCTCGTAGCGATGGCGGTGGCGCTCCTGCACGAGGGTCGAGCCGTACACCTCGGCGGCGATGGAGCCGTCCGCCAGGGATGCCGGGTACAGGCCGAGCCGCATCGTGCCGCCCAGGTCGCCCGACTCGATGATGTCGATCTGCTCCGCCATGGTCGCGATGACCGGGTGCGGGCTGTTCTCGTCGAACTCGCTCGACGAGGCGCCCTCGAGGCCGGCCATGTTGCGGGCGTACTCGATGACCATGCACTGCATGCCGAGGCACAGCCCGAGGGTCGGGATGCCCTGCTCCCGCGCGAAGCGCAGCGCGCCGAGCTTGCCCTCGATGCCGCGGATGCCGAAGCCGCCGGGCACGACGATGCCGTCGAGGGATCCGAGCGCCTTCTGCGCGCCCTCGGGCGTCTCGCAGGCATCCGACGGGATCCAGGTGATCTTCACGTGCGTCTCCTGCGCGAAGCCGCCCGCACGCAGCGCCTCGGTGACCGACAGATAGGCGTCGGGCAGGTCGATGTACTTGCCGACGAGGCCGATGTTCACCTCGTGCTTGGGGTTGTGGACCGCCTCGAGCACCTTGTTCCAGCGGGTCCAGTCGACGTCGTGCGCCTTGGTGAGGTCGAGCGTGCGCACGATGTAGTCGTCCAGGCCCTGGCTGTTGAGCATCGTCGGGATGTCGTAGATGCTCGGCACGTCGACCGCGTTGACGACCGCGCGCTCGTCGACGTCGCACATGAGGGCGATCTTGCGCTTGTTCGACTCGGTGACCGGGCGGTCGCTGCGCAGCACGAGCGCATCGGGCTGGATGCCGATGGAGCGCAGGGCCGCGACGGAGTGCTGCGTGGGCTTGGTCTTCTGCTCGCCGGAGGCGCCCATGAACGGCACGAGCGAGACGTGCACGAAGAACACGTTCTGGCGGCCGAGCTCGTGGCGGATCTGGCGGGCGGACTCGATGAACGGCTGCGACTCGATGTCGCCGATCGTGCCGCCCACCTCGGTGATGATGACGTCGGGCTTGGGCTCCTCGTCGGCCTGCAGGCGCATGCGGCGCTTGATCTCGTCGGTGATGTGCGGGATGACCTGCACGGTGTCGCCGAGGTACTCGCCGCGGCGCTCGCGCGCGATCACCTGCGAGTAGATCTGGCCGGTGGTCACGTTCGCGGACTGGCTGAGCTCCACGTCGAGGAAGCGCTCGTAGTGACCGATGTCGAGATCGGTCTCCGCGCCGTCGTCGGTGACGAACACCTCGCCGTGCTGGAACGGGTTCATCGTGCCCGGGTCGACGTTCAGGTAGGGGTCGAGCTTCTGCATCACGACGCGCAGTCCGCGTGCGGTGAGCAGATTGCCGAGGCTGGCCGCGGTCAGGCCCTTGCCCAACGACGAAACGACACCGCCCGTCACGAAGATGTGCTTGGTGGTGTCGTTCTGAGAGCCCGTGGTCGATGTGTCCGTCACGGGCTTTCACCCTATCAGGCGATGTCGGCCTTCGGGTGTGAGCCACTCAGGGCGAGCAGCTCCCGGGCGTGTGCGAGCGCGGCCTCCGAGTCCGACATCCCGGACAGCAGTCGCGCCATCTCCGCCTCGCGGTCGGCGCCCGCGAGCTTCTGCACGCTCGAGGCCGTGACCGAGCCGTCGGAGGCCTTCACGACGGTGAGATGGTTGTTCGCGAACGCGGCCACCTGGGCGAGGTGGGTGACCGCGATCACCTGCGAAGTCTGTGCGAGCCGGGCGAGTCGCCGGCCGACCTCGATCGCCGCCGCGCCGCCGATGCCGGCATCCACCTCGTCGAACACGAACGTCGGCACCGGATCGGTCGCCGCGATCACCACCTCGATGGCGAGCATGACGCGGCTGAGCTCGCCGCCGGACGCCCCGCGCGACACCGGCCGCGGATCGCTTCCCGGGTGCGGGGCGAGCAGGATCCCCACCTCGTCGCGACCCGCCGCGCTCGGCGTGCCGGGGGTGACGGCGACGGTGACGCGGGCATCCGGCATCGCGAGCTCGTGCAGCTGCGCGCTGACCTCGGCCCCCAGGCGC
>DATMTQ010000261.1:0-21550 GCA_035564095.1 Microbacterium sp. | reverse complement strand
GCCGACGCCGCCAGGCACGCCGAGGCGAGTTCGGCGGTGCGCGGATGCAGCACGGTGCGCTCGCCGACGATCTGGATGCCGGCCACCACCTCGCGACGGAAGTCCCACACCGGCACCGAGACCGAGTACAGCCCCGGCTCCGCCTCCTCGTCGACGATCGCGTACCCGCGCTCGCGCGCGGCGTGCAGGCGGGCGAGGAAATCGTCCACCGATCGCGGCGCGTTCGGCCCGGGGCTCGTGAACGCCGTCTTCGCGAAGACGTCGCGCACTTCGTCGTCCGAGGCATCCCACAGCACCGCCTGGCCGGCGTCGCTGCAGAAGGCGGGGTAGGCGCGCCCGACCCACGAGCCGATCATCCGTGAGGCGGCCGGGATGCTCTCGACGACCGTGCGCGTGCTGTCGCCGTGCAGCACGCCCAGGAAACACGGCTCGCCCACGGCCCCGGCGAGTTCGTCGAGCGTCGAGAGCCCGGCGGTGTGCAGCCGGTGGTCGGTGAGGTCCTGAGCGGCGGCGTACCATCCCCAGGCGAGCCGGTAGCGGTGATCGTCGCCGCGCACCACGAGGCCCTGATCGGCGAGGGCCGACAGGGTGCGCGAGACCTGTGAACGCTCCCGGTGCAGGGCCTGCGCGACGTCGTGCACCGAGGCGCCGGATGGATCGCGGGACGTCAGCTCTGCGAGTGCCGCGATGATCTCGAAGCCGCGGCCCATGCTCGTCCTGGCCTGGAGGGGATCCACGGCGGTCGGCATGGGTCGAGCGTAGTCGACGGGCCCGGCTCCGGCCGTCGCGGGGTGCGATCGATGAAACGATGGACTCATGACCTCCTCCGCGGCAGTGACGATCCTGGACGGCGGGCTGTCGACGGCTCTCGAGCAGCAGGGCGTCGTGGTCGACGGCCTGCTGTGGACGGCGCGGCTCCTCGCCGAGGAGCCCGAGCAGATCGTCCGCGCGCACCGCTCGTACTTCGACGCCGGCGCGCACATCGCCACGACGGCGACGTACCAGGCCAGCGAGGGCGGATTCCGCGCGGCCGGCTACGACGCCGACGAAGCGCGCGCGCTCATCGCCCGCGGCGTCGCGGTCGCACGTGAGGCCCGGGACGCGTCCGGCGCATCCGCTGTCCGCCGGGTCGCCGCCTCGGTCGGCCCGTACGGCGCAGTGCTCGGCGACGGATCGGAGTACCGCGGCCGGTACGGCGTCTCGGCCGCGCGGCTGCGCGACTTCCACGGTCCCCGCCTGGAGGTCCTCGCCGCCGCAGGTCCCGACCTGCTCGCGGTCGAGACGATCCCGGACGTCGATGAGGCCGTCGTGCTGACCGGACTGCTCGACGAGATCGGTCTGCCGGCGTGGTTCAGCTACTCCATCCGCGGCGAGCAGACGTGCGCGGGCCAGCCCCTGGCCGAGGCGTACGCGGCGCTCGCGGACTGCTCGGTGCTCATCGCCGCCGGGGTCAACTGCTCGGCGGAGGCGGACGTGCTGGGAGCGGTCGAGACGGCGGTGCGGCAGACCGGTCTGCCGGCGGTCGCGTACCCGAACCGGGGCGGCAGCTGGGACCCCGCCACCAAGACCTGGTCGCACGCCCAGCCGTTCGACTTCGAGCTCGTCGACGCGTGGATCGCCGCCGGCACGACGTTGGTGGGCGGATGCTGCGGCTTCGGCCCATCCGACATCCGGACGCTCGCTCAGCGCGTGCAGACCGCGCCGACGTCCTGAAAGCTCACGCGGCGGTGCCCGGATCCTCGAGGCGGGCGAGCACGTGCTGCAGGGCCTCGCGGCGCTGGGTGCGGGCGAGTTCCGGGTCGGCGACCGTGCGGTGCGCGGCATCCGGATCCAGCGCGGGATCCGCGGCCAAGGTGCGCACGGCATCCGCCACGGCGCCGCGCGTGGCGCGCACGGACTCCTCCGCGCGACCGGCGCGGGCCGTCGCCTCATGGGCGCGCTGGTCGCTCGCCCGCGCGATGAGCAGGGATGCCAGCGCCACGGCACTGCCGACGAGGCCGCTGATCGCCCCGATCCATCCCGGGATGACGATTCCCCAGAGCTGAGCCGCACTGATCATGGCGTCAGCCTAGGGGCCGGGCTCCCGCGCTTCGACGAGCTCAGCGCGCGTCCCGTTCGGCACGCGTCCCGTTCGTCGTGCGTCCCGCTCCGCGCCCTGAGCCTGTCGAAGGGCGGTCAGTGTGCGTCGACGCCGGCATCCCGCCCCCGCACCGGCACGAGACGGGCGAGCTGGGTCACGTGCCGCGGCTCGAGCTCGGCGAGGCTCGAGACGCCGAGCAGCTTCATGGTGCGCTCGATCTCGGTGCGCAGGATCTGGATGGTGCGGTCGACGCCGGCGCGGCCGCCGGCCATGAGCCCGTACAGGTAGGCGCGGCCGATGAGCGTGAACTGCGCGCCGAGCGCGACGGACGCCACGATGTCGGCGCCGTGCATGATGCCGGTGTCGATCATGACGGCGGTGTCGCCGCCGACCTCGCGCACCACGTCCGGCAGCAGCCGGAACGGCACGGGTGCGCGGTCGAGCTGCCGGCCGCCGTGGTTGGACAGCACGATGCCGTCGACGCCGAGGTCGGCGAGGCGCCGGGAGTCGGGCACGTTCTGCACGCCCTTGACCACGATCTTCCCCGGCCACATCCCGCGGATGACGGAGAGGTCGTCGTAGCTGATCGTGGGGTCCATCGCGGCATCCAGCATCTCGGCGACCGTGCCGCCGGTCGACGACAGCGACGCGAACTCGAGCTTGGGCGTCGTGAGGAAGTCGATCCACCACCACGGCCGCGGCAGGGTGTCGAGCACCGTGCCGAGCGTGAGCTGCGGCGGGATGGAGAAGCCGTTGCGCTTGTCGCGCAGGCGGGCGCCGGCGACCGGGGTGTCGACGGTGAACAGCAGCGTGTCGAACCCGGCATTCGCGGCCCGTTCGACGAGCCGGTACGAGATGTCGCGATCGCGCATCACGTACAGCTGGAACCAGTTGCGCGCCGGACAGGGCCCCGGAGGCTCTCGGAGGCTGGCCGCCTTCACGTCCTCGATCGACGTGGTACCCAGCGTCGACAGCGAGAACGGGATGCCGGCCGCGGCGGCGGCGCCCGCGCCGGCGATCTCGCCCTCGGTCTGCATCAGGCGGGTGAAGCCGGTCGGCGCGATGCCGAACGGCAGCGCGGACGGTCCGCCCAGGATCTGCACGGACGTGTCGACATCGGTCGCGGGGCGCAGGATGTCGGGATGGAACTCGACGTCCTCGAACGCCTGGCGGGCGCGGGCGATGGAGAGCTCCTGCTCGGCGGCGCCGTCCGTGTAGTCGAACGCTGCCGTCGGGGTGCGGCGCTTCGCGATGCGTCGCAGGTCGTCGATCGTCAGCGCCTCCTCCAGGCGGCGGCGCTTGAGGTGCAGGTCGGGCTTTCGGAACTGCATGTACTCCCGCAGTTCGGACGGGTTCGGCAACTGACGCTTGACCATTCGAGGACCTTCTCCAACCGGGGGTGGTGCAGCCGGGGGCCGTGCGTGCGGGCGACGAGATCGCGCAGCGCCTCGAGCGAGCCCGAGACGAGGCCCGCGGCACGGCCTTGAACGAGGATATTGCCGAGGGCGGTCGCCTCGACGGGGCCGGCGAGCACGGGGACTCCGGCGCGGTCCGCCGTGCGCTGGCAGAGCAGCTCGTTGAGCGCCCCGCCGCCGACGATGTGGATGCGGCGCACGTCGATGCCGCCGAGACGGCCCGCGGTCGCCGCGGCATCCGCGAACGCCTGCGCCAGCGACTCGACGATGCTGCGCGCGAACTCCGCCTGCGTGCGCGGCGCCGGGATGCCGTGCTCCGCGCACCACGCGGCGATGCGGCCGGGCATGTCGCCCGGGGGCAGGAACCGCGGGTCGTCGACGTCGAACACCGGCACCGGGCCGGCGGCCTCCTCCGCGGCATCCAGCAGCGACGGCAGGTCGATGCGGTGGCCGTCACGCTCCCATTGGCGCACCGTCTCGCTGAGGATCCACAGGCCCATGACGTTGCGCAGCAGCCGCACGCGGCCGTCGACGCCGCCCTCGTTGGTGAAGTTCGCGGCGAGGGCGTCGGGGGAGACCACGGGATGCTCCACCTCGACGCCGACGAGTCCCCACGTGCCGCACGAGATGTACGCGGCAGCCTCCGGCTGCATCGGCACCGCGACGACAGCGGACGCCGTGTCGTGCGAGCCGACCGCGGTGACGGGGACCGGCAGGGCGCCGAGGCGCTCGGCGACGTCCGCGGTGAGCGCACCCAGCTGCTCGCCCGGCCGGATGAGCTCGGGCAGGATGCCGCGGGGGATGCCGAGGGCCTCGATGAGCTGCTCGTCCCAGGCGCCGGCCTGCAGCAGCCCCGTGGTGGATGCGTTCGTGAGCTCGGCCCGCGCCTGGCCGGTGAGCCAGAATCCGATGAGGTCGGGCACGAGCAGGGCGGTGTCGGCGAACGCGAGCAGCTCAGCGGGCTCGGCGGCGAACTGGTACAGCGTGTTGAACGGCAGGAATTGCAGCCCGTTGCGGGCGAACAGCTCGGCGTGCGGCATCCGCTGGTGGACGGTAGCGACACCGAGGGCGGTGCGCCCGTCGCGGTAGTGGAAGGGGTCGCCGAGCATCCGGCCGTCGCGCAGGAGCGCGTAGTCGACGGCCCAGGAGTCCACGCCGATGGAGCGGATGCCGGGCTCCGTGCGGAACGCCTCCCGCAGGGCCGCGGTCGCGGCACCGTACAGCGACAGGATGTCCCAGTGCAGCCCGTCGCCGAGCTGCACCGGCGCGTTCGGGAACCGCGCGACCTGCTCGGCCTCGAGCGTGTCCGGACCGACCCGGCCGACGATCACCCGCCCGCTGGTCGCCCCCAGGTCGACCGCCGCGACCGAGCCCCCGGTCCCCGAGCCCGCCGCCCCGGTCCCTGAGCTTGTCGAAGGGCTCATCGCAGGAAGGCGGCGGCGACGCCGGAGTCGACGGGGATGTGCAGACCGGTCGTGCGGGAGAGCTCCGGTCCGGTGAGCACGTAGACGGCATCCGCCACGTTCTCCGGCACGACCTCGCGCTTGAGGATGGTGCGGTTCGCGTAGAACTGGCCCAGGTCCTCCTCGTTCACGCCGTAGGTCGCGGCGCGGTTGGCGCCCCAGCCGCTGGCGAAGATGCCCGAACCGCGCACGACGCCGTCCGGGTTGATGCCGTTGACGCGCACGCCGTGCTCGCCGAGCTCGACCGCGAGCAGCCGCACCTGGTGGGCCTGGTCGGCCTTGGTCGCCGAGTACGCGATGTTGTTCGGGCCGGCGAACACGCTGTTCTTCGACGAGATGTAGATGATGTCGCCGCCCAGCTTCTGGTCGATGAGCGCCTTCGCCGCGGCCTTCGACACCAGGAACGACCCCTTCGCCATGACGTCGTGCTGCAGGTCCCAGTCCTTCTCGGTGGTCTCCAGCAGCGGCTTCGACAGCGACAGCCCGGCGTTGTTCACGACCAGGTCGATGCCTCCGAAGGCGAGCACGGTGGCGTCGATCGCGGCCTGCACGCCCGCGGCATCCGCCACGTTCGCGGCCACGCCGATCGCGACGTCGGTGCCGCCGAGCTCGGCCGCGGCGGCCTGCGCCTTCTCGAGGTCGAGGTCGGCGACGACGACGCACGCGCCCTCCTTGGCGAGGCGGGTGGCGATGGCCTTGCCGATGCCGGATGCGGCCCCGGTCACGAAAGCGATGCGCCCCTGGTGGGTCTTGGGCTTCGGCATCCGCTGCAGCTTCGCCTCTTCCAGCGCCCAGTACTCGATGCGGAACTTCTCGGCATCCGAGATCGGGCTATAGGTCGACAGTGCTTCGGCGCCCCGCATGACGTTGATGGCGTTGACGTAGAACTCTCCGGCGACGCGCGCGGTCTGTTTGTTCGCGCCGAAGCTGAACATGCCCACCCCGGGCACCAGCACGATGAGCGGGTCGGCACCCCGCATCGCGGGACTCCCGGTCCCTGAGCCTGTCGAAGGGACGGCATGCGCCTCGTAGTAGGCCGTGTAGTCCGCGCGGTACTCGGCGTGCAGCTCGTGCAGGCGCGCGATCTGCTCCTCGATCGAGGCGGCTGCCGGCAGGTCGAGCAGCATCGGTTTGACCTTGGTGCGCAGGAAGTGGTCGGGGCAGCTCGTGCCGAGCGCGGCGAGCGCGGGCGCCTTCTCGGAGGCCAGGAAGTCGAGCACGGCGGCGGAGTCGGTGAAGTGCCCGACCATGGGCTTGTCGGTCGAGGCGATGCCGCGGATCGTGGGGGCGAGCGCGGCGGCGCGGGCGCGGCGCTCTTCGTCGGGCAGGGCCTCGAACCCGGCGCGGATGCCGCCGAACGGGTCGGTGGTGCCGTTCGCCTCGATGTACTCGGAGGCGGTGGTGATGATCCAGCGGGAGTTGGCTTCGGCATCCTCGCTCGTGTCACCCCACGCGGTGATCCCGTGGCCGCCGAGGATCGCGCCGATCACGCCGGGGTTCTGCGCCTTGATGGCGGCGATGTCGAGGCCCAGCTGGAACCCGGGCCGGCGCCACGGCACCCACGCGACGCGCCCGCCGAAGATGCGCTCGGTGAGCTCCTCGCCGTCGGCCGCGGTCGCGATCGCGATGCCCGAGTCGGGATGCAGGTGGTCGACGTGGGCGGCATCCACCAGCGCGTGCATGGCGGTGTCGATCGACGGGGCGGCCCCGCCCTTGCCGTGCAGGCAGTAGTCGAACGCGGCGACCATCTCGTCCTCGCGGTCGACGCCCGGGTAGACGTCCCGCAGGGCGCGCACGCGGTCCAGGCGCAGCACCGCGAGCCCCTCCGGCGTCAGCGTGCCGAGATCGCCGCCGGAGCCCTTGACCCACAGCAGCTCGACCGGCTCGCCGGTGACGGGATCGGTCTCGGAGCCCTTCGCGGACGTGTTGCCGCCGGCGTAGTTGGTGTTGCGCGGGTCGGCCCCGAGCCGGTTGGAGCGGGCGATGAGGTCGCTCACGGTGTGGTTGGTCATGTCAGTTCCTTCGGATTCCTTCGAGTCCTTCGGCGTCAACCGACAACATCTGCGGTCGTGCCTGGCAATTCTTGTCGGGTGAGGGGAGTGGGTTCTGCTCAGGCGCCCCAGCCGGCCTGGGTGCCGCCGACGCGGTCGGCTTCGATCCGCTGCAGGTAGCCGGATGCCGCGAACGCCGCCATCGGGTCGGCGGGGAGCCCGAGGGATTCACGCCACTCGGCCAGGGCCGGGCGCACGTCCGTCTGGAAGGCGTCCATGTAGATCGCGTTCGCGGTGAGCACGTCGCTCGCGGACTGGGCGGCCGCGAGCGCCGGCCGGTCGATGAGCAGCGCGCGGGCCGTCATCTCCTGCACGTTCAGCACCGAGCGGATCTGGCCGGGGATCTTCGCCTCGAGGTTGTGGCACTGGTCGAGCATGAACGCGACGTCGGGGCTGTTCAGGCCTCCGCCGCGGATCACCTGATCGAGGATTCGGAACAGCTGGAACGGGTCGGCCGCGCCGACGATGAGGTCGTCGTCGGCGTAGAAGCGCGAGTTGAAGTCGAACGAGCCGAGCTTGCCGAGGCGCAGCAGCTGCATCACGATGAACTCGATGTTCGTGCCCGGGGCGTGGTGTCCGGTGTCCAGGCACACCATCGCGCGCTCGCCGAGGGCCGCCACCTGCACGTACGAGGTGCCCCAGTCGGGGACGTCGGTGTGGTAGAACGACGGCTCGAAGAACTTGTACTCCAGCACGAGGCGCTGGTGCTCGCCGATGCGCGCATAGATCTGCTGCAGCGAGTCCTGCAGGCGGTCCTGTCGTGCGCGCAGGTCGTTCTGCCCGGGGTAGTTGGAGCCCTCGGCCAGCCAGATCTTGAGGTCGCGGGAGCCGGTGGCGTCCATGATGTCGATGCACTCGAGATGGTGGTCGATCGCCTTGCGGCGGATGCGGTCGTCCTCGTGGGTGAGGGCGCCGAACTTGTAGTCGTCATCCTGGAAGGTGTTGGAGTTCACGGTGCCGAGCGCGACCCCGAGGTCCTCGGCGTGCGTGCGCAGGTCGTCGTACGAGTCGACCTTGTCCCACGGGATGTGCAGCGCGACGCTCGGTGCGAGCGCGGTGAACTTGTGCACCTGGGCGGCATCCGCGATCTTCTCGTACGGATCGCGCGGCGTGCCCGCCGTCGCGAACACCTTGAAGCGCGTGCCCGAGTTGCCGAACGCCCACGAGGGGAGCTCGATCGCCTGCGCCTCGAGCGCAGCGAGGATGTCAGGGGTGAGGGTGGCAGTCATGTGCGGGGACTCCTCTGTCACGGGCGGCTCGTCTGCATCAAAATGAATCGATTCATTTCGGTTCCATGCCTACGGTACGCTTGGATGGATCAAGCTGTCAAGTGATGATCTGAATCGATTCAATACAGCGCTCGAAGCGGGTCGTGCCTGGTGTCGCGGGAGAGCACCATCGGCTGGCGGCGGCTCGTCCGGCGGACGACTGAACGACGATGCGCCTTGCCGGGCGCTCAGATCTCGCGCGCGGCGGCGAGCTGGTCCTCGAGGTTGAAGATCTCCGTCAGCGAGACCGCGGCCTGGTCGGCGCGGCCCTCCATCCCGACGAAGAAGCGGCTCATGTCCGCCTCCCAGCGCGCTGCGACGGGGGATGCCGCGAGATATGCCCGCGCCGCCGCGTCGTCGTCGGTCTCGTAATAGCCGATCAGCCGGCCTTCGCCGGCGTGGAAGAGCGAGTAGTTGCGGCGACCGGCCGCCGCGATCTCGGCGAGCATCTCGGGCCACACGGCCCGGTGCCGGGCGAGGTACTCGTCGAGATGCTCCGGAGCCACCCGCAGTTCGAAGCAGACGCGCGCGGGGGCGGGGCGGTCGGACATCGCGGCTCCTGTCCATTCAGAACTATGAATCGTTTCAGGCTAACTCTCGCGCCACGCCGCGTCAAGCACGCGATACGGGGTGGCTCTCGTCGGGGCCCTTCCTTGACGCCCTCCGCGCTCGCTTCTATGGTGGGCACGGGCCCTGAATTGAATGGATTCATTTCTCTGAGCCGAATCTGTGCATCCGCAGGCGCCCCATCCGATGCCATCGTCGCCGAAGGAGTGCCCTCCATGCCGCAGCAGAAACCCGGTGCCACCGGTCCGCAGCTCACCCGAAGGCAGCTGATCCAGTACTCCGCTTTCGCGGCCGCCGGCATCACGGTCGGAACAGGTGCCGCATCCCCGGGCCGTGCGACAGCCGCGCCGCTGGGCGGCCGTGCCGTCAGGAGCCTCCCGGCGGGCGCACTCGAGGGGTTCACGGCTCCGACGGCGGCGACCGCCCCGCGGTTCCGCTGGTGGTGGCCGAACGGACAGGTCGACCTCGACGAGATCACCGCCGAGGTCGAGAGGGCGGCCGACGCGGGCTTCGGCGGCCTCGAGATCTCCAACGTCCACCACAGCGTCACCTCCGGCCTCGACGTCGTGAACTACGGCTGGGGCGGCACCCACTGGGCGGCCGCGATGGAGACCGCGCTGACGGCGGCACAGCGGCACGGCATCCAGATCGACGTCACCGTCGGTCCGTCGTGGCCTGCCGCCGTGCCGAGCATCACGCCGCAGTCGGATGCCGCGATCAAGGAACTCGCGCACGGCTCGCAGGTGCTGGCGCCGGGGGAGCGGTTCAGCGGCGCTCTGCCCGCAGTCATCGTCCCGCCGGCGCCCGGCGTCACGGACAGCACCCTCATCGCGGTGCAGGCGGCCGAGATCGTGACCAGCTCGACGAGGGTCACCGTGCTGCGCCGCACCAGCGTGGTCGACCTCACCGCGCAGGTCTCGGGCGGCACGATCGACTGGACCGCCCCGACCGGCGGCGGCTCCTGGGTGCTGCTGGCGTATTGGCAGCGCGGCAGCGGGCAGACGCCCGAAGGCGGACCGCACACCGACCCCCCTTCGTACGTCGTCGACCACTTCGGCCAGGCGGGCGCGCAGGCGGTCATCGACTACTGGGAGCAGCACATCCTCACCGACAGCTCGCGGAAGCTGCTCGGCAAGGTCGGCGGCACGTTCTTCGAGGACTCCCTCGAGATCGAGACCAAGGCCACGCTGTGGACCGCGGACGTCGTCGCGCAGTTCCGCACGCGCATCGGCTACGACCCGATGCCGTACCTGCCGGTGCTCGTCGAGGTGAAGGAGAAGTACCTCTACAGCTTCGACGACATCGTCACGACCCGTGTGCAGGACGACTACAACCAGGTGCTGAGCGACCTGTACGCCGAGAACCACCTCATTCCACTGCGCGACTGGGCGCACTCGCTCGGCATGGAGTACCGGGTTCAGGTCTACGGCCTGCCGCAGGACTCCATCCAGGAGGCGGGCATCGTCGACATCCCCGAGACCGAGTCGCTCGGCGCGAAGAACGTCGACGATTACCGGGTGCTCGCGAGCGCCGGGAACATCGCGGGGCGCACCCTGCTCAGCTGCGAGTCGTCGGCCTACCTCAACAAGGCGTACCTGTCCACATGGCGGAACGACGTGCTGTACACGCTCGCCGAGACCTTCTGCGGCGGCGTCAACCAGACCGTCTTCCACGGCTACCCGTACGCGACGGCTCCCGGGGCGAGCTGGCCGGGTTTCGCCGCGTTCTCGCCCTATCACGGCGGCGACGGATATTCCGAGGCGTGGGGTCCGCGGATGCCGGTGTGGAACCACCTTCCACCGGTCGCCGCCGCGATCGCCCGCATGCAGTGGGTGCTGCGGCAAGGCCGCGCCCGGTACGACATCGCGTTCTACCGGCAGAAGGGCTGGACGCAGACCGGAATCGGGTCGCCGTGGGGTACGGCATCCGGCATCCCCGTCGGCTGGACGCAGGGCTTCCTCGACGAGTCGAGCCTCTTCCAGCCGCTGTCCGTGCTGAAGAACGGCCGGTTCGCGCCGCAGGGCGGCGATTACCGGGCATTCGTGATCGACATCGACCGCTTCCGCGGCAACGAGGCGACGATGTCGGTGCGCGCCGGCGAGAAGCTGCTCGAGCTGGCGCGTGCGGGCTTCCCCCTCGTGCTGTTCGGCGACTGGAGCAACCCGGCGTCGACCGGGCTCCGGGACGCCGCGGTCGATGCGCAGGTCGCGGCGATCGTCACGGAGCTGAAGTCCCTGCCGAGCGTCGCGCAGGCGGCGGGCAACGACGATATCCCCGTCGCGCTGGCCGCGCTCGGCGTCAGCCCCGCGGTGACCCACGCGTTCTCGTTCCTCAAGCACATCCACCGCGTGGACGACGACGGCGTCGACTACTACTACCTCGTCAATGCGAAGCACAATCCGGCGAAGGACAAGCTCGTTCCGCTCGACCAGCAGGTGCAGCTCACGGCCACCACGGCGGGGGCGGTGCCGTACGTGCTGGATGCCTGGACAGGTCAGGTGCGCCGGCTCCCGGCGTACACCCGGCGCGGCGCGACCGTCACCGTACGGGTGAAGCTGCAGCCGGCGCAGTCGACCATCGTGGTGCTCGCGCCCGAGGGCTGGGTCACGGTGCCGGGGCCCAAGGCGACGGTCGTCAGCACGACGGCCGACGACGTGTCGGTCTCGGACAACGGCTCGATCTTCCTGCAGGCGGCTGAGCCGGGCGCCTACACGGCGACGCTCGACACCGGTCGCAGCGTGAGCGGGAGCATCCCGGCGCTGCCGGCGCCGCTCATCCTGACGGAGTGGTCGCTGAGCGTCGACGACTGGCAGCCGGTCGCGATCGACGGCACCGCCACGAAGCACGCGCAGCACGACCTGCAGCTGACGGCACTCGCGCCGTGGTCGCAGCTCGGCATGCCGGAGGTCGCGGGGATCGGCGACTATCGCGCGACGTTCACGCTGGATGCCGCATGGCGGTCCGGCGACGTCGGGGTGCTGCTGTCGCTCGGCAGCGTGCTCGACACGTTCCGTGTCTGGGTGAACGGAACGCCGGTGAGCGCCGTCGACCTCACGAGCACGACGATCGACGTCTCGTCGTTCGTGGTGCAGGGGCAAAACGCGCTGCGCGTCGAGGTGGCCTCGCCGCTCATCAACCGGCTGCGGCTCGTGACGCCTGCCGTCTACGGCGGCATCCCCGTGCAGGATTACGGCCTGATGGGCCCGGTCACGGTGTCGGCGTACGGCAGGATCCGCATCGCCTGACCGCGCCGCCCGGCCGAGACAGCTGATCGCCGCCGAGACAGGGGGTTCACGCCCCCAGGCTCGGCGGCGATCCCTTGTCTCGGCGCATCCGCACCGACCCGTCCGCACCGACCCGTCCGCACCGACCCGGTCGCACCGACCCGTCTGCATCGGGCGAACGCGACGGCGCCCCGCCCGGCGGACCGGACGGGGCGCTGCGCGGGGTCAGCTCAGAAGCTGAACTTGTCGATGTTGCTCGTGTCGAACACGTACGGGTCGCCGAGCAGCACGGTCTGGTCGGCGCCGACCTTGTAGTCGCCGAGCTTGCCGGCCTTGAAGGTGTCGCCCTCCTTGCCGGTGATCTGTCCGGTGATCAGGGCCTTCGCCGCGTAGGCGGCGAGGTAGCCGAGGTCCTGCGGGTTCCACAGGGCGAACTCCTTGACGGTGCCGTCCTTGACGTAGGCGCGCATCTGGTTCGGTGTGCCGAGTCCCGTCAGTGCGACCTTGCCCTTGGCCGTCGAGGTGGACAGGTACCGGGCCGCAGCGGCGATGCCGACCGTGGTCGGCGAGATGATGCCCTTCAGGTTCGGGTAGGACTGCAGCAGAGCCGCCGTCTTGTCGAACGAGGTCTGGTCGTCGTCGTTGCCGTACACGGTCGCGACGAACTTCAGGTTCGGGTACTTCGAGGCGGCGTACGTCTTCATCTTCGCGATCCAGGCGTTCTGGTTGGTCGCGTTCGCCGCGGCGGACAGGATGGCGACCTGGCCGGCGCCGCCGATCTGCTTGGCGACCATGTCCACCTGCACCTGGGCGATGCCGTCTGTGGTGGCCTGGTTGATGAACAGGTCACGGCACGACGGATCGGTGTCCGAGTCGAACGTGACGACCTTGACGCCCGCCTTGCGTGCCTGGCCGAGCGAGTCGCACAGCGCCTTCGGGTCGTTCGCCGACAGCACGATCGCGCCGACGCCCTGCTGGGTGGCCGTGTTGATGTAGCTGACCTGGCCGTCGGGCGTGGCGGTCGACGGCCCCGCCTCGTTGTACGTGCCGCCGAACTCCTTGATGGCGGTGGCGCCGCCCTTGTCGGAGGTGTCGAAGTAGGGGTTGCCGAGGTTTTTCGGCATGAACGTGATCGCCAGGTTGTCCGACTTGGCGCCGGACGTGCTGCCGCCCGTCGATCCGCCGGTGTCCGCGCATCCGGCCAGGGCGAGCGCCGCCGTCACCGCGACCGCGGCGATCGCGGCCACGCGGGTGCGTGCAAACTTCATTGTTCTTCCTTTCATGGGTGGCGCCGCGAACTGGATCGGCGGCGGGTCACGACTTCGTCAGGCTGCTGTGGAAGTCGCCACGGGGATGGGTGCGGGAGGCTGGGTGGGCCGGCGTCGGGCGCGCTGCGCCCAGTTGAGCACGCTCGCGCCGACGACCGACACGATCAGGAGCGCGCCGGTGATGATGTTGATGACGTCCGAGGTGATGTTCGCCAGACGCAGCGCGCTGGAGAGCGAGCCGATCAGCAGCACCGCGGCGACGACACCGTAGATCTTGCCGCGGCCGCCGAACACGGACACGCCGCCCAGCACCACCGCGGCGATGACCTGCAGCTCCAGACCGGTCGCGTTGTCTCCGCGCGCCGTGCCGAACCGCAGCGTGTAGAAGATGCCGGCGAAGGCCGAGATGACGCCGGACAGCACGAACAGCACCATCTTGGTGCGATCCACGTGGACGCCCGAGAAGGTCGCCGCATCCTTGGAGAGGCCGACGGCGTAGATGCCGCGGCCGAACGGCGTGAAGTGCAGCAGCACGACGAAGATCACGAGCAGCACGACGAACGGCACCATGATGTAGGGCAGCGTCGTGCCGGAGACAGTCGCCTGCGCAAGGGCCGTCCACTGCTTCGGGAAGTCCGTCACCGCGGTGGTGCCGAGGATCCCGACGGCGATGCCGCGATAGAGGGCCAGCGTGCCGATGGTGACGGCGAGCGACGGCAGGCCGACGACGGTGACGAGGAACCCGTTCACCGCTCCGCCCACGACGCCCACCAGCAGGGCCGCGATCGCCGCGGCGCCGAACGGCCAGTGCGCCTGGATCAGCGCGCCGACGGTGACGCTGGACAGCCCCACCATGCTGCCGACGGAGAGGTCGATCTCGCCGGTGATCATGATGCAGGTCATCGGCAGCGCGATGAGCAGGGTCGGGGCGACGTCCATCAGCAGGAAGGTGAGGGTGATCGGCTGGCTGAAGCCGCGCACCGAGAGGCTCGCCACGACGGCGACGATGATCAGCAGGGCGACGATCGCCGACTCGCGCGAGACGATGAGGCGCTGCCAGAACGAATGCCCGTAATCGCGGATCCGTCGCGGAGCGGTGGCCACAGCGGTGTCGGTCATGATGCATCCCTCGCCTCGATGAGCCGCCGTTTCTGCCGGACGGCCAGGACGCGGTCGAGCACGATCGCGCCGATGATGAGCACGCCGACGACGGCGTTCTGCCAGAAGTCCGGGATGCCGACGACCGGCAGCGACCGGTTGATCGTCATCAGCAGCACGGCGCCGATCGCCGCGCCCCACACCGAGCCGACGCCGCCGGTGATGGCGACGCCGCCGATGACGGCCGCGCCCACGGCCTGCAGCTCCCATCCGCTTCCCGCCTGCGAGTCGACGGTGCCGTAGCGGGCCGCGTAGAAGACGCCGGCGAGGCCGGCCAGCGCGCCGGACAGCACGAAGGCGGTCAGCACGCGCCGGGTGACCCGCAGGCCGTACAGCTGCGCCGCGGACGGATCGGAGCCGATCGCGTAGTACTCGCGGCCGCCCCGCGAGTTGCGCATGTACCACGCGGCGACGACGAGCAGCACGAGCGCGACGATCGCCAGGATCGGGATGGTCAGGAACTGCCCGGTACCGAGCGCCAGGAACCCGTTCGGCAGGTTGGACGCGTTGACGCGGTTGCTGCCCGCCCACACCACGTCGATGCCGCGGAACGCGTAGAGCGTGCCCAGCGTGATCACCATGGCCGGCACCCGGGCGAACGCCACGAGCGCGCCGTTGACGAGCCCGAGGAGGGCCCCCACCGCGACGGCGATCACCACGACGACGATGATCGGGATGCCGTTCACGTCGCTGAACAGGCGTCCGGTCAGGTAGGCGGTGAGGCCGATCACCGATCCGACGGACAGGTCGACGTTGCGCGTGACGATGACGACCGCCTGGCCGACCGCGACGAGCACGAGCATCGAGGGCGTCAGCAGCAGGTCGCGCCAGCCGTCGGTGCTGAACAGGAAGCTCGGGTTGATCGCCGTCGTGACGACGACCACGACGGCGAGGGCGATGAGGATGCCGAACTCGCGCGCCTTGCCGATCGCCCCCAGGGTCTTGGTGAGCCGCGAGGTGCGGATGTTGACGGTCTGCTGGGTCACTTCAGCTGCTCCGATGCGTGCGTCGCGGCGAACATGACGTTCTCCGAGGTGGCGTCCTCACGGGGGATCTCGGCGGTGATGCGGCCTTCGCGCATCACCAGCACGCGGTCGGCCATGCCGAGCACCTCCGGCAGCTCGGACGAGATCATGAGCACGCCCATGCCCTGCCCGGCGAGTTCGGAGAGCAGGCGATGCACCTCGGACTTGGTGCCCACGTCGATGCCGCGGGTGGGCTCGTCGATGATGAGCACTCGGGGCTGGGTCGCCAGCCACTTGGCCAGCACGACTTTCTGCTGGTTGCCGCCGGAGAGGGTGGCGGCGACGGTGTCGAGCGCGTGCGTCTTGACCTCGAGCCGGCTCGCCCATTCCTGGGCGGCCCGGTTCTCCATCCCGGTCGTGAGCAGCCCGAACCGGGCGAGCTCGCGGCGGATGGCGAGGGTGATGTTGTGCCCGACACCGGATTCGATCACGAGGCCCTGCTTGCGGCGGTCCTCCGGCACGAGGGCGAGCCCGGCGTTCATCGCCTCGGTGGGCCGGCCGCCGCGGATCCGCTTGCCCCGCATCCGCACGGTGCCCGCGGTGTACGGGTCGACGCCGAACACGGCGCGCGCCACCTCGCTGCGGCCGGCGCCCACGAGGCCGGCGAGCCCGACGATCTCACCCGAATTCACGGTGAACGAGATGTCGTGGAACACGCCGGGGCTGGTGAGGCCCTCGACCTCGAGCAGCGGGCCGCCGATCTCGGCCTGCTGCTTGGGGAACAGCTCGGTGACCTCGCGGCCGACCATCTGACGCACGATCTCGTCGACGCTGGTGTCGGCGATCCGGTTGGTCGCGATGTACGCGCCGTCGCGCATGACGGTGACGGTGTCGCAGAGCGAGAACACCTCGTCGAACCGGTGCGAGATGAAGATGAGTCCGCGGCCTTCGTCGCGCAGGCTCCGCGCGATCGTGAACAGCCGCTCGACCTCCACGCCGGACAGGGCGGCGGTCGGCTCGTCCATGATCAGCAGGCGGGCATCGAGCGAAACCGCCTTCGCGATCTCGATGACCTGCTGGTCGGCGATCGACAGGCCCTCGGCGGGGCGGTCGGGGTCGATCCTGACGCCGAGGCGGGTGAACAGGCGCTCGACCTCGTGACGCATGGCCTTGCGGTCGATGCGGCCGAACCGTGAGGTCGGCTGCCGGCCCATGAAGATGTTCTCGGTGACCGACAGGTCGGGGAACAGCGTCGGCTCCTGGTAGATCACTGCGATGCCGGCGTTCTTCGACTGCGCGGTGGACGTGAAGTCGACGTCTTCGCCATCGAAGCGGAACGTGCCGCCGTCGCGCTGATAGAGGCCTGCGACGATCTTCACGAGCGTGGACTTGCCGGCGCCGTTCTCGCCGACGAGCGCGTGGATCGATCCGGGGTCGACGGTGATGGTGCCCGATCGCAGCGCGATCACGGCGCCGAAGGCCTTCTGCACATCGCGAAGCTCGAGTACGGGTCTGCTCGCCATCGCCTCTCCTCATTGAGTGAATCGTTTCAGTGTGTTTCACACTAGGGACCGCTGCCGGGTGTGTCAAGCCATCTCTCATCACGAATCGGATACGGGGCCAGGGAAGATTGACGATGGGCCCCGGCGCGGCCTACCATCCGAAGCAGAATCACTGAATCGATTCATAGCCCGCGGCGACGTCACGCGGCCGCAGAGCCGCATCGTCCGATGCCGCGGTGGCCTATGCTCGGCTGAAGGAGGATGTGCGGATGGCCGTGAGCGTGCGCGACGTCGCTGAGACGGCCGGCGTGTCGGTGGGCACCGTGTCGAACGTTCTGAACCGGCCCGACAAGGTGTCGTCGGCCACCGTGGCGCGGGTGCAGGATGCGATCGACCGCCTGGGCTTCGTGCGCAACGACGCCGCCCGACAGCTGCGCGCCGGACGCAGCCGCACCATCGGTCTCGTCGTGCTCGACCTGCACAACCCCTTCTTCAGCGAGGTCGCCCGCGGCGCCGAAGAGCGAGCCGAGCGGGAGGGCCTGAGCGTCCTGGTCGCCAACACCGACGAGAAGCAGGCCCGCGAGGCCGCCCACCTCGACCTGTTCGAGGAGCAGCGGGTGGCCGGCGTTCTCGTGACGCCGACCGGCGACGACCTGCGGAGGCTGCGGCGCATGCGCGACCACGGCATCCCGGCCGTGCTCGTCGACCGCGAGTCGCAGGACTCCGCCTTCGCGTCGGTCGCCGTCGACGACCTCGAAGGCGGACGACTCGCCGCCGAGCATCTGCTGCAGCTCGGCCGGCGCCGGCTCATGTTCGCCGGCGGCCCCATCTCGCTGCGACAGGTCTCGGACCGTCTGGAGGGTGCGCAGCGCGCCGTGGCGGAATGCCCCGGCGCCACCATCGAGTTCGTCGGCACCGAGGCCCTCACCGTCGAGGACGGCCGGCGCGCCGCGAAGCGGATCACCGCGCGGGATGCCGCCACCCGCCCCGACGCCGTGTTCGCCGCGAACGACCTCATCGCCCTGGGCCTGCTGCAGGGGCTGCTGCAATCCGGCGAGATCCGGGTGCCCGACGACGTCGCGCTCATCGGATACGACGACATCGACTTCGCCGCCGCGGCCGTGGTGCCGCTGAGCTCGATCCGTCAGCCCGCGCAGCTGATCGGGGCCACCGCGGTCGAACTGCTGCTCGGGCTCGACGTCGACGCCGAGAGCGACGGGGCCAGGCGGCATGTCGTCTACCGGCCCGAGCTCGTGGTCCGCGCCTCCACCGCCGGCTGAGCGTCCCGCGCGCATGCCCATTGCCGCAGGCGACCCGTGCTCGTAGGGTCGGGGGCATGCTCGTCGTCGGCTCGATCGTCCTTCGCGTTCGCGACCTGGAGCGACAGCTCGCCTTCTGGACCGCCGCCCTCGACTACGTCGCTCGGGAGCCGCACGACGAGGACTTCGTGCTGCTGCACTCCCGCGATGGGCGGGGGCCGAACGTGTCGCTCGACCTCGCGCGATCGAGTCGTTCCCTGCCGCCTCGCATCCACCTCGACCTCTACGCGCAGGACCAGGCGGCCGAGGTGCAGCGCCTGCTCGGCCTGGGTGCATCCGCCGTCGAGTGGGACCGCTACCCGGCGGACGCGGACTACGTGATCCTGGAAGACCCGGAGGGCAACCGCTTCTGCGTCATCGACGCCCGCACCTGGCCGGGCTGGGAGCGGATCGGCGCGGGAACGTCGCAGCCCGACCGGTGATCGCCGCGGTGAGGCGAGGCTACCCGGCGTCCGCCCACTCGAGCACGCGCGACCCGATGAGCGTCAGCCAGCGGGACGGCTCGCCCTCGGGGGCGTCGACGTCGAACCACGTGCGCCCTGCGAGCGGGGTGCCCTGGAGCCAGCGGCCGTCGGGCCGGCGGGCGTCCCGCACGACGGCGATCGCCGCGGCCAACCGCTCGTCGGCCGGGGAACGCTCGCCCGCGTCGCGGAAGTGGTCCAGTGCGGCGAGCACGCTGTACCGCCACCGGCTCGGCGCGACGAACTGCGTGGCGAAGGGCCCCACCTGCTCGCCCGTCGACGCGCGGAACATGAGGTTCCTCGACAGCAGGTACTCCTCGCCGCCGCGCCGGGCATCCTGCACGCGGGTGTCGCCGGTGTACCGCTCGTAGGCGAGCAGTCCGCGCACCGCGTTCAGCGTGGAGTGGAACGACGACCGCGTCGACTCGCCCTCTTCGGCCTCGCAGTTCCAGCCGCCGTCGTCCAGCCGGTGCGTCACGAACCAGTCCGCCAGACCGGAGACGTCCACGCCGAGCCATGCGCCCGAGGCCAGCGTGAACGAGTTGATGCACACGTCGATCTCGCCGCCCCAATAGGGCAGGTCCTCGTACTCCCACCGGCTGTTCGCGGCGAGCCGGTCGGCGGTGTCGCCGAGGACCGAGGCGTCCACACCCCACTCCCGCAGGTCTTTCAACGCCCACGTCGTCGCGACCCACGGCTGGCCCGGTTCCTCTTCCTCGGCGCTGCCGAGGAACCCGGCCGGAAAGAACGCCCCGCCTGCCCACTGTCCGTCGGGATCTTGGAGCGCGAGCAGCCGCGCACCGAATCCCTCGGTGGCCACCCGCCGCCTCGTCGCCTGCCACACCTCAGGGGCAGCCCGTTCCAGGTCGCGCTCGACCTGCCATCGGATGGCCGGGTCCGAGTCGAGCAGCCACGCGCGCACTCCACCGGTGATCGCCATGCCGCACACCGTAGCGCGGGCCCCCGACATCGGCCGCGGCAACGTCGGAGGGGTGCGCTAGCTTCGGATCAGGCGGGGTCTGGGTGCCGGGAGCTCGAATGAATATCCAAAAGTCATGCTTGCATGACCTGGATGACACCCATAGACTTCTTCTATGGCGCAGGCGCTGGTCGATCATCTGACTCCACTCCTGGAGGCGGTCGGCACCGTGGATGCGCACTGGGCCGCCGCCCTCGGCGGGCTGCATCCGAGCGCTGTGATCGACGACGACGTGGATGCCATGTCCGATGCCGGTCTGATGGCGCTGAACGACGCCCTCGCGGCGGTCGTGTGCTCCGCCCAGGCGCTGCACGCCCGGATCGCGAACGGCATCAGCAAGCGGTCCGCGCCCGTGCTCGGCAGCGACGGTCTCGCACGCAAGGCCGGGTACCGGTCGCCGGCGAAGCTCATCTCCGCGGTGACGGGCGGCCATCCGGCCGATGCGCAGCGCCTCATCCAGGTGGGGGATGCCACGGCCGGGCGCATGACGTTCACCGGCGAACGCGCCCCGGCGCGGCACCCGCACGTCGCGGCCGCTCTGGAGCGCGCCGGACTGAGCATCCCCGCCGCCTCGGCGATCACGACGCTGCTCGACCGGGTGGCATGCAAGGTCGACCGCACCGTCCTCGAGGATGCCGAACGCACCCTGGTGGAGCAGGCGCAGGGGATGCCCCTCTCCGACGTCCACGTCGTGCTGCGACGGGCCGAGGCGTTCCTCGACCCCGACGGGCTGGAGCCGAAGATCGAGGATCTGCGGGCGAAGCGCTACCTGAAGATCTGGGAAGACCAGCAGGGCATGATCAACCTCGACGGCAAGCTCGACCCCGAGACCGGCGCGCCGATCAAGGCCGCGATCGAGGGTGTGGTGACCGCTCAGGTGCGTGCGATGCGGGGGTCGAACGAGCCGTCCGGCGAACCGGGCGGGGAAGCCGCGTGGGCGTGGGAGGACGGCGGGTCGGCCGAGGACGCTTCCGGCGCGGAGCCCGAGGGCCTCTCTGCGTCCGTGGAGCGGCGCAGCATCCCGCAGTTGAACGCGGACGCGCTCGCGGCGCTGGCGAAGCACGTCCTGGCCTGCGAGCAGAGCGTGCTGCCGCTCGCGGCGACCACCGTGGTGGTGCGGATCCCGCTCGAAGCCCTCATCACCGGAACCGGTGTCGCCACGATCGACGGGATCACCCAGCCGGTGGATGCCGGCACCGCACGGCGGATGGCGGCGGATGCCGAGATCATTCCGATGGTGCTCGGAGCCGACAGCGAGGTGCTCGACTGCGGACGCGCGCGGCGCCTGTTCACCAGAGCCCAGAGACTCGCCCTCGTCGAGCGGGACGGGGGATGCGCGGGATGCGGTGCGCCGCCGGGGCTGACCGAGGCCCACCACCTCACGTGGTGGTGCGCCGGCGGAGGAACCGATCTCGCCAACGGCGTCCTGCTGTGCACCGGGTGTCATCACACCGTGCACAAAGAGGGGTGGGAGATCCGCATCGACGGGCCCGAGGTGTGGTTCATCCCGCCTGCGCACATCGATCCGGGGCGAAGGCCACGTCGAGGCGGCAGGCGCCGCTACGACTACGGGCGCGCCGCCTGACGTCGGTGACGTGTCGTGCGTTTCGACTCGGGCGCGCTCCGCGCGGCCTCGCTCAACGACCTGTGATTCCCCGCCGCTCGGCCGGCCGGCGGCTGCGGTGCGCCTCAGCCCGCGACGGCCTCGCCGCAGATGCCGCATACGCCCGTCGGCGGGATCTCGACGAAGCAGTTCGGGCACACGGCGCGGGGGCGCTCCACGACGGGCGGGCGGCGCGCCACGCGCTCGGCCGCGGCGCGGGGGGCCGG
>DATMTQ010000260.1:0-4207 GCA_035564095.1 Microbacterium sp. | reverse complement strand
GAACGTGCTGACGCCGACTCCCGACGGAGCCGCGACCGCCTTGTCCAGCCCCAGCCAGGTGAGCTGGGCGCCGAAGACCACGCAGACGAGCACGACGAAGTCGGTGACCGCGAGGCGTCGGTCGTAGCTGCGACGCCACGGAGTGCCGCCTCCGGGCCGGGATGAATCGGCGGGGCGGACGTGCTCCATGCTGGGGCGTGAGCGGTCGGTCGCGCCTGACGGCTGCGTCCCGATGAACTCATCGATCGCCATAGCGCTGCTCGTCCTCCCCCCGTCCGATCGCACTGACGGCCGGTGTCCCGAGGACCGACCCCACGCGTGCACGCACTGCGGAACATCATAGCCGACGAGGGGACATTCCCCAGGAACCGACGCGCCCTCAGGGGGTGTCCGGTCGCGCGCGGTTAAGATGATTCGCGTGCCAGCCGACATCCCGCCCGAGACGCCCGACGCGCCCCGCGGTGCCGGCCCCTTCGACAAGCCCCTGGGTTTGTGGGATGCCGCCGAGAGCGACCGCGCGGCATCCGTGCGGTCGCCCCGTTCCTCGTCGCGCTCGACGCCGCACCATTCGCAGGGCGGTCGGCACCGCTCGCAGGACGACCGCCTCGCGCGTCGCCGCCGGCGCCGGGCGATCTGGATCGGCGTCGGGGCCGTCGTGCTCGTGCTGCTGGTCGGCGCCGGAATCGCGGGCGTCCGCTTCATGCACGAGGTCAGCCAGGTCAAGGCCTCGCTTCAGCAGGCGCAGGTGGGGATCAGCGCTCTCGCCGCCGACGTGAAGACCGGCGATCAGAAGAAGGTC
This sequence comes from Microbacterium sp., assembly GCA_035564095.1. Taxonomy (GTDB): domain Bacteria; phylum Actinomycetota; class Actinomycetes; order Actinomycetales; family Microbacteriaceae; genus Microbacterium. The sequence continues at coordinate 3,408 of DATMTQ010000260.1, read as the reverse complement.
GCCGCGACGGCCGACCAGATCACCGGCCATGTCGAGACGGCAGTGCAGATCGTCGACGGTCCGCTCTGGGGAGTGGCCGCGAGCGTGCCGATGGTCGGCCAGAACGTCGACGCGGTGCGCCGCGTCACCCGGGCGGTCGACATCCTGGCCGAGAACGCCCTGCCGCCGGGGCTGGAGGTCGTGTCGAGCCTGAACGGCGACAGGTTCTCCCTCAAGAGCGGCGGTCTCAACCTCGCGCCGTTCCGCAAGGCGCAGGACGCCATCCCGGACATCACGAACGCGTTCCGGGCGGCGGAGGGGCAGATCGCCCCGATCGACCAGGCATCCCTCATGCCGGTCGTCGCCAAGCCCGTGCAGCAGGTCACGTCGCTGATCGAGTCGACCACGCCCACGCTGGAATCCGTGCAGAAGTACCTGCCGGCCCTGCTCGACATCATCGGCGGCGACGGCAAGAAGAGCTATCTGCTGATCTTCCAGAACAACGCCGAGATCCGCGCCACCGGCGGCAACCCGGCCGCCAGCATGATCATGACCGTCGACAACGGTCGATTCCAGGAGGCCGGTCAGGCGGGCACCGCCACCTTCGTCGCCGACGGCACCGCCGGAACGCAGTTCACGAAGCTGCCGGATGCCGTCACCAAGCTCTACTTCTCGTCCTTCCCGAAGTACGAGGCGAACTACACGATGACGCCGGACTTCCCGACCACGGCGCGGCTGCTGCAGGACCTGTGGAAGCACTCCTCGGGGCAGAACTTCGACGGCGTGATCTCCGTCGACCCGGTCGTGCTGTCGCACCTGCTCGCGGTCACCGGGCCGGTCACGCTCGCCACCGGCGAGAAGGTGACCTCGGCCAATGCGGTCAAGCTGCTGCTCAGCGACGCGTACGAGCGGTACCCGATCGGAGCCGAGTCGGATGCCTTCTTCGCCGACGTGTCCAAGCGCGTGTTCGACCACCTGACGTCGACGGCCTGGGACCCGATCAAGATGCTCGACGCACTCACGACGTCGGCACAGGAGCAGCGGATCTACCTCAACTTCACCGACCCGAAGGCGCAGGCGCTCGCGGTGCAGCTCGGTCTCGACGGAGCACTGCAGACGAGTGTCGCGAAGACGACGCAGCTGGGCATGTACCTCAACGACTCCTCGGTGGGCAAGCTCGAGTACCACCTCACCTCCACGATCACGGCGCAGTGCGACGCGCAGGCGCGCACGCTCACCGAGACGATGACGCTGCACAACTCGATCCCGGATTCGATCCTGAGCAACTACACGCTCGGCGGGCGCAACTGGCGGTTCGGGCTGCCGCGCACCACGATGATCCTGGACGTCGTGTCGTTCGCACCCCCGGGCGCGAAGATCGTGCGGACGGTACCCGCGAAGGGCGACGTCTCCGACTGGGAGCGCCGCGGCGTCGAGGACAAGAACACCGCCGTCAGCCACACCGTGTTCGTGCCGCAGGGCAAGACGGTCACGGTGTCGTACACGGTCAAGCTCCCGGACGGGAAGCTCGGCCCGCTCGAGCTGCGGCACTCGCCGACGGCGCGGGACACGAAGGTGACGATCGCGTCGAGCTGCGGGCAGCTGTTCGGCGGGTCCTGATCAGTCCGCGGCATCGCGGAGAGAATTGGCAGATGCGTGGTTCGGGTGATCCACGTGCATGAAGGGGGCGGAATGGAACTGCGCGACTACCTGCGGCTGTTTCGGGCGCACTGGGTGGGGATGCTGGTGATCGTGCTCGTCGGCGTGGTCCTCAGCTTCGGATGGACGCTGTTCCAGACGAAGGTGTACTCGGCGGATGCGAGCGCCGTGGTGCAATCCAAGCCCACCACGGACGTCGGCACCGCAGTGGCGGGGAACACGCTCGCCCAGTCGCGCGTGAAGACGTACGTCGATCTCGGGTCCTCGCGCGCCGTCGCCGAGCGCGTGATCGCCGAGCTCAAGCTCGACGCGTCGCCCGACACGCTCGTGAACACGATCACGGTCACCAACCCGCTCAACACGCTGTCGATCAGCGTGACCGCCGACGCGGGCAGCCCGATGCAGGCGCGCGACATCGCCGAGGCGTGGGTGCGCGGCATGGCGCTCGAGGTGAACAAGCTGGAGAGCGGCAACCAGGACAAGCAGGGCGCGACCTTCCTGCAGCCCATCGACTCGGCGCGGCTTCCCACGGCTCCCTCGTCGCCCAACGTCAAGCTGGCGCTCGCGCTCGGTGTGCTCGTGGGACTTGCGATCGCCTTCGCCTACGCTCTGCTGCGCCATCGCCTCGACCGCCGGATCCGCTCGGTCGAGCGCGTGGAGCGCGAGACCGGCGTGGCTGTGGTGGGCACCATCCCGATGGAGAAGACCTTCACCGCCGAGACCCGGCTGATCCCGTTCGACGGCGGAAACTCCGTGGGCAGCCGGAACGCCCATCTGTTCTCCGTCGCGGAGGCCCTGCGGGAGCTGCGCACCAACATCCAGTTCCTCGACGTCGATAACCCGCCACGCGTGCTGGTCGTCTCGAGCCCGCTGCCCGGTGACGGCAAGAGCACCGTCGCGTCGAACCTCGCCGTCGTGCTGGCATCCAACGGGGAGCACGTCGTGCTCATCGACGGCGACCTGCGGCGCCCGATGGTCGGTTCGATCTTCGGCCTCGCCGGAGGCGCCGGCCTCACCGATGTGCTCGCCGGGCGCGCCGAGGTGACGGACGTGGTGCAGCGGGTGCGCGGCTCCTCGAACCTGCTGGTGATCGGCGCCGGCAAGATCCCGCCGAACCCGAGCGAGGTGCTCGGATCGGAGCGGATGCGCGAGCTCGTGCACTCCATCGCCCGCGAGGCGATCGTCATCATCGACGCGCCGCCGCTCATCCCCGTCACCGACGCCGCCGTGCTCGGCCACAGCGCCGACGGCGTCATCGTGGTCGCCTCGGCGGGAAAGACCACGCATGAGATGCTCGAGAAGGCGCTCGGCAATGTGCAGCGCGCCGGCGCCCGCACGCTCGGGGTCGTGCTGAACCGCGTGCCGCGCCGCGGAGCCGGTGCCGCCTACTACGGCTACCAGTACCACGGAGACTACTTCCGCGACGAGCCGATGCCCGAGGAGTCGGTACCCGACATCATGGAACCCGAGCCGGTGCCGCGCACGGCCATCTGAGCGGGCGGCCGCCGGGAGGGCGCGGCGTCAGGAGCGCGGTGCGGGAAGCACCGCGCTCACCACGCGGATGACCTCGTCGATCGCGGGCAGCAGCTGCGCGGCCGATTCGTCGTAGACCTCGGCGGAGCGCCGGTACGGGTCGATGACGTCGTCGGCGTCGGTGTCGAGCGGCACGAGACCGCGGCGCGCGGAGACGCAGCTGATCGCGCCCGCCAGACGCGTGCGCAGCGTGTCGGCGCCGGTCGCGGCGACCGCCGCCTCGGCGGCCTCGCGCAG
>DATMTQ010000259.1:0-7517 GCA_035564095.1 Microbacterium sp. | reverse complement strand
CACGGTGGCGCCGCTGCCGCTCGACGCGGATGCCTGGGCGATCGGCGACGCGCTCACCCGCGCGCCGAGCGCTCCGCCCGCGAACGAGCCCCGCGCCGGTCGCGTGATCGCCGTCTGGGGCGCGGCCGGATCGCCCGGGCGCACCACGATCGCGACGGAATTGGCCGTCGAGCTGAGCCGCGGCGGCCGGGACGCAGCTCTCGTCGACGCCGACACCCACGCCCCGTCGCTCGCGATGCTGCTCGGCATCGCAGAGGAGGGCCCGGGGTTCGCCGCGGCGTGCCGTCAGGCCGAGCGAGGGCTGCTGGATGAGCGCGAGCTCGACCGCATCAGCATCCGGCTCGCGGCGGGGACCGGCCAGATCTCGGTGCTCCCCGGCATCAACCGGGCGTCCCGCTGGCCGGAGCTGACCGAGCTGCGGGTCGCATCCGCGCTCGAGGCCTGCCGCGCCTGGGCCGACGACACGGTCGTCGACGTCTCCTGGTCGATCGAGCGCGACGAGGAGATCGTGAGCGACGTGAGCGGCGGTCCGCGGCGGAATGCGGCGACCCTGGCCGCGCTCGCTGCCGCCGATCTCGTCGTCGCCGTCGTGGCGGCGGATCCGCTCGGCGTGGCGCGCTTCCTGCGGGTGGCCGCCGAGATGCGCACCGTCGCGGGACAGACCCCGGTGGCGGTGATCGCGAACCGGCTCCGGCCCGGGGCCCTCGGGCCGGACGGGCGCGGGCAGATCCGCCGCACGCTGGAGCGCTTCGCGGGCGCCACGGACGTGTGGTTCGTGCCGCACGACGCGCGCGCCGCGGACGCCGCGGTGCTGACGGCCCGTCCGATCGCGGATGCCGCGCCCCGATCCGCACTCGTCGGGGGCATCCGCCGGTTCGTCGGCGACGCCCTTCCGACGCAAGCGGAGCCGCCGGTCCGGGTGGTCACGCAGCGTCACCCGCGCACCGGGCGGGCGGGCACGCGTCCCGTAGGCTGAGTGCGTGTCGACACTCAGCGAACTCGTCTACGCCCAGGGCCGCTCCAGTGAGGCCGAGGTCGAGTGGCTGCATCGACTCGCCGGCGACGGTCAGCTGCTGAGCGACCTGGCCTTCGCCGACATCGTCATCTGGGTGCCCACGCCCGACGACTCGTTCATCGCCGTCGCGCACACGCGCCCGTCCAGCGCCGCGACCCTCTTCTATCGCGACATCGTCGGCGACCGCGTGCGGCCGCAGTGGCGCACCCAGGTGCGGGAGGCCTTCAGCACCGGTCAGATCGTCGATTCCGCGTCGCCGGACTGGTTCGAGGAGACCCCCACGCGCGTACGCGCGGTGCCGATCGTGCGCGAGCCGGTGCGCTCCGGCGAGCAGCCCGCCGCGATCGGCGTGCTGACCCGGCACACGAACCTCGGCGAGGCGCGCACGCCGTCACGCCAGCAGATCACGTTCAACGACTGCGGCGACGATCTGTTCGGCATGATCGCCTCGGGCGACTTCCCCGACCTCTCCGCGCCCACGGGCCCCCGCCGCGGCGCACCGCGCGCGGCCGACGGGCTGATCCGCCTCGACGTGGACGGCATCACGACGTTCGCGAGTCCGAACGCGCTGTCCGCGTTCAACCGTCTCGGCTTCGAGGACGAGCTCGAGGGGGAGTCGCTCGTCGAAGTGGTCACCGGCATCCTGCCCGAGAAGCACCAGTTCGACGAGTCGCTGCCGGTGGTGGTCGCCGGTCGCGCGCCGTGGCGCACCGATGTGGAGGCCCGCGGCGTCACCGTCTCGCTGCGCACGATCCCGCTGCGCGACCACGGCCACCGCATCGGCGCGATCGTGCTGTGCCGCGACGTCACCGAGATGCGGCACCAGGAGCAGGAGCTGATCACGAAGGATGCCACCATCCGCGAGATCCACCACCGGGTGAAGAACAACCTGCAGACGGTGGCGTCGCTGCTGCGCATCCAGGCGCGGCGCACGCCGTCCGAGGAGGCCCGCGACAATCTCACGCAGGCCATGCGGCGGGTCTCGGCGATCGCAGTGGTGCATGACACCCTCTCCGGCGGCCTTGCCCAGACGGTCGATTTCGACGACGTCTTCGACCGCGTGCTCAAGCTCGTCGCCGAGGTCGCCGCCGGCGCCAACACGCGCGCGCAGACCCGCACGTCCGGACGCTTCGGCACGCTGCCGAGCGAGTACGCCACGCCGCTGGCGCTGGCGCTCACGGAGCTCGTGACCAACGCCGTCGAGCACGGCCTCGCCGGTCGCGAGGGCGAGGTCGAGATCATCGCGGAGCGCAGCGAGCAGCGCCTCGAGGTGCGCGTGCGCGACACCGGGTCGGGCCTGCCCGAAGGACAGGTGGGGCGGGGTCTCGGCACGCAGATCGTGCGCACGCTCATCCAGGGCGAGCTCGGCGGCACGATCGACTGGCACACGGCGCCCGGAGAGGGCACCGAGGTGACGATCGACGTCCCGTTGCGCTACATCGACCGGGGCGTGTGAGCGAAGCTCAGGAGGCGCGGCGCGCGCGGGCGGCGCGACGCTTGAGGGCGCGGCGCTCGTCTTCGGACAGGCCGCCCCAGACTCCCGAGTCCTGGCCGGTCTCCAGCGCGTACTGCAGGCAGATCTCGGTGACGGTGCACCGGGCGCAGACGGCCTTCGCCTTCTCGATCTGGTCGACGGCAGGGCCGGTATTGCCCACCGGGAAGAACAGTTCGGGGTCGACAGTAAGGCAGGCGGCCTTGTCGCGCCAATCCATGCGGGTGCTCCTTGGGTTCGGGTGGTCGTGTCAATCAGTCTCAGAAGAGCGGGACGCTATCCTGAATGGTGCGCGAGCGGAAGCTCGCCCCACGCCACTGTGGGAGCACACAACTTTCCAATGGTTTCATAGCTCTGCATCCGAATCAAGGTTTGGACGGCGGCGTTTCTGGGGAGGTTGCTGAACGCTCGCCCAGCCCATCGGACGATCCGCACGAGCGGCGGTCCGCGATCCCGAAGGAGACCGGGGATGCCCCAGGAGCCCACCCGTCCGCAGGGCGTCGTCGCCCGCGTCGGCGCGATCATCCTCGCGGTGGAGTGCGTCGGCCTGCTCGTCCTCGCCGGGGTGCAGGTCGTCGATCTGGCGGTCGGCGACGTCCGCGACGTGGTCAGCGGCATCGCGCTCATCGTGCTCACGGTGCTCGGCGCGGCCGCCGTCGGGGCGTTCGCCGGGGCCACGTGGCGCGGCGCGTCCTGGGGCCGCTCGGGCGGCATCGTCACCCAGCTGATGATCCTCGCGATCGCGCTGGGCGCGGTGTCCGGCGCCTACGCCGAGCCGCTGATCGGAATCGTGCTCGCCGTGCCGGCGATCGCCGGCTTCGTCGTGCTCGTGCTGGCGGTGCGGCAGGCCGGGGCATCCCACCGGCCCTGACCCGCGGCCCGCGCGAGCTCAGTCGAGTCCGACGAGCTTGCGCACGCGCGCGACGTGGCCGGTGGCCTTGACGTTGTACAGGGCGTGCGCGATGCGGCCGTCCTCGTCGACGACGAAGGTCGAGCGCAGCACGCCCTCGATCTTCTTGCCGTAGTTCATCTTCTCGCCCCACGCGCCGTACGCGTCGTGCACCGCGTGGTCGGGGTCGCTCAGCAGCGGGAAGGTGAGGGCATCCCGCTCCCGGAACTCGCGGAGCTTGGCCTCGCTGTCGCGCGAGATCCCCAGCACCGAGTAGCCGGCACCGGTGAGGGATGCCAGGCTGTCGCGGAAATCGCACGCCTCGGTGGTGCAGCCGGGCGTCATCGCGGCGGGGTAGAAGTAGAGCACGGCGCGCGTGCCGCGCAGGTCGCGGAGCGAGACGGGCGAGCCGTCCTGGTCGGCGAGGGTGAAGTCGGGTGCGAGGTCTCCGGGCTGCAGCGTGGCCATGGGATCCAGCCTACGGCGTGCCGGACCCGCGTTGCCTACCGGTCCCGGTCCGCGAAGGTCGTCAGCAGCCTCTGCAGCGAGTCGAGCCGCCCGGCGCCCGTGTCGCCCAGCTCGCCGGCGGCGACGGCCTCGATGATCGCGCAGTCCGGCGCGTCCGGCAGGTGCGTGCAGCCGCGCGGGCAGTCCTCCGCGATCTCGGCGAGGTCGGTGTAGGCGGCGAGGATGTGGTCGGGGTCGACATGGCCCAGACCGAAGGAGCGCACCCCTGGGGTGTCGATGACCCAGCCGCTGCCGGCATCCTCCCGGTAGCGCAGCGACACCGTCGAACTGGACGTGTGCCGTCCGCGGCCGGTCACCTCGTTCACGTGGCCGGTCGCGCGGTCCGCCGACGGCACGAGCGCGTTCACCAGGGTGGACTTGCCCACGCCGGAGTGCCCCACGAACACCGTGGCGTGTCCGACCAGTGCCGCGCCGATCTCGGTGGTCGGCATCGCGCCGCGTGCGCTCGTGAACACGCGCAGGTCGAGCCCGTCGAAATGCCGCAGGAACTCGGCGGGGTCGGCCAGGTCGGTCTTGGTCACCACGAGCAGGGGGCGGATGCCGGCATCCAGCGCCGCGACGAGATAGCGGTCGACGAGCCGTGCGCGCGGCTCCGGGTCGGCCGCGGCGACCACGATCAGCATCTGGTCCGCATTGGCGACGATCACCCGCTCCACCTGGTCGGTGTCGTCGGCGCTGCGCCGCAGCAGCGTGGTGCGCTCCTCGATCCCGACGATGCGCGCGAGGGTGCCGGCATCCCCGGACACGTCTCCCACGACGCGGGCGCGGTCGCCCGTGACGATGGGCTGCCGGCGCAGCTCGCGGGCCCGGGTCGCCGTCACCGCGTGCTCCGCGGGGGAGTCCTCATCCACGAGCACCGTGTAGCGGCCCCGGTCGACGCCCAGCACACGCGCGACGTGCGCGTCGGCATGAGCTGGACGCCGCTTGGTGCGCGGCCGGTTCGCCTTGGGGTTCGGCCGGACCCGGATGTCGGACTCGTCGAATTCGGGTTCGTCGTCGTCGGGATCGTCGAGCCAGCTCATGGCGTGCGCTGCTCAGGCCGCGGCATCCCCGGACCGATCGCCCAGCATGCGCCGCCACAGCTCCGGGAACTCCGGCATCGTCTTGGCGGTCGTGCCGATGTCGTCGACCTCCACGCCCGGCACCGCGAGCCCCATCATCGCGCCGGTCGTGGCGATGCGGTGATCGTGGTGCGCGCGCCACAGGCCGCCGCGCAGCGGACGCGGCACGATGCGCATGCCGTCCTCGAGCTCCTCGGCCTCGCCGCCGAGTGCGCGCAGGTTGTTCACCAGGGCGGCGATGCGGTCGGTCTCATGGCCGCGGATGTGCCCGATGCCGTGGAACGTGCTCGGGCCGTCGGCGAACGCGGCCAGCGCGAACAGCGTCGGGGTCAGCTCGCTTGCGGCCGACAGATCGAGGGTGACGCCCTTGATGCCGGAATGCGCGCTCACCGTCATCGCCCGTCCGCGACGGGTCGTGCGTGCGCCCATCTCCTGCAGGATGTCGGGCAGCAGCGCGCCCGGCTGCGTGGAGTGCGCGGGCCACCCGGTGACCGAGACCTGTCCGCCGGCGATCATCGCGGCAGCCAGGAACGGCGCGGCGTTGGACAGGTCGGGCTCGATGGCGACGTCCTTGCCGCGCAGCGTTCCCGACGGCACGATCCACTCGGTGGCGCTCGGGCGTTCCACCTGCACGCCGCGATGGGCGAGCGTGTCGATGGTCATGTCGATGTGCGGCAGGGACGGCACCCGGGTGCCGACGTGCTTGAGGTGCAGGCCGACGTCGAAGCGCGGGGCCGCCAGCAGCAGACCCGACACGAACTGGCTCGACGCGCTCGCATCGATCGCGATCTCGCCGCCGCGCACGTGGCCGCGACCGCGCACGGTGAACGGCAGCGCCCAGTGGCCGCCGTCGTCGATGTCCACGCCGATGTCGCGCAGCGCCTTGATCATCTGGCCCATCGGCCGGTGCAGCGCGCTCGCATGCGCGGTGAGGGTCACGTCGCCCCGCGCGAATCCGGCGGTCGCGGCGACGAACCGCATGACGGTGCCGGCCTGGCCGCAATCGATCGTGCCGCCGTCCGTGAACGGGGTGACGGGCTGGATGCGCAGGTCAGGACCGTAATCGCCCTCGCCGAGCTCCTCCTCGACCTGCACGCCGAGCGTGCGCAGCGCGTCGACCATGCGGGCCGAGTCGTCGGAGTGCAGCGGCGCGCGCAGACGACTGGGACCGTCCGCGAGAGCCGAGAGGATCAGCTCGCGGTTGGTCAGGGACTTGGAACCCGGCACCGTCACGGTCGCCTGCAGGGGGCCTGTCGCGGCAGGGGCGGACCAGGCGCCGGCGATTCGCGCGGCGTGGGGGGAATACTGATGGACCGTCATCGGGTTCTACCTTACTGAAACCTCTCAAGGAGCCGAATGATCGCCACCCTGGAACAGCGTGCGGACCCCCAGGTCCCCGCGCATGCGCTGCGGCCGCCCCGTGCCGCGCCCGTAGACTGGCGGATGATGGAAGAGCAGGCCACACCCGCATACGACGCGGCAGCGGACGCGCGCACACAGTTCGAAGAGCAGGCTCTGCCCTTCATGGATCAGCTCTACGCGGCGGCGATGCGGATGACGCGCAACCCCGCCGACGCGGCGGATCTCGTGCAGGAGACGTTCGTGAAGGCGTTCGCGTCCTGGAGCACGTTCAAGCAGGGCACGAACCTCAAGGCGTGGCTGTACCGGATCCTCACGAACACGTACATCAACATCTACCGCAAGAAGCAGCGGGAGCCCTACCAGAGCGCCATCGACGACCTCGAGGACTGGCAGCTCGGCGGCGCCGAGTCGACCACGTCGTCGAGCACGCGCTCGGCGGAAGCCGAGGCGATCGACCGGATGCCGGCATCCGCCGTCAAGGACGCCCTGCAGGCTGTCCCGGAGGACTTCCGGCTGGCGGTGTACCTCGCCGACGTCGAGGGTTTCGCCTACCAGGAGATCGCCGACATCATGAAGACCCCGATCGGCACGGTCATGAGCCGCCTGCACCGTGGCAGGCGGATGCTGCGTGACCTGCTCGCCGATTATGCAAAGGAGCGCGGCATCGACACCGCCGCGACAAGGAGCAGGAAATGAGTGACTGCGGCTGCGAGAAGACGAGGCGCGACCTCGAGGAATATCTTCGCAACGAGGTGTGCAGAACCGAGCAGGCCGACATCCGCGAGCATCTGGACAACTGCCCGGGATGCCGCGATGAGGCGCTCGTGTCGCGCACGCTGACGGAGGTGCTGGCCCGGTCGTGCCGGGAGGCCGCCCCCGAGCAGCTGCGCGACATCGTCCTCGGACGACTGCGCGCTGCGCACCTCACCGCCGACACGGCGTCCGTCACCCGCTGACGCGGCACGACCCCGCCGGCCGGAGCCGGACGGGGTCGCGCGATCAGTCGTTGTGCGATCAGCGGGTCAGAGCGTCAGCGCCTCGCGCATCAGCTCGGCGGCCTGTGCTGCGTGCACCTTCGGCGACCCGGTCGCCGGGGATGCCGCGGACGGGCGCGACACGCGCTTGATCGTGCGCCCGTGCAGGTGCTTGACGACCTCGAGCGAGATGAAC
>DATMTQ010000258.1:0-10364 GCA_035564095.1 Microbacterium sp. | reverse complement strand
GTCGACGTCGGGCACGAGTTCGGCCAGCGCCGCGAACTCGCGCACCGGAAAGGCCCGCCGCAGTGCGCGCGGCGCCTTCTCGACGACGCCCCGGCGCTGCGAACGGGTCATCGTGAGGGTGAGGTCCGCGCGCCGCAGCATGGGCTCCGTCACCTGACGCGCGCGGTGGGAGGCGGCATCCTGCGGCGAGACGCCGTGCTCGAGCGCGATCCGCTGCGACTGCGTCTGCATCGCAAAGCCCACGAGGGCGTGCGTGCCGGCGCTGTGCACGTGCACGCCGAGCGGCGCCAGCCGGTCGCGCAGCAGCAGCTCGCCGAGAGGCGACCGGCAGATGTTCCCCGTGCACACCACGAGCAGAGTGGGGGCGTCGCCGTCCTGCTCTCCGGATGCCGCGGGGGAGGGCTCGGCCGCGCCGAACAGCGACCCGACCTTCAGTCGCGCACCGGTCGCATCTCCGCCGGCGTCGCGGCCGGAACGCTCTCGCCGATCGCGGCGCAGCGCCGGGCGCACGGATCGGTCTGCTTCGCCTTCCTGCATGGTCCCCAACCTAGCCGGGCACTCTGGACGGACCCCGGGGAGCCCGGTTTGGCGTGGCATCCGCAATGCCGTAAGCTTTCTCTTTGGTGCCTGTGCCCTGCTGGCCGGTACCACGAACGTGAGCCCTCCACTGGCCTGTTGGTGGGTTCGGTGCGTTTCGTCTCGGGCTTCGCCCTCGACGGGCGACCGAACCTTGCAACCACCCCGGAGTGGGATTCACGAACCTCTCCGTTCGACAAGAAAGCAGCACTACTGTGACGCGCACTTACACCCCCAAGGCTGGCGAAGTCCAGCGCGAGTGGCTGGTCATCGACGCGACCGACGTCGTCCTCGGGCGTCTGGCCTCGCACGCCGCCGCCCTCCTCCGCGGCAAGCACAAGCCGACCTTCGCGAACCACATCGACACCGGCGACTTCGTCGTCGTCGTCAACGCGGCGAAGGTGGCCCTCACCGGCCAGAAGCTCGAGAAGAAGATGGCCTACCGTCACTCCGGCTACCCGGGCGGCCTCAAGTCCGTCTCGTACTCCGAGCTGCTCGAGAAGAACCCCGTTCGCGCGGTCGAGAAGGCCATCCGCGGCATGCTCCCCAAGAACAGCCTGGGCCGCCAGCAGCTGTCGAAGCTGAAGGTGTACGCCGGTGCCGAGCACCCGCACGCCGCTCAGCAGCCGAAGCCGTACTCGTTCGACCAGGTCGCCCAGTAAGCGCCGCCCAGAAGAAGGACACACTCGTGGCGAACACCGAAGAACTCAGCAACTACTCCACCGAGACGCCGGCCGACCAGGCGGCCGACGCGGTCGTCGATCGTCCCGTCCTCAGCGTGCCCGGCGCCGCTGTCGGCCGTCGCAAGCAGGCCATCGCCCGCGTGCGCCTGATCCCGGGCTCCGGCACGATCACGATCAACGGCCGCACGTTCGAGGACTACTTCCCGAACAAGCTGCACCAGCAGCTGGTCACCGACCCGTTCACCGTGCTCAGCCTCACCGGCGCGTACGACGTCATCGCCCGCATCCACGGCGGCGGCCCCTCGGGCCAGGCCGGTGCGCTGCGCCTCGGCATCGCCCGCGCGCTGAACGAGATCGACGTCGAGAACAACCGCCCGACCCTCAAGAAGGCCGGCTTCCTCTCGCGCGACGCTCGCGTCAAGGAGCGCAAGAAGGCCGGTCTCAAGAAGGCCCGCAAGGCTCCGCAGTACTCGAAGCGCTAAACCGTACAGTCCATTCATGGCACTGTTCGGTACGGACGGGGTGCGGGGGCTGGCCAACGGCCCCCTCACCGCCGACGTCGCGCTCACCCTGGCCCAGGCGACTGCCGTCGTCCTGGGCCAGGGCCGTACTGCGGACGCGCGCCGCGCAGCCGGCAAGCGGATCACCGCTGTCGTCGCCCGTGATCCCCGCGTGTCCGGAGAGTTCCTGTCGGCCGCCGTCGAAGCCGGTCTCGCCTCATCCGGAGTCGACGTGCTGGATGCCGGTGTGCTGCCGACGCCCGCGGCCGCGTTCCTGGTGGGTTCGATGGACGCCGACTTCGGCGTGATGGTCTCGGCATCCCACAACCCGGCCCCCGACAACGGAATCAAGATCTTCGCCCGGGGCGGCGTGAAGCTGCCCGACGTCGTCGAGCAGCGCATCGAAGCAGCCATGGCGGGCCCCAAGCTGCGCCCCACCGGCGCCGACGTCGGACGCGTGCGCCGATTCGCGGATGCCGAGGACCGCTACGTCGTTCACCTGCTGCAGTCGCTGCCGCACAGCCTCGACGGCATCCACGTCGTGCTCGACTGCGCCCACGGCGCCGCGGCCGGCGTCTCACCCGAGACGTTCCGGGATGCCGGCGCCCGGGTCACCGTCATCGGCGCGGACCCGGACGGCCTGAACATCAACGACGGCGTCGGCTCGACGCACCTCGCGTCGCTGGCCGAGCACGTCGTGCGCGTCGGCGCTGACGTCGGCATCGCCCATGACGGCGACGCGGACCGCTGCCTCGCGGTGGACGCCGACGGCAACATCGTCGACGGCGACCAGATCATGGCGATCCTCGCGGTCTCGATGAAGGACCGCGGGCACCTCGACGACGACACCCTGGTCGCGACGGTGATGAGCAACCTCGGTCTGCACCGGGCCATGGCCGCGCAGGGCATCCGGGTCGAGCAGACCGCCGTGGGCGACCGCTACGTGCTCGAGCGCATGAACGAGGGCGGCTACGCCCTCGGCGGCGAGCAGTCCGGGCACGTCATCATGCGCGAGTACGCCACCACCGGCGACGGGGTGCTCACCGGCCTGCATCTGCTCGCCGAGATGGCCCGGCAGAAGAAGACGCTCGCCGAACTGGCGTCCATCATGACCGTGTACCCGCAGGTGCTCGTCAACGTGCGCGGCGTGGACCGCGAAGGCGTCGACCACCCCGCCGTCGCCGCGGCCGTCGCCGCGGAAGAGGCGGCGCTCGGCGACGAGGGGCGCGTGCTGCTGCGCGCGTCGGGCACGGAGCCCGTGGTGCGCGTGATGGTCGAGGCATCCGACGCCGAAACCGCGAACACGGTCGCCGCCCGCCTGGCCGGGGTCGTCCGCGAGCACCTCGCCCTCCCTGAGCGCGTCTGACCCGCACAGGCCGCACCAGCTCCGCGAACCTACATCCGAATACGCGAGCCCGCATCGAAATAGCGCCTCCAGGCGTATTCCGGTGCAGGTTCGCGTATTTCTGTGCGGGTTCGCGGCCAACGCTACGGGGGAGCCGGGCGGGGAGTCAGGGTGCGGGGGCGCTCCAGGCGAGGGACTCGATGTAGCGCAGCAGCACGCCCTCGCGCAGGGCCCAGGGCGACACCTCGAGCTCGTCGACGCGCATCGCGGTCATCGCGGTGTGCAGCACGACCGCGCCGGCGACGATCTGGAACGTGCGGTCGGGTGTGATGCCGGGCAGTTCCTGGCGGGAGGATGCCGGGATGCGGGCGAGCCGCGGGATCCAGGCGCCGAGCGAATTGCGGGGGAGCATCATCCGCTGGCTGCCGCTCCATCCGGGCGCAGGGTACCCCGCCAGCTTCGCGAGCGACCGGATCGCCTTGGACGACCCCGCGACGTGGTCTGGGCGGGGCAGCTCCAGGAACGTCTCCGCGACCGGGATCAGCTGCGACAGCGCGTGCTCGCGGAGCATCTCCACCGCGGCCTCGCCGGGCGGATCGCCGGGCAGGAACTGCACCGTCATGCGGCCTGCGCCGAGCGGCACGGATGCCGCGGCATCCGGAAGCTCGTCCGCGCCCGCCGCGAGCTCGAGCGAGCCGCCGCCGATGTCGAACAGCAGGATCTGCCCGGCCGCCCAGCCGAACCAGCGCCGCACCGCGAGGAACGTGTACCGCGCCTCGGACTCGCCGCCGAGCACCTGCAGCCCCTGGCCGAGCGCGGCCTCGATGCGGGCGATCACGTCGGGGCCGTTGGCCGCCTCGCGCACCGCCGATGTGGCGGTCGCGAGCAGCTCGACCACGTTCTCGTCATCGGCCACCTGCCGGGCCTCGGCGACGGCAGAGACCAGCGCCTGCACGCCCTCTTCGGAGATCGACCCGTCGGGCTCGAGGTACCGCATGAGGCGCAGCACGGTCCGACGGCTCGTGGTCGCGAGGGGCCTCCCACCGGGGTGGACGTCCGCGACGAGCAGGTGGACGGTGTTCGATCCGATGTCGAGGACTCCGAGACGCACCTGCTCAGCGTAGCCGCCCGCTCATGTCGGAGAGACCGGGCCGTAGCGGGCGCCCGGCCGGCCGCTGGTCGCGTAGTCCAGCCGGCGCAGCACCGTGCCGGTGGCCGTGAGGTACTCGAGGTACCGGCGCGCGCTGACCCGGGAGATCCCCGCGACGGCGCCGATGGCGGCTGCCGACGACCACGGCGCCGCGCCGACGGCGTTGCGCACGGCGGCGAGCGTCTCCACGCTCAGCCCCTTGGGCAGTGTGGGTGTCGCGGCGGTCGTGCGGATGAGGTTGTCGATCTCGGACTGGTCCAGGGCCCGGTCGCCGGTGGCATCCAGCTCGCGCGCGACATCTGCGACGCGCTCGGCGAGATCCGCCGGCGCGAACGGCTTCACGAGGTAGTGCCGCACCCCGGCGAGACGGGCATCCCGCACGCTCGCGAAATCGCGCGCCGCGGTGACCGCGATGAACTCGGGCTGACGGTGGCGGGCCGCGCGCACCGCCCGCAGCACGTCGAGCCCGGACATGCCCGGCAGGTACACGTCCAGCAGTACGAGGTCGGGCTCGGTCTGTGCGATGAGCCCCACCGCGGCGGGCCCCGTCGCCGCGACGCCCACCACCGTGCAGGTGCCGTTCGACTCGAGGAACCGCCGGTGCAGCCGGGCCACGGCGGCCTCGTCCTCGACGATCACGGTCGAAAGCGTCATGCCGGCGCCCCCGCGGAGGATGCCGGTCTCGCGACGGATGCCAGCGGCAGCTCGATCCGCAGGCGCGCGCCGCCGAGCGGCGAGTCGTCCACCACGGCGCGCCCGCCCCGCCGCTGCGCGATGCGCGACACCAGGGCGAGGCCGATGCCGCGGCCGTGCCCCTCGCCGGCGCCGGCGGACTTCGTGCTCACGCCGGACACGAACACCCGCTCCCGATCGGCGACCGCGACGCCCGGTCCGTCGTCGTCGATGAGCAGCCGCACCAGGCCCCCGGCATCCTCGCCCTCCTCGAGCTCGGCGGTCACCCGGATGCGATCGCCCATGCCACACGCCTCCATCGCGTTGTCGACGACGTTGCCGACCACGGTGACGAGGTCCCGCGCCAGGTCCCTCGGGATCGCGGCCCGTCCCTCGGTGGCGTCCACGACCTCCAGGGCGATCCCCAGCTCGCGCGCCTGTGCGGTCTTGACCGCGACGAGAGCGGCCAGCTCGGGTTCGCCGAGCAGCTCCACCGCCCGCCCGGCGATCGTGCCGCCGCCGCGCACCGAGGCGAGGTAGGCCAGCGCCTCCTCGCGCTCGCCGAACTCGAGGAGCCACGACACGACATGCATGGTGTTGGCGAACTCGTGCGCCTGGGCACGCAGGCCGTCGGTCGCCGACTGCGCGCCGTCCATCGCGCGCAGCGCCGAGTGCAGCTCGGTGTGGTCGCGGATCAGCAGGGTGGCATCGACCGGCGCTCCGTCCACGGTGGTGCCGGTGCTGCGCGCGATGAGCACCCGCTCGCCGACGAGCACCAGCTCGCCCTGCGGCTCGCCGTGCTCCAGCACGGCCCGCAGCGTCGGCTCCAGCACCTCGTCGGCCCGGCGCCCGACCAGGTCGTCCGCGCCCAGCAGGCGCGCGGCGGCGTCGTTCGTCAGGGTGATGGTGCCGGCGGCATCCACCGTGACGATCCCCTCGTCGATGCGGTGCAGCATGGTCTCCTGCTGTTCGACGAGCGAGGCGATCTGCGCCGGCTCCAGGCGGAAGATCCGCCGGCGCACGACGGAGGTCACCCAGGCGGCACCGAACACCCCGATGACCGCGGAGCCCGTCATCGCCAGCAGCAGCAGCGGCACCGTCCGCAGGAAGTCCGCGCTGAGCTGGGACTCCAGCTCGCCCACCGACACGGTTCCGATCACCGTCTTCGTGCCGGTGCGGAAGATCGGCACCTTGACCCGCCACGATTCCCCGAGGGTGCCCTGCTGCGTGCCGACGTAGGTCTTGCCCGAAAGCGGCACGGACGGGTCCGTCGACACCTTCTCGCCGATGCGCGCCGGGTCCGGATGCGACAGCCGGATGCCGGCGGCATCCGTCACCACCACGTACGTCACGTCGGACGCCTTGCGGATCACCTCGGCGATCGGCTGCACCACCGTCGACGGATTCGGGTTCTCCAGCGCGCTCTGCACCGCGGGCAGCCGGGCCATCGACTGGGCGACCCCGACGAGGCGGTCCTTGTACGCCTCGCGGATGGCGGATGCCTGCAGCGACGCCGCGATCGCACCGGTCAGCACGGTCGCGAGCAGCACGATCGTCGCCTGCAGCAGCAGGAGCTGCGTACGGAGGGACATCGAGGGCATTCCACGAGTCTAGGCAGGCGGCATCCGACCTGATCCGCGACCAATAGTTACCGAAGCCGACCGTTAGTTACCGAACCCGGCATCCCCTCGTGCGGTTCCGTACCGTCACTGGCACAGCAACGCGGAGGAAGGCCTCCGCAGCACTCGAGGAGGAGTGGAATGAAGAAGTTCGCAGTCACCGCGGTCGCGTCCGCGGCGGTGGTGGGTCTGGCGCTGTCGCTCAGCGCCTGCTCCGGCAGCAGCGGGGCGAAGGCCCCCGAGAACAAGATCGCCGCGGGGGCATGGCCGAGCTACTACCCGGCCGACTACGGCAAGATCGTCGACGCCGCCAAGAAGGAGGGCGGCGACCTCACGATCTACTCGAACACCGACCAGGAGAACTGGGCGCCGATCTTCCGCGACTTCCAGAAGAAGTACCCGTTCGTGAAGAAGATCTCGGCCAACAACCTGGACAGCGACGAGGTCTTCCAGAAGCAGCTGAGCGAGACCTCGACCGGGAGCGCGTCGGCCGATCTGCTCGCGACGAACGCCGTGCAGGCGTGGGCGAAGTACGACAGCGAGCCCGGCCGGGTGATGGCGTACACGTCGCCGGAGCTGTCGAAGCTGCCCGACTACGCGCAGCTCATGCCGGGCGTCTACGCGATGTCCACCGACCCGGTGGGGATGTCGTACAACGCGTCGCTGCTGGGCGGCGAGCCGAAGAGCATCGCGGATCTCGCGAAGCTCGTCGCGGCGGATCCCGCCAAGTTCAAGGGCAAGGTCACCACGCGCGACGTGTCGGGGTCGTTCGGGTTCACGGTGTCGAACGGATTCGTGCAGGGCAACGCGGATGCCTGGTCGTCGCTGGAGAAGATCCTGCCGGCCGCGCGTCCCGAGTCGTCGTCGGGCACGCAGGTCGACAAGGTGACCTCGGGCGAGTACCTCGCCGGGTTCTTCATCTCGAGCGCGGTCGCGTTCCCGCAGGAGGAGAAGGCGACCGGCATCTTCACGTTCGTCTACCCGTCGGACGGCACCGTCGTGCTCGGCCGCGGCCTGGGCATCACGCCGAAGGCGCCGAACGTCAACACGGCGAAGCTCTTCGTCGACTTCGTGCTGTCCGAGGAGGGGCAGAACGCCGTCGCCGAGGGCGGTCTCACGTCGTACCGCGACAGCGTGAAGCAGGTCGCGGGACGCCACACCTACCAGGAGATCGTCGACCAGGTCGGCGAGAAGGCGATCATCCGCGTGCCCTACAAGGTCACGACCGACGCCGAGGTCAAGGCCTTCACCGACAAGTGGAACGGTCTGCTCGGCAAGTGAGTGCGCTCGCCTGCGACATCCGAGAACGGGACTGAATCATCATGACAACTCTCACCCGCGCCTCCGAGAAGGCGGCGGTGGATCGATCGCAGGCTCTCCCGGCGCCGAAGTACCTGCGGGTCTTCGGCGTCGGGCGGGACCGGGTCGTGCAGTACGCGCTGCTGGTGGTGGTCGCGTTGTTCGTGATCGCCCCGATCGTGCCGATCCTGTACCAGTCGGTGCGTTCGAAGCCGTTGTACGACGCGACCGGGGTGTTCACGGCCGAGTCGTACGTGAAGCTGTTCGCGGAGGCCGGGTTCGGTCAGGTGATCTGGAACACGGCCTTGTTCGCGGTGCTGACGACGTTCCTGACGCTGCTGTTCGCGATCCCGATGGCTGTGCTCGTGGTGCGGACCAGGTTGCCGTTCGGGCGGGTGCTGGCGGGGTCGATGCAGTGGCCGTTCTTCATCTCGTCGCTGCTGCTCGGCTTCGGCTGGATCGCCCTGTACGGGCCGGCCGGGTTCATCAGCGTCGAGGTGGCGCGGGTGATCGGGTTCGTGCCGTGGAACCTTTATTCGATCCCGGGGATGGCGGTGACGGAGGCGGTGGGGCTGGCGCCGATCGCGTACGTGTTCTGCGCGAACGCGCTGCGCAAGTCGGATGCGTCTTTGGAGTCGGCGGCGCGGGTGTGCGGGTCGGGTCCGGGGCGGATCGTGTTCCAGGTGATCGTGCCGTTGCTGCGGCCGCCGATCGTGTACGCGTCGATCCTGATCTTCAGCATGTCGATCGAGACGCTGAGTGTGCCGTTGTTGTACGGCACCCCGGTGCGGATCGAGTTGTTCTCCACGTTCCTGTACACGCACGGGCTGACCTCGATCCGCCCCGATTACGGGGTGCTGGCCGCGGCATCGACCATCATCCTGGCGGTGACGGTGGGAACGGTCGCGGTGCAGGCGAAGGTGCTCCGCAACGCGCAACGGTTCGTGTCGGTGCGCGGCAAGGCCGTGCGGCCGCGCCGCCTGGAGCTGGGCTGGCTGAAATGGGTCGCGACGGCGCTGATCGTGGTGTACGTGGTGTTCGGGGCGGCGCTGCCGATCCTGGGGCTGGTGCTGCGGTCGTTCACCCTGATCTTCACCCCGCTGCAGAACCCGCTGCAGACCCTCACGGTGCAGAACTACGTGAACGTGTTCACCTACCAGTCCTACATCCAGTCGATCGGGAACAGCATCCTGGTCGCCGTGGCAGGTGCCGTGCTCGTGTCCGCCTTGGCCCTGGTGGCGGTGGTGGTGTCGAAACGGTCCACATTCCGGTTCGCCCGGGCCACGGAGTACCTCGCTCTGGCGCCGCAGGCGATCCCCGGGATCATCGTCGGCATCGGGTTCTTCTGGGCGTTCGCGATCGCCCCTGGCGGCAACGTCATCCAGGGCACCCTGGTCGCGGTGCTGATCGCGTTCGGGCTGCGCGCGCTGCCGACCGCGTTCGGGTCGATCTCTCCGGCGCTGATGCAGATCGCGACCGAGCTCGACAACGCCGGCCGCGTGGTCGGCGCGGACTGGGTGGGCGTGTTCGCCCGCATCCTGCGCCGCCTGCTCGTGCCCGCGTTCGCCGGCGCGATGCTGCTGGTGTTCGTGACGATGCTCAAGGAGTACTCGGCGGCGCTGTTCTTGTCGTCGGCGAACTCGAACGTGATCGGCACCACCATGCTCGAGCTCTGGGTGCAGGGCAACACCGGCTCGGTCGCGGCCTTGGCGACCATCCAGATCGCCGTCACCGCCGTCGTGGTCGGTGCCGCGAACCTCCTGATGAAAGAGAAGAAGGATGCCTGAGATCCGTGTCTCCCACCTGGCCAAGACGTTCGCCGACGTCTCCGTGCTGCACGACATCGACTTCGAGGTGCAGGACGGCGAGTTCTTCACCCTGCTCGGCCCGTCCGGGTGCGGCAAGTCCACCACCCTGAACTGCATCGCCGGCCTGGAAGACCCCACCGACGGGGCCATCCGGATCGGGGAGCGCACCCTCGTCGACCGGGCCAACCGGGTGTATGTGCCCACCGAGGAACGAAACCTCGGCATGGTGTTCCAGTCCTACGCGCTGTGGCCGCACATGACCATCCGCAGAAACCTCGCCTTCCCCCTCGACATCCGCCGCACCGGCCGCGCCGACAAGGACGCCCGCATCCACGACGCCCTCGACAAGGTCGGCCTCGCCCACCTGCAGGACCGCTACCCGCACCAACTCTCCGGCGGACAGCAGCAACGCGTCGCCCTGGCCCGCGCCCTGGTCTACTCCCCGTCCGTGCTGCTGCTGGACGAACCCCTCTCCAACCTCGACGCGAAACTCCGCGAACAAGCCCGCGCCTGGCTCAAACGCCTCCAAGCCGACCTCGGCATCACCACCCTGTACGTCACCCACGACCAAGACGAAGCCCTCACCCTCTCCGACCGCATCGCCGTCATGTTCGACGGGATCATGACCCAGATCGGCACCCCGAAAGACATCTACGAACACCCCGCCACCGCACAGGTCGCCGCGTTCGTCGGCTCCTGCAACTTCCTGCCC
>DATMTQ010000257.1:0-2141 GCA_035564095.1 Microbacterium sp. | reverse complement strand
GATCGGCGTCGACCGGCGGATTCGCCGCGGCGGTCGCAGCCCGGATCGAGGCGAGCGCGTCGGTGCCGCCGGCGCAGATCACCGCGCATGCCTGACGCGGCATCCACCGTGCTCGTCACCGCGTTCGGCGCCCACCGGATCGCCGCCGACGCCTACCGGGCCGCCGGTGCCCCGCTCGTAGTGATCGGCGGCCGGGAGTACGGCACCGGGTCATCGCGGGACTGGGCGGCCAAGGCCCCGGCGCTCCTCGGCGTGCGGGCCGTGCTCGCGGAGTCGTCCGTGCTGCGGCATCGGCTGCACGCGGCCGGGATGGACTCGCAAGGGCGCGGTCGCTGATGCGCGCCGGGCGTCGCGGACTGCTCCTGCTGCTGGTCCACGCCGCCCTGATGCAGATCATCATCTTCGGCATGCGACCGGCGCTGTCGTACGCCGCGCTCGCGCTCGGCAGCTCGCCGGCGTCCCTCGGCGCCCTCTCCGCGTTCTACGCGCTGCCCGCGCTCCTTCTCGCGCTGCCGGCCGGCCGGGTCACCGACGTCATCGGCGAACGCCGGGGCATGGTGATCGGATCGGTCGCCGTCGCGGCGGCCGCCGCCCTGGCCGTGCTCACCGGCGGATCGCTGCCGCTGCTGATGGCCGCCTCGGTGCTGCTCGGCTGCGGGCAGATGTTCACGGTGCTCGGCGAGCAGTCCTACGTGGGCTCGGTCTCGGCGGCGCACCGGTCGGATGCCGCCTTCGGCGTCTACGGTTTCGCGGTGTCGCTCGGCCAGACCATCGGCCCGCTCATGCTCATCCTGCCCGGAGGGACGGCGGCCCTGCCTCCCGTCACCCTCGTGTTCGGCGTCGCCCTCGGCTGCGCCGTGCTCATGCTCGTCGTGTCGCTGCTCATCCGCAGCCCGGACCGCACCGCGATGCCGGCGCGTGACGGGATGCTGCGCGCAGCCCGGGGCGTGCTCGCCACCCGCGGGCTTCCCCCCGCGCTGATCGCCGGAAGCCTCGTGCTGGCATCCGTCGACATCTTCATCGCGTACGCGCCGCTGATCGGGCGGGACCGCGGCTTCTCCGCGGTCGTGATCAGCGTGATGCTCGTCGCACGGTCGGGCTTCTCGATGGTCTCGCGGCTGTTCCTCGGCCGGCTGACGCGAGGGCTCGGCCGGCGACGGCTGCTCGTGGGCAGCATCCTGCTCTCGGCCGTCATGCTCGCGGGCTTCGTCTTCGAGCTGCCCGGCCCCGCCCTCGTCGTACTCGCCGCCGGCTACGGATTCGTCGTGGGCATCTGCCAGCCGATCACGATGTCCTGGATCTCGCTGATCGCGCCGCCCGGCACGCGGGGGCTCGCGATGTCGATGCGCCTCGCCGCCAACCGGCTCGGGCAGACCCTGCTGCCGGTCTCGGTCGGCGCGCTCGCCGCGGTGGCCGGCGCCGCCGGCGTGCTCGGGGCGAGCAGCATCATGCTGGTCGTCGCCGCACTGTCGGGAGCCGGCCTGCCGGACGACCCCGCCCGGCCTTCGGCGGACGAGCCGCCGGTGGCCTAGCGTGTTGCTCTATGGACTCCTCATCGACCCGGCGGCGCAGCGCCCGCGTCGGCGTGCGCGAGGTCGCCGTGGCTGCGGGCGTGTCGACGCAGACGGTCTCGCGGGTCATCAACGCGCACCCCGGCATCCGGGACGAGACGCGTCTGCGGGTGCTCGAGGCGATGGAGTCGCTGGGCTATCGCGTCAACAACGCGGCGCGCGCGCTCGGCACGAGTCGCAGCCGGACGCTCGGCGTCATCGCGTCGGATGCCACCCTGTACGGGCCGTCCGTCGGCATCGCGGCGCTCGAGGCGGCGGCGCGCGCCGAGGGCCGGTGGATGGCGACCGCGTACGCGGACGCGTCGGATGAGGCATCCGTCGACGCGGCGCTGGAGCACCTGCTCGCCCAGGGCGTCGACGGCGTCATCCTCATCGCTGCGCACGAGCGCACCCTCGAGGCGATGGCGGTGCGCGAGATCGGCGTCCCGGTGACGTCGCTGCACTCGGGCCCGGGCGCGGAACGGCAGGCGGATGCCGCGGCCCTTGCGGTGGAGCACCTCGTCGCACTCGGCCATCGCCGGATCGCCCGGGTCGGCGGCCCGGCGGACTGGCTGGAGGAGGACGCCCGCG
>DATMTQ010000256.1:0-7045 GCA_035564095.1 Microbacterium sp. | reverse complement strand
CGCCGGCGGGCCGCCGGATACGCGCTGTGGCAGTGGCGGCGGCGCACACCGGGGCCGGCATCCTCCGCCGCACCGGACGCCGTCCGGCGCTCCCTGTCGGAACGGGACCGGTGGAGCGTCATCATCCTCACCGACCGTCCGTCGCAGTGGCGCCTGCAGGCGTGGCTGCGCACCTTCTTCCATGACGACGTCCTGATCTACGCGACGGGATACACCCCGACCCGCACGCGGCAGCCGTCCGTCACGATCCAGCGTCTGAAGACCATCGCCGGCGTCGCCGCGGACGTGCGCACCAGGCCGCCGGCGGACCTCATCGTCGACCTGCGCGAGAACCCCACGGATGCCTCGCAGCAGGAGGCCTGGCGCCGCCTGTTCGTGTGCGTGGCCCAGGGCGGCGCCTACATCCACCGAGACATCGCCCGGGAGGGCGCTGAGCCGGTGCGGGGCTGGGCGCGCACCGTGGCGGGACTGGCCGATGCCCGGCCGATGGACGATCTCGCGCGGGCACTCGGGTCCGCGACCGGGTCGGTGCGCGCGCCCCGCGGATACGCGGTGCACGTCAAGACCGCGGTGCACTACCTGAAAGTTCCGGAGCGCCGGATCGCCGTGCTCGAGACCCGGGCCCCGCGGCTGTCCGTCGATCTGCGGGACAGCCTGCCCGGGGTCGCCGGGATCGTGTCCCCGCCGGTCCACGGGTACCAGCCGGAAGACCCGGCCGCGATCGACCGGCTCCGGTTCGACGCGCCGACGGCGTCGATGCGCCACTATCGCGGCGCCATGCGCGTGCTCGGCCACCTGGCCGTCGTGCACGAGACGACTCTGCTGCCGCCCTCGTTCGGCTACCCCACGGAGCCGGTGCCGATGACCGTGCTCGGCACCGACGTCACCGCCGACTTCGCCACCTTGCCCGCGAACGTCGACGCGGACGTGCCCGGTGTCGCGGGCGACTTCTTCGACCTGAACGCGGCCTACCCTGCGCATTTCGGCCACTTCATCACCGAGGTGCCCGCGAAGCTCTGGGGGTGGGATGCCGCCAAGGCCGCGAACCCGCAGCTGCGCGCCATCGTGCGGATCCCGAAGGATTACGAGCCGACGTACGAACGCGAACTGCTGCACGCCTACGGGATCGGCGAGGACGACATCCTGTGGCAGCGCCGTCCGGTCGCTGTCGACTCCCTCATCACCTGCACGCCCCTGTGGCAGAGCCACGATCGGTTCGTCTCGCGCACCCCGCAGTGGCAGGACCACGAGCCGTACTGGTACCACCCGGCGATCCGGGACACCTGGGCGCGTCTGCGGGCAGCGATCCTCGATCCCGGCCGCCAGCCCGGGGCGCGCCGGCTGTTCATCGCGCGACCCGAGGGGATGCACCACCGCGACTGCCGCAACGCGCCGGCGGTCCAGTCGCTGTTCGAGGAGTACGGCTTCACCGTGGCGCACCCGGAGCGGCACACCCTCGCCGAGCAGGCGGCGCTGTTCGCCGACGCCGCGGTCGTCGCCGGCTTCGGAGGCTCCGGCATGTTCAACATGCTGTTCTCGGAGCAGCTGCGACATGTCATCGTGCTCAACCACGAGGCCTACCGCACCCGCAACGAGCACCTGTATGCGGCCGCGCACGGCGCTGAGAGCCACACGTTCTGGAGCGTGCCGGACGTGCCGCAGAAGGGGCCCCGGCACGAGCCGAAGGCGTTCCACTCCGCCTGGTCGTTCGACTTCGCCCGCAACGAAGCCGCGCTGCGCGAGACGCTCGCCGCCCTCGACGTGTGAAGCGCCCGGACGCCGTCTGGCACGATTGAGGGATGAGAGGCATCATCCTCGCCGGGGGCTCGGGCACGCGCCTGCATCCCATCACGCTCGGCGTCTCCAAGCAGCTGATCCCGGTGTACGACAAGCCGATGGTCTATTACCCGCTGTCGACGCTCATGCTCGCCGGGATCGACGAGATCCTCGTGATCACCACCCCGCACGACGGCCCGTTCTTCGAGCGGCTGCTCGGCGACGGCTCCCAGTTCGGCGTGGACCTCACCTTCGCGCGTCAGCCCTCCCCCGACGGGCTCGCGCAGGCGTTCACGATCGGCGCGGACTTCATCGGCGACGAGAAGGTCGCGCTCGTGCTCGGTGACAACCTGCTGTACGGCCCGAGCCTCGGCCGCCAGCTCAAACAGTACGCCGACGTCGACGGCGGCGCCGTGTTCGCCTACTGGGTCGCCGAACCGCAGGCCTACGGTGTCGTCGAGTTCGACGCCGAAGGGCGCGCCGTGTCGCTCGAGGAGAAGCCGCGGCATCCGAAGAGCAACTACGCCGTCCCCGGCCTGTACTTCTACGACAACGACGTCGTCGAGATCGCGCGGAGCCTGGCGCCCTCCGCGCGCGGCGAATACGAGATCACCGACGTCAACCGCGAGTACCTCGAGCGCGGCAAGCTGCAGGTCGAGGTGCTGCCGCGCGGCACCGCCTGGCTCGACACCGGCACGTTCGACCAGATGACCGACGCCGCCGAGTACGTGCGCACGATGCAGCGCCGCACCGGCCTGTCGATCGGCGTGCCCGAGGAGGTCGGCTGGCGGCAGGGTTTCCTCACCGACGACCAGCTGCGCGAGCGCGCCGAGAAGCTCGTCAAATCCGGGTACGGGTCGTACCTGCTCGAAGTCCTGGAAAGGGGCCGCTGATGGCACGCCTGCTCGTGACGGGAGGCGCGGGGTTCATCGGATCGAACTTCGTGCACCACGTGATCGCGCACACCGACCACCACGTGACGGTGCTCGACAAGCTGACCTACGCGGGCAACCGCGCGTCGCTGGCGGGGCTCCCCGACGACCGGTTCGCGTTCGTGCAGGGCGACATCGCCGATGCCGGGCTCGTCGACGGGCTGTTCGCCGAGACGGACGCCGTCGTGCACTACGCCGCCGAGTCGCACAACGACAACTCGCTGAACGATCCGCGCCCGTTCCTGGACACGAACATCGTCGGCACGTACACGCTGCTGGAGGCCGCCCGGCGGCACGGGACGCGACTGCACCACATCTCCACCGACGAGGTGTACGGCGACCTCGAGCTCGACGACCCCCAGCGCTTCACCGAGTCCACGCCGTACAACCCGTCGAGCCCCTACTCGTCGACGAAGGCGGGCAGCGACCTGCTGGTGCGCGCTTGGGTGCGCTCGTTCGGCGTGCAGGCGACGATCTCGAACTGCTCGAACAATTACGGCCCCTACCAGCACGTCGAGAAGTTCATCCCGCGGCAGATCACGAACGTGATCCGCGGCATCCGCCCCAAGCTCTACGGCGCCGGCCGGAACGTGCGCGACTGGATCCATGCCGACGACCACTCCTCCGCCGTGCTCACGATCCTGGAGCGCGGCGAGATCGGGCAGACCTACCTCATCGGCGCCGACGGCGAGAAGAACAACAAGGACGTCGTCGAGCTGATCCTGACGCTGATGGGTCAGGATGCCGCGGCCTACGACCACGTCGCCGACCGGGCCGGACACGATCTGCGGTACGCGATCGACTCGACGAAGCTGCGCACCGAGCTCGGCTGGCAGCCGCGGTACCGCGACTTCGAGGCGGGGCTGGCGGCGACCATCGACTGGTACCGCGCGAACGAGCCGTGGTGGGCGCCCGCGAAGGATGCCACCGAGGCCTTCTACGCCGCCCAGGGCCAGTAGCCCGCCGGTCGGTGAGCCGAAGGCGCCCGAAGCGCCCCTCCCGGTCGTTGAGGGAGGGAGCGCCAGCGACCGAGACGAAACGCAGATCCGAAACGCAGATCGGAAACGAGACCACATGACCGAGTTCAGCAAGCCACTGGCCGCCCGGGACACCGGCATCCCCGGTCTCGTCCTGTTCGACCTGCCCGTGCACGGCGACAGCCGCGGCTGGTTCAAGGAGAACTGGCAGCGCGAGAAGATGACCGCGCTGGGCCTGCCCGACTTCGGCCCGGTGCAGAACAACATCTCGTTCAACGATGCCGTCGGCACCACCCGCGGCATCCACGCCGAGCCGTGGGACAAGTGGGTGTCGGTGGCCACCGGCCGCATCTTCGGCGCCTGGGTGGACCTGCGCGAGGGTCCGACGTTCGGCGCCGTCTTCACCGCCGAGCTCGACCCCTCGACGGCGATCTTCGTGCCCCGCGGCGTCGGCAACTCGTATCAGACCCTCGCGCCGGACACCGCGTACACGTACCTCGTCAACGACCACTGGTCCCCCGCCACCGGCTACACGTTCCTGAACCTGGCCGACGAGACCGTCGCGATCCCGTGGCCGATCCCGCTCGAAGGCGCCGAGATCTCCGCGAAGGACCTCGCCCACCCCCGGCTCGCCGACGTCGCCCCGATGCCTCCGGCCAAGACGCTCGTCGTCGGCGCGAACGGACAGCTGGGCCGCGCGCTCCGGGCCCAGCTCGGCGACGCCGCGCACCTCGAGTACGCCGGCCGGGACGAGCTCGACCTCACCGGCGCCGGCCTCGCCACCGCCCGCCGCTGGCGCGACTACGACACGATCGTGAACGCCGCTGCGTACACGGCGGTCGACCTCGCTGAGACGCCGGAGGGCCGGCAGGATGCCTGGGCCGCCAACGCCATCGCGGTCGCGGCCCTCGCACGCGTCGCCGCCGAGAACGGCATCACGCTCGTGCACGTCTCCAGCGACTACGTCTTCGACGGCACGCGGTCCGGCGCCTACCGCGAGGACGCCGGCCTGCGCCCCCTCGGCGTGTACGGCCAGAGCAAGGCCGCCGGCGACGTCGCCGCGTCCACCGCGCCGCGGCACTACATCGTGCGCACGTCCTGGGTGATCGGCGACGGCCGGAACTTCGTGCGCACCATGGCCTCCCTCGCCGAGCGGGGCATCGACCCGAACGTGGTCGACGACCAGATCGGGCGCCTGACGTTCACCGACGAGATCGCCCGCGGCATCCGGCACCTGCTCGACGCTCGCGCGCCGTTCGGCGTCTACAACCTCACCGGCGGCGGCGAGCCGACCAGCTGGGCCGAGGTCGCGCGCGCCGTGTTCGCCGCGGGCGGGCACGATCCGGCCCGCGTCACGGGCGTTTCGACGGACGAGTATTTCGCCGCTGCGACCGGCCCGGTGGCCCCGCGCCCGCGCAACAGCCTTCTCGATCTCACGAAGATCGAGGCCACCGGGTTCACGCCGAAGGATGCCGCGGCATCCCTGCGCGCGTACCTGGCTGCGGCATCCTGACCCGAATCCACCTCTCACCGACCGATGGGAGCCGACGTGACCGACGACGGCATCGAGGACATCAAGATCAGCGTCGTCGTCGCGACCTACTGCCCGGGCAAGGGACTCGACCGGGCGATCCGATCGCTGGACGCCCAGTCGCTGCCGAAGGACCAGTGGGAGGCGATCTTCGTCGACGACGGATCGCCGGACGACACCTTCGCGCGGCTGCAGAAGCTCGCCGAGACGCGCCCGAACATGCGGGTCGTGCAGATCGAGAACTCGGGCTGGCCGAGCCGTCCGCGAAACGTCGGCACGGACCTCGCCCGCGGCGAGTACATCGCCTACATGGACCACGACGACGAGCTGTACCCCGACGCCCTGCGCGACGGCCACGCGTTCGCCCGCGCGGCCGGGGCCGACGTGCTCAACGGCAAGGAGGCGCGCACGAACGACCCGGAATGGGGCATCAGCTCGTTCGGCGCCGACCTGCCGCAGGCGAAGTTCCGCACCGACATCCATCCGCTGATCCCCGCCAACCCGCACAAGATGTACCGCCGGGCGTTCCTGCGCGAGCACGGCATCCGCTTCCGGGAGGGCGACGGCGGGCGGGTGATGTGGGAGGACATCTTCTTCAACCTGCAGGTCGCGGCGCATGCCGACGTCATCTCGACGATGTCGAGCACGCCCTACTACCACTGGTTCGAGACCGCTCGGAGCGGGTCGACGACGTTCGACCGCACCCGCAGCGTCTGGTGGGGATGGCTCGACGAGGTCCTGAGGGCGATCGACGCCGATCTCGCCGGGGAGGCGCTCGCGACCCAGCGGGTCCTGATGCGCCGGCAGCAGTATCGCGGACGGCTGATGTCCACGCTCAACGACGTGTACCCGCGGCGCCCGAAAGCCGAGCGGTCCCGGCTGTTCGCCTCCGCGCGGGCGGCGCAGGAGCGCCATTTCGCTCCCGAAGACGACGCCGGGCTCACCCGCAGCCACCGGCTGCGCGCCCAGCTGCTGCGCGCCGGCGACCGGAAGCTGCTCGAAAGGCTGATCGGCGCCGATCCGGTGATCCCCGCCGCTCCGCACGCGACGGGTGCCCGTTTCGTCGACGGCGTCGTCGAACTCGACGTCGAGACGGTGTGGGCCGACGGTGCGGGCCGGCGGCACCGGCACCGCATCGCGGACGGCCGCGTCGTCAAGGATCTGCCCCGGGCATTCGACGGAGTGTTCGCGCCCGAGCTGGTCGACGTCACCGAGGACATCCGCACCGCGACGGTCGAGATCGGCGTGCGATCGCAGCGATCCCGCATCTGCTGGATGGTGCCGACCGACGCGCAGCTGACGTGGCAGCGGGAGGGCCGCAGCCCCGACTTCGCCGTCCGCGCCGCGGCACGCATCGACCGGCGGACCGCGGCGATGGGCAAGCCCCTCGATCGCGGCATCTGGCACTTCACGGCACGCGCCACGCTCGGCACCGCCGTCCACCACCGGATGATCCGGGGCGACCTCGTCCCCGTGATCGAGCTGGACGAGCGCGGGAGCGCCGCCGTCTACGCCCGCCCCGACGGATACGTCGTGCTGGACCACGACCAGACCGGGATGCCGCTCAGCGCGCTCGTGCAGGCGACCGGCGAGGTGCGCCGCGAAGGCTCCCGCACTGTGATCGCGGTCACCGGCCTGCCGGCGGCGACCGACTGGACGGGACCGACGAAGGTGGAGCTGGACGCGTCGGGCTCGGCCAAGCCCCGCGACCGCTGGCCTGCCGTCGCCGGCGAGCTGCGGGTGGCTGGGGACCGCCAGGAGCTGCTCCTGGAGCTGCCGGGCGACGCCCCGGTGCGGGTGCGCGTCGGGCAGCAGCGTCCGGCGGGGCC
>DATMTQ010000255.1:0-6448 GCA_035564095.1 Microbacterium sp. | reverse complement strand
GTCGGCTCGCCGGCCCGGCAGCGCGGCGCCGGGCGCGATTCGCCCTGCGCGGGCTCGCGGGGACGGGAATCGGGCGACCGCTCGTGCCCATCGTGCTGTTCGAGTGCGGCAACCTCGCCACGACGCTCCTGATCCTGCGGGCGACGGACGCACTGGGCGCCCTCGGGGTCGCCGGGGCGGCCTCCGTCGCGGTGCTGCTGTACGCGGGGCACAACGCCGTCGCGGCCGGGGCGGCGGCGGTCGGCGGAGCGTGGATCGATCGGGGTGATCCGCGCACCGTGTTCGCGGCGGGCGCCGCCGTCTACCTCGTCGCGTACTCCCTGCTCGCACTCGGCGCCCCGTCGGCGCCGGTGCTCGTCGTCGCGTTCGTGCTGGCCGGGGCCGGCATCGGCTTCGCCGAGACCGCCGAGTCCGCGATGGTCGCCGGCATCCTGCCCGACGCGCTGTGCGGGAGCGGATTCGGTGTGCTGGGCGCCGTGCAGGCGGGCGGCGACGTCGTCGCCACCGTCGTGGCCGGCGTGCTCTACACGATCGCCGGCCCGACCGCCGCGTTCGGATACGCCGCCGGATGGATGCTGCTGGCCGTCGCCGCCACGATCGTGGTGCGCGGACGGCGCGGAGCGTCCGCCGGCTGACTCAGTCCCCGGGCGCGTCCGTGATCACGCGGAAGGTCGCGAGGGTGCGGTCGCTCGCACCGCGCACGTGGCCGCCCGGCGAGGCCGATACCGCCGTGAGGAACCGCACGGCCTCGGCCGTGATGAGCTCGCCCGGCATGACGTTCGGGATGCCCGGCGGGTACGCCGCGAGCGTCTCCGCGCTGATGCGGCCGACGGCGTCCGCGGCGGCCACCGCGACCGACGGCCGCAGGAATGCGTCGCGGGGGAGCATGACGAGCTCGCCGGGGACCGGCACCGTGCCGACGCGCGGGATCTCGCCGTCGTGGCTCGCCGGCAGGGCGTGCAGCTCGTCGATGAAGCGGTCGATGTCGGGCACGACGCCCGGGCCGAGGATCGCGACGACGCACGTCTCGGTGGCGATCTCGAGGAACACGCCTCGCTGCATGAGCGTGTTGCGCGCGGTGTGCCCGCCGACGCCGCCGAGGGACACGTCGATCGAGACGCGCATCGGGTCGACCGCGACGATGTCGTCGAACGCGGCGAAGTCGTCGGAGGCGATGCCGAAGCGGCCGATCCGGCGGATGCGGTCGCGGATCTCGGCCGCGGCAGCGATGGCGGCGGTCAGGCCGTCGTGCCCGTCGACGAGCTCGGCGCGGGCGAGGTCGAGGGATGCCAGCAGCAGCGAGCTCTCCGAGGTCGACTGCGTCAGGCGGAAGGCGCGCTCGACGAGCGGCTCGAGGGCGCGACCGTGCTCGGTGTCGGCGAGGTGCAGCATGGCGGACTGGGTGAGGCTCCCGCCGAACTTGTGCGTGCTGCTGACGAGCACGTCGGCGCCCTGCGTGAGCGGCTGCGCGGGGAGGTCCTCGTGGAACCCGAAGTGCGAGGCCCACGCGCCGTCGACGATGAGCGCCGCACCGGCCTCGTGCGCGATCTCGGCGAGGGCGGGGATGTCGGCGACCGCGCCGAAGTAGCTCGGCGAGGTGAGCACCACGGCCTTGCATCCCGGCGCCTCCGCGAGCGCGGCGATGAGTGCGGCGGGGGAGACGCCGTGCGCGATGCCGTGGTTCGTGTCGATGGAGGGCTGCACGAACACCGGGCGCAGGCCGGCGACGACGATGCCGTCGACCGTCGAGGAGTGCGCGCTGCGCTGCACGACGACCGGCGCGTCGGTGCGCTGGTACGACGCGAGGGCGAGCGCGATCGTGCGGTTCGCCTGCGAGGCGCCGTTGGTGAGGAACCAGGTGCGCTTGGCCGACCAGGCCTCGGCGGCGAGCTCCCGCGCCTGCTGCAGGGCGTTGCCCGGCCCCAGGTCCAGGCCCGGAATCAGCGGGGTCACGTCGCGCTGCAGCACGGACCCGCCGAAGTACGCGGTGAGCCGCGGCGCCGCGAGCGGGTCCGCGGCGTGCCCGGGGACGATCAGCCGCACGTGCTCGCGCTCGCCGTGCGCGGCCAGCGCGTCCGCATACGGCGTCGGCGAGGTCGTCGCGCCGGCGAGGCGTTCGAGGAGCGGGGCGGCACACAGGTCGATCGTCATGTCTCCATCGTCGCGAACACGCCATGAAGAGGGAATATCGAGATATCTTCAGATCTCAATAGGTGTTATGGAGGTCAGGATGCTGGATCTGCGCCAGTTCGAGGCACTGCGGGCGATCGCCCGCAGTCGTTCCACCGCCGCCGCCGCGCGCGAGCTCGGCTGGAGCCAGCCGACCGTGACGCACCACCTCCGCGGCCTCGCCCGAGCGACCGGCGCGCCCGTGGTGCGGTCGTCGAGCGCCGGCACCGTTCTCACCGCCGCGGGTGCGCTGTGGCTCCCGCACGCCGAGGCCATCCTCGACCGGGCCGCCCGCGCGCAGGTCGAGGTGGCATCCGCTCTGCAGGATCGGCGGCGCGTCTGCCGGCTGGGCGTCTTCCCGACCGCCGCCGCCCGCCTGCTCCCCGCGATCGTGGCGGCCGCGACGGATGCCGGGCTGCGCATCGACGTCACCGAGGCTGAGAACGAGAGCCTCTGGGCCGATTTCGACGCGCTGCGCCTGGACGCCGTCATCACCTACCAGACGGAGCCGCGCGGGCGCGTCGGCGGCGACCGCCTGTTCGAGGAGCACTTCGGCATCCTGGTCGCCCGCACGCGTCCCCTCGCGGACCGGGAGCAGCTGACGATCGCGGAGCTGCGCGACGAGACGTGGATCGTCGGCCGCGACCCGGACGACGCGATCGACAGCATGCTGCACGACTTCACCCGCCGTGCCGGATACACCCCCGTCGAGGTGCAGCGCAGTGACGACTACCGCGTGGTGGCGGCGTACGTGGCGGCGGGCCTCGGCATCGCGTTCGTGCCCGAGCTCGCGCTGCCGGTGAGCTCCGAGGACTGCCGGTTCGTCCCGCTCGCCGACGACGTGCCGCCGCGGATGGTGTCGTTGCACACGGCGCCGCACCTGCCCGCCGAGATCGGCGAGGTGCTGCGGGCCGGGCTGCTGCAGGGGTGACCACGAAGGGTCGAGTCTCATAGGATCGGCATAGCCGGAGCCGATGCGCGTTGCGGTTTGCGGGCGTCTCATGGAGACATGAGCGAGCAGACCGATCCTCCGCAGCAGCTGCCCGAAGAACCGGCGGCGCAGACCCCGACCCATTCCGTGGGCCCCGAGCGGTCCGGTACGCGGCTGCGGCCGCGGCTGCTCGTGGGCGCCGCGGCGGGGGCGGTGGTTCTCCTCGGGATCGGAGCGGCGCTCGGCGTCGTTGCGGTGTCGGCATCCCGCACGTCGGCCGGCTCGCAGAGCCAGGGTCCGGGTGCAGGCTTCCCCGGGTACGGATCGGGCGGATCGGCATCCGGCGGCTCCGGGGCCCCCGGCGGCGGCAGCGGATCCGGCTCGCAGACGACCGCCGTGACGGGCACGGCCGCGACGACCGCGCAATCGCGAGGAATCGCCCTCATCGACACGACCGTCGACTACGGGCAGGCGGAAGCCGCCGGCACCGGCATGGTCGTCACGAGCGCCGGCGAGATCCTCACCAACAACCACGTGGTCGAGGGTGCCACGAAGATCACCGTCGAGATCGCGTCCACCGGCCGCACGTACACCGCGACCGTCGTCGGGACGGATGCCGCCGACGACGTCGCCGTGCTGCAGCTGCAGAACGCGTCGGGGCTCACCACCGCGACCTTCGACACCTCTCGCAGCGTGCAAGTGGGCGACAGCGTCACCGGCGTCGGCAATGCCCAGGGCGGTGGCAAGCTCCTCGCGGCATCCGGGTCCGTCACGGCGCTCGACCAGAGCCTCACCACCCAGGCCGAGGGGTATGCGGCATCCGAGATGCTTCGCGGCATGATCGAGACGAATGCCGCGATCCAGTCCGGCGACTCCGGCGGACCGCTCTACGACTCGAACGGCGGGGTCGTCGGCATGGACACCGCGGCCAGCTCCGGCGGCGTCGCAGACTCGTTCGCGATCCCGATCACGACGGCCCTCTCGATCGCCGACGAGATCACCTCCGGCACCGGAGGCTCGGGCATCCAGCTCGGCACGCCGGCGTTCCTCGGCGTCGAGGTCGCCCCGGCCGACGCCCAGAGCGGCGACGGGTTTGGCTACAGCGGCGGGGCGGGGACCTCGGGTGCGACGGTCTCCGGCGTCATCGACGGCACCCCGGCCGCGGAAGCGGGCCTGCAGGCCGGCGACGTGATCACGGCGGTCGACGGCACCGCGGTGGGCTCGTCCAGCGACCTGTCCGGCATCCTGAAGCAGCACAAGGCCGGCGAGCGCGTGACGATCACCTACACGGATGCCTCGGGGCAGACCCGGTCGGTGCACGTGACCCTGATCTCCGGCCCCGCGGCCTGACCCGGTCGCCTCCCGCACGTCGAAACCCCGCGTCCCGGCTGACACACCCTGCGTTGCCAGGGGTGTCAGCCGGACCGACGTGTTTCGCGCCGCGTTCCGGAGGCCTGGTACATAGCCTGGCTATTGATATATATAGCCAGGCTATGTATAGTGGAGGCATGTCCACCGATCAGCCCGACACCGTGCGCGCGCTGATCGCCGACCTCGTGCAGGCCGGCGGTCGGCTCACCCGCCTCGCCCGCCGGGCATCCGGCGACGAGACGACGGCCGCCACGTGGCGCACGCTGTCCGTACTGCAGTCGTCGGGGCCGACGCGGCTCGGAGAGCTCGCTCAGGCGAGCGGGGTCGCGCAGCCGACGATGACGAAGATCGTCGCCGGCCTCGTCGAGCGGGGCCGCGTCGAGCGGGTCGCCGACGAGACCGACCATCGTGTCTCGCTCATCGCCCTGACCGGCACCGGCCACGCCGTGCTGAACCAGTGGCGCGCCCGCGTGGCCGAGGCCCTCGTCCCGGCGTTCGACGATCTCACCCCCGAGCAGATGGACACCATCCGGGCAGCCCTCGAGCTGATCCGCCCGCGCATCGCCCGGGGACACCAGGAACTCACCGCACCGATTCGAAAGGTCATCGACTAGTCATGTCGTCCCACTCCACGCAACAGGGGTCATCCATCCTCAAGCAGCCGCTGGCCGTCTGGGCCGTCGCGTTCTCCAGCGTCATCGCCTTCATGGGCATCGGCCTGGTCGACCCGATCCTGCCGGCCATCGCGAAGGAGCTGCAGGCGACGCCGACGCAGACCGAGATGCTGTTCACGACCTACCTGTTCGTGACCGCCATCGCGATGTTCTTCACCAGCTGGGTCTCCAGCCGCATCGGCGCCAAGAGGACGCTGCTCATCGGCCTCGCGCTGATCGTGATCTTCGCGGCCCTCGCCGGCGCATCCGGCTCGATCGGCGGCATCATGGGCTTCCGCGCGGGCTGGGGCCTCGGAAACGCGCTGTACATCTCCACCGCTCTCGCGACCATCATCGGCGCGGCATCCGGCGGCACCTCGAGCGCCATCATCCTGTACGAGGCCGCGCTCGGTCTCGGCATCGCCATCGGTCCGCTGCTGGGCGGATGGCTCGGCTCGATCAGCTGGCGCGGACCCTTCTTCGGCACCGCCGTGCTCATGGCGATCGGCTTCATCGCCATCGTCACGCTGCTGCGCAAGAACCCCGAGAACCCGGCGCCGACCAGAATCGTCGCCCCGTTCAAGGCGCTCGCGAAGCCGGCCCTCACGCTGCTCGCCGTCGCCGCGATCTTCTACAACTTCGGCTTCTTCACGCTGCTCGCGTACTCGCCGTTCGCGCTCGTGCCGCTCGGCATCGACGACGCCCAGACCCTCGGCTTCATCTTCTTCGGCTGGGGCGTGGCCCTGGCGGTCACCTCGGTGTGGGTGGCTCCGCTGATGACCCGGTTCCTGCCGCGCACCCGCGTGCTGTGGATCGTGATGGTGCTTCTCGGCCTGACGCTCATCGTCGCGGGCTTCGCGATCGACTCGGTCGCCGGCATCATCGTGTGCATCATCGTGGGCGGCCTGTTCCTCGGCGTCATCAACACCGTGCTCACCGAGTGCGTGATGTCCGCGACCGACCTGCCCCGCACGGTGGCATCCTCCGCCTATTCCGGCGTGCGCTTCCTCGGCGGCGCGAT
This sequence comes from Microbacterium sp., assembly GCA_035564095.1. GTDB lineage: Bacteria > Actinomycetota > Actinomycetes > Actinomycetales > Microbacteriaceae > Microbacterium. The sequence continues at coordinate 303 of DATMTQ010000255.1, read as the reverse complement.
CGCCCCGCCGATGACCACGTGGCTGGCCGGGCAGTTCACCGGATCCACGCCGTACTTCGTCGGCGGCGCGGCCGTGATCGTGGCCGCGGCGATCATCGTCCTCGGCAGCAAGAAGCTGGCGCACGTCAACGCCGAGGAGGAGTCGCTCGAGCTGACCGCCGCGATCCTCACGATCGCGGACGCCGACTGACCTTCCCGCACCCGAAGAGGCATCCCGGATTCCGGGATGCCTCTTCGCGATGGTTGACTGGGGCAGTGCCGTCCTCGCAGAACCGCCCGCTGATCGCCCTTCTCGGCGATGAC
>DATMTQ010000254.1:0-12608 GCA_035564095.1 Microbacterium sp. | reverse complement strand
AGCGGCAGCCTCGCGGGCGGCGCGGCGGGACGGGGGTGGCACCGGAGCGGACGGAGCCGCACCATCCGCCGTCGGCGTCGACGGAGCGGAACGGTGGGAGTCGGGAGGTGTGTCAGCCATGTTCGGGGGGTGCTGTCGGGGAGAGGAGGTCGCCGGGAGCGCGACCGGTCTGCTTCTCGACGTCGATGGCCTGCTGAAGAAGCACGACAGCGGCGACCTGGTCCACAATGCTACGCGAGTTGCGCTGTGATCTCCCCGAACTGCGCAAGGCTTGGTGCGCACTCACAGTCGTCAGCCGCTCGTCCACCAGGCGCACGGGCAGCGCGGAAGCGTCGGCCAGCGCGGCCGCGAAGTCGCGGGCGTCCTGGGTCGAAGGCGTGTCCTGCCCGCTGAGATTCAGCGGGAGGCCGACGACGAGCTCGATCGCCTCATGCTCCGCCGCGAGGGCGACGATCCGCCGTACGGGCTCCCCGGCCCGCGCGACGGTCTCGACCGGTGTCGCCAGCATCCCGTCCGGATCGCACCGGGCGACGCCGACGCGGGCCTTGCCCACATCGATCCCGAGGCGGATGCCGCGCCGGAACGTCACGCGCTCGCGACCGCGTTCTTGACCGCGTCCAGCGCCGTCCCGAGAGCGGATGCGTCGGCACCGCCGCCCTGGGCGACGTCGTCGCGGCCGCCTCCGCCGCCGCCCAGCACGGTGGCCGCGGACTTGGCGAGCGCACCCGCCCTGGCACCGGCGGCCCGGGCCGCGTCGTTGGTGGCGACGATCACGACCGGACGCTCGCCGACCACCGCGCCGAGCGCGACGACCGCGGCATCCGTGCCCAGGCGGTCGCGCACCTGCAGCGCGAGCGTGCGCACGTCGTCGCCGGAGCCCGCCGTTCCGATGCTCTGCGCCACGACCCGGGTGCCCCCGACGAGCGACGCGGTGGCTGCCAGCTGCGGGGCGCGGTCGGCGAGGGCCTGCTGCTCGAACGCGGCGATCCTCTTCTCGGCGGCCTTGAGGTTCGCCGTCAGCTCCGCGATGCGCGCGGGAAGCTGGTCGCGCGGGATCTTCAGGGCCGACGAGAGCTGCGACACGATCGTGCGCTCGGCGGCGAGCTCCCGGAACGCGTCCAGCCCGACGAGCGCCTCGACGCGGCGATTGGAGGCGCCGACGGACGATTCGCCGACCAGGGAGATCAGCCCGATCTCGGCGCTCGAGGACACGTGGGTTCCCGCGCACAGTTCGCGCGACCACGGACCGCCGATGTCGACCATGCGCACCTCGGCGCCGTACTTCTCGCCGAACAGGGCCATGGCGCCGAGCGACTTGGCCTCGTCGAGCGCCATCACGCGCGTCGTCACCTCGAGGTTGTCGCGCACCGCCTTGTTGGCGATCTCCTCGATCTCGCTCTTGGTCGCCGCGCTCAGCGACTGGCCCCACGCGAAGTCGAACCGCAGATAGCCGGCGCGGTTCAGAGAGCCGGCCTGCGTGGCGGTCCTGCCCAGGGTGTCGCGCAGTGCGGCGTGCACGAGGTGCGTCGCGGAGTGCGCCTGACGCGCGGCGCGGCGGTTCGCGGCATCCACCACGCTCGTCGCGGGCTGGCCGACGCCGACCTCGCCCGCGGTGACCTCGACGGTGTGGCTGACGAGACCGGGAACGGGCTTCTGCACGTCGAGCACCTCGAGCTCGAACCCCGGGCCGACGATGACGCCCTTGTCGGCCACCTGACCGCCGGATTCGGCGTACAGCGCCGTCTCGGCCAGGATGACCTCGGCGATCTGACCCTGCACGGCCCGGTCCGCCGGCACTCCGTCCACGAGGAGCCCGAGCACGGTGGACGGCGTCTCGAGGTCGGCGTAGCCGGTGAAGACGGTCTCGCCCTGGGCGCGGAACTCGCGATACACGCTCTGGTCGGCGAGGGCGCGCTTGCGCGACTTGGCGTCCGCCTTGGCGCGCGCCTTCTGCTCGGCCATGAGCTCGTCGAACGCGGCTCGGTCGACCTGGAGGCCGGCCTCCTGAGCCACCTCGAGGGTGAGGTCGATCGGGAACCCGTACGTGTCGTGCAGCAGGAACGCGTCGGCGCCGCCGAGCGCGCTGCCGCCCTTCGTCTTGGTGTCCTCCAGCGCCAGGTCGAGGATCGTGGAGCCGGACGCCAGCGTGCGCAGGAACGTCTCCTCCTCGGCGAACGCGTACTGCGAGATGCGCGCCCAGTCCTCGGCCACGACCGGGTAGGCCTCTTTCATCGCGTCGCGGGACGCGGTGAACAGCTCCGGGAAGGTGCCGGCGTCCACGCCCAGCAGGCGCATCGCCCGGACCGTGCGGCGCATGAGGCGGCGCAGGATGTAGCCGCGGCCCTCGTTGGACGGCGTGACGCCGTCGGAGAGCAGCATCAGCGAGGAGCGCACGTGGTCGGCGATCACGCGGAAGCGCACGTCGTCCTCGTGATCGGCGCCGTAGCGTCGGCCGGAGATCGCGGAGGCACGGTCGAGCACCGGTCGCACCTGGTCGATCTCGTACATGTTCTCGACGCCTTGCGTGATGAACGCGACGCGCTCCAGGCCCATGCCGGTGTCGATGTTCTTCTGCGGCAGCTCGCCCACGATGTCGAACTCGGTCTTGGACCGCACGTTCGTGATCGCGTCCTGCATGAACACGAGGTTCCAGATCTCGGTGAAGCGGTTGTCGTCGACCGCCGGCCCTCCGTCGCGGCCGTAGGCGGGGCCGCGGTCGAAGTAGATCTCGGAGCACGGTCCGGCGGGGCCCGGCTGGCCGGTGCTCCAGTAGTTGTCCTCCTTGCCCATGCGCTGGATGCGCTCGTCGGGGAGTCCTGCGACCTTCCGCCAGAAGCCGGCGGCCTCGTCGTCGTCCTCGTAGACGGTGACCCACAGGTCGCGCTCGGCGAAGCCGAGTCCGCCGTCGGCCTCGGACCGCGTCAGCAGATCCCAGGCGTACGCGATGGCGCCCTCCTTGAAGTAGTCGCCGAACGACCAGTTCCCGAGCATCTGGAAGAAGGTGCCGTGGCGGGCGGTGTGCCCGACCTCTTCGATGTCGTTGGTGCGGATGCACTTCTGCACGTCGGCGGCGCGCCGGTACGGCGCCGGGACGACGCCGGTCAGGTACGGGATGAAGGGCACCATGCCGGCGATCGTGAACAGGATCGACGGGTCGTCGCTCACGAGCGACGCCGACGGCACCACGACGTGGCCGTTCTTCTCGAAGTAGTCCAGATAGCGCCGGGCGATCTCAGCGGTCTTCATGGCGTGCGAATCCTCGGGTCGAGCAGGGAACCTCCGCCGGAGGCGGGCAGGTCGGAAAGAAGGGGTGTCAGTCGGCGGAGCCCATGGAGGGCTCGGCGGCGGCCAGGCGCTCCTGCTGGTCGCGGTACGCGTCGCCGACCCGGTCGGCGAACTCGTTCATGCGTGCATCCAGCGTGGCGAGGGCGACATGGCCGCGCGGGTCGCGGTCGACGAAGTGCGCAGCGACGAATCCCGCTGCGACGCCCACCACGAACCACACCAGCTTCTGCATCCCCCCATCGTAGGCGCAATCCGCGGGCGACGACTTGCGCAGACGCGACGAGGGCATCGGGTCGCCCCGATGCCCTCGTGAGTGCTGCCGATGCGGAATCAGCGAGCCGCGTAGTACTCGACGACGAGCTGCACTTCACAGGTGACGGGCACCTCGGTGCGCTTCGGGCGACGCACGAGGCGCGCCTGCAGCTTGTCGAGCTCGACCTCGAGGTAGCCCGGAACCGGGGGCAGCACCTCGGCGTGACCGCCGGCGGCTGCGACCTGGAACGGTGCGGTGCCCTCGGAGCGCTCCTTGACATGGATGAGCTGGCCCGGCTTCACGCGGAACGACGGGCGGTCCACGAGCTGACCGTCGACGAGGATGTGACGGTGCACGACGAGCTGGCGGGCCTGCGCGGTGGTGCGCGCGAAGCCGGCGCGGAGCACGAGCGCGTCAAGACGCATCTCGAGCAGCTCGACGAGGTTCTCACCGGTCAGGCCGTCCTTGCGGCGGGCCTCGTTGAACGTGTTGCGCATCTGCTTCTCGCGGATGCCGTACTGCTCGCGCAGACGCTGCTTCTCGCGAAGGCGGACGGCGTAGTCGCTGTCCTGCTTCCGCTTGGTGCGGCCGTGCTCGCCGGGAGCGTAGGGACGCTTCTCGAGGTAGCGGGCGGCCTTCGGGGTCAGCGCGACGCCGAGCGCGCGCGACAGTCGGACCTTGCGGCGGTCCTGGGACTTCGTTGCCACGAAGTGTTCCTTTCGATGACGCTGCCGTGGCTTTCACGGCTCGCGGACGTATCGCCCGGCTCCGCTCGCGCGATCCGCACGCCGGGGCGCATCGCACGGTGATCCGTCGAACGACGGGTCGAGGAGGAGGGGGATGCTCGAAGACGCGGCTTCAAGCCGATCCATCCTATCAAAGACGGGCGCCCCGCTCAGTCGGCGTTCAGGATGCGGCGGATCTTCTCCAGCCGCGCCTGCACGTCCCGCTCCTGGCCGTGCGCGGTGGGCTCGTAATATCGCCGGCCGCGCAGGTCGTCGGGCAGGTACTGCTGCGGCGAGACGCCGACCTCGCTGTCGTGCGGATAGACGTAGCCCTTGCCGTGCCCGAGGCGCTTGGCGCCGGGGTAGTGCGCGTCGCGCAGGTGCACCGGCACCCGCCCGAATCCGCCCGCCCGCACGTCCGCGATGGCCTTGTCGATGGCGACGTAGGCGGCGTTGGATTTCGCGGTCGTCGCGAGGTAGGCGGTGGCCTCGGCGAGGGGGATGCGGCCCTCCGGCATCCCGATGAAGGCGACCGCGTCCGCGGCTGCCACGGCGATCTGCAGCGCCTGCGGGTCGGCGAGCCCGACGTCCTCGGCCGCGGAGATCACGAGGCGCCGGGCGATGAAGCGCGGGTCCTCCCCCGCCTCGATCATGCGCGCGAGGTAGTGCATCGCGGCATCCACGTCGGAGCCGCGGATGGACTTGATGAAGGCGCTGATCACGTCGTAGTGCTCGTCGCCCTGGCGGTCGTACCGCAGCAGCGCCTTGTCGACCGCCTGCGCGACGTCGTCCGCGGTGATCGTCGGCGCCTCGTCGTCGGCCGCCTGCACGGATGCCGCCGCCTCGAGCCCGGTGAGCGCGCGCCGGGCGTCCCCGGACGACAGCCGGACCAGGGCGGCGCGCGCCGCCTCGTCGAGGGTCACCGCACCCGCGAGCCCGCGCGGGTCGGCGACGGCCCGGTCGATGAGCGTGCCGAGGTCGTCGTCGGAGAGCGGCTGCAGCGTCAGCAGCAGCGATCGGGACAGCAGCGGCGAGATCACCGAGAACGACGGGTTCTCGGTGGTCGCCGCGATCAGCACCACCCACCCGTTCTCGACCCCGGGCAGCAGCGCGTCCTGCTGCGCCTTGGTGAAGCGGTGGATCTCGTCGAGGAACAGGATCGTCGACACGCCGTACAGATCGCGCTGGTCGAGGGCGTCCTGCATGACCGCCCGCACGTCCTTGACACCCGCCGTCACCGCGGACAGCTCGACGAAGCGGCGGCCGGAGGACCGCGCGATCGCCTGCGCGAGCGTGGTCTTGCCGGTGCCCGGCGGCCCCCACAGGATCACCGAGACGGATGCCGCGACCTTCGCGTCGGGGTCGGCCAGCGTCACGAGCGGGGAACCCGGACGCAGCAGGTGCTGCTGGCCCGCCACCTCGGACAGACTCGTCGGACGCATGCGCACCGCGAGGGGCGTCTGCCCGGGGAAGAGCGCGGTGGTGCTGGTCACCGCTCCAGGCTAACGGGGGTCTCGGACGTCGGGCCGGGCGGGCGTCGTGTTCGCCCACGGCGTGACCGCGCGCGAGCGGCGGCGCGCACGCCGTGTCGTAGGCTGACGATGTCGCCGGCATCCGGCATCCCGTCACCGCCCAGAAAGGCTGCACTCCGTGGAGATTCGCATCGGCATCGCCAACACTGGACGCGAGCTCAACTTCGAGACGAACGACTCGGCCGACGCCGTCCGCGAGGCCGTCGCGAACGCCCTGGAGTCCGGTGTCGCGCACGTGACGTTCGCCGACACCAAGGGCAACTCGTACATCGTCCCGACCGCGGGCCTGGCCTACGTCGAACTCGGCACCGAGGACGTCCGCCGGGTCGGATTCGTCGCCTGATGCAGATCATCCTCGGCCTGCTGTTCGGAGCATGCTGGGGGCTGCTCGCCCACTACGCGCTGCCCCGCCGCGACACGCGCGGACCGGCGCTGGCGCCCATGATCGGCGCGGTGGTCGGCGGCGGCGTGTGGCTCGCGCTGACCTGGGCGGGGCTCACCGTCGAGAACGGCTGGCTGTGGATCGCGTCGCTGCTGGCGCCCGCGGTCGTCTGCTTCGTCGCCGTGCCGGTCTCCACCCGGGTGCGCGTCGCCCACGACGTGCGCGAGCGGCGCCGGCTCGGCGTCGGCTGACCCGCCCGAGGCTCAGGCGGCCAGCCCCAGGGCCTCCATGCGGCGACTGTGGCTCGCCATCAGGTCGGTGAACATCGGCTCGACGCGCTTCTCGTCGTCGGCGTCCGCCGACTGCAGGCGCAGCACGTCGCGCGCGACGAGCAGCGTGTCGCCCACCAGGCGCCTGCCCCAGAGTGCGAGCAGCGAGCGCCACTGCGGGTCGGCCGTCATGCGCGCGAGCAGGATCGCGACGAGCGCCTCACGGTCGTCGTCGGTCTGCAGGATCCGGGCGACCCGGCGGCCCGGCTCGCCGTAACTGACCGCCAGCCGGTTGTAGAAGTCGTCCAGCAGCCCCGCGGTCAGGTGCACCGTGAGCATCGTCTCCTCCGGGCGGATGCCGCGCGTCGCCGTGCGGAAGGCGTCCAGCGGCTCCCGGAACGGGCGCATGAGCTCGGTCGGATCCTTGCCGCGTTCGCGGATCAGCGCGACGAGCGCCTGGTGCTTGCGCAGCGCGGCACCGGCGGCCCGCGAGAGCGCCTCCTTGTCGCCGAGCGCCGGCGTCTCGGTGATGAGCTGACTCAGCGTCTCGAAGTAGCCGAGCTGCAGGTAGGCCGCCTGGCCGAGGTAGGTGTCGACCTCCGGCGCGAGCGTCTCGAAAGCCACCCGCACCGCGTCGCCGGTCTCGTCCCGCGACCTCAGCCGAAGGGTGCGCGCGGCGGGGGCACGACGGGTGAGCCATTCGAACACGCCCCCAGCCTAGGACGTGATCCGGGGGCGTTCGCGGCCGCTCCGTTAGAATCGGGATGCCCCGGCATCGGATCGGGGCCCCGCGCCTGCGGTTCGAGAAGGGCGTGGATCGACGCTCGGGCGGCACCGCCGCCCCCTCACCGAACAGGTACTTATCGTGACGACCTTCGCCGAACTCGGCGTGGAACCGGACATCGCGGAGGCGCTCAGCGCCCGCGGCATCCAGGACGCATTCCCCATCCAGGAGCAGACCATCCCGCTCGGCCTTCCGGGCCAGGACATCATCGGCCAGGCCAAGACCGGAACCGGCAAGACGTTCGGTTTCGGCATTCCCGTGGTGCAGCGCCTCGGGCTCGACCCGGAGCCGGGAGTGAAGGCGCTCATCGTGGTCCCGACCCGCGAGCTCGCGGTGCAGGTCTTCGAGGACATCGACATGCTCACCACGAACCGCTCGACGAGCGTCGTGGCGATCTACGGCGGCAAGGCGTACGAGGGCCAGATCGAGCAGCTCAAGGCCGGCGCCCAGATCGTCGTGGGCACTCCGGGACGTCTCATCGACCTCGCCGGTCAGCGCCTGCTCGACCTCTCGAACGCGACCGAGGTCGTGCTCGACGAGGCGGACAAGATGCTCGACCTCGGATTCCTCGCGGACATCGAGAAGATCTTCCAGAAGCTGCCGACCGCCCGCCACACCCAGCTGTTCTCCGCGACGATGCCCGGCCCGATCATCGCGCTCGCGCGCCGGTTCATGTCCGACCCGATCCACATCCGTGCGTCCGACCCGGACGAGGGATTGACGCAAGCGAACATCCGTCACCTCGTGTACCGCGCGCACTCGCTCGACAAGGACGAGGTGATCGCCCGCATCCTGCAGGCCCGCGGACGCGGCAAGACGGTCATCTTCACGCGCACCAAGCGCGCGGCGCAGAAGCTCGTCGACGAGCTGGGCGACCGCGGCTTCAACGCGGCGGCCGTCCACGGCGACATGAGCCAGGAGTCCCGTGAGCGCTCGATGGCCGCCTTCAAGGCCGGCAAGCGCGACGTGCTCATCGCCACCGACGTCGCCGCGCGCGGCATCGACGTGGACGACGTCACGCACGTCATCAACCACACGATCCCGGACGACGAGAAGACGTACCTGCATCGCGCCGGCCGCACCGGCCGCGCCGGCCGCACCGGCATCGCGGTGACCTTCGTGGACTGGGAGGACCTGCACAAGTGGGCCCTCATCAACCGCGCCCTCGAGTTCGGCCAGCCCGACCCCACCGAGACGTACTCGTCCAGCGCGCACCTGTTCGCCGACCTGGACATCCCGGAGGGCACCAAGGGACGGATCGTGACCGCGCCGAAGACGCAGCCCGTGCGCACAGCGCCGCCCAGCGCGGCGGACGTCGCCGAGGAGGTCTCCGCCACGGGCGGGACCCGCCGCCGCCGGCGGCGCCGCACTGGATCGGAGCGGGTCGGATCGACGTTCGAGCCCGCGGACCCCGCGGGCGAGTCCTCGGACTCCGCAGCCGCCCCCGTGGACCACACCGCCGACGGCACCGGCACTCACGACGGGCAGGGCAGGGAGCACCACGACGGCATGACGTCGCCGCGTCGTCGTCGCCGCCGTCGTGCCGCCGGCGGCGCACCCGCAGGAGCCTGAACCGGCGCCGCGTCAGGCCGGGTAGACAGGCTGCGTGCCCGTCGCCCGGTCGATGATGCGCTGCACCATCTCGTCCGTGGTGGTGTTCTCGCCCGGCACGTTGGGCTTGCCGGTGCCGTGGTAGTCGCTGGAGCCGGTCACGATCAGGTCGTGCCGGGCGACGAGTTCGCGCAGGAGCTCCACGCCGGGCGCCCGGTTCTCGCGGTGCCCGAGCTCGAAGCCGCCGAGACCGGCCTCGACGAGGTCGGCGAGGAGGTCGGGCGCGAGCACTCCGGCGCGGCCCGCGGGATGCGCGATCACCGGCACTCCCCCGGCCCCGGCGACGAGCGCCACCGCCGTGACGGGATCCGGAGCGAACAGCGACACGTAATAGGGGCTGCGGGGATGCAGGATGCCCGCGAACGCCTCGGTGCGGTCGACGACGATCCCCCGCGCGATGAGCGCGTCCGCGATGTGCGGACGGCCGACCGTCGCGCCCCTGGTGGTCGCCGCGGCCACGTCCTCCCAGGAGAGCTCGTGGTCCCGGGCGATCCGTTCGACCATCACGGAGACGCGCTCCTCACGCGAGGCGCGCACCCGGGCGATCATCTCACTCAGCGCAGCATCCGCGGGGTCGACGAGATACGCGAGCACGTGCACGCTGCGTCCGCCGTGCTTGGCCGACATCTCCATGCCCGGCAGGAACGTCATGCCGAGCTCCGACGTCGCCTGCGCCGCCTCGGCCCAGCCCGATGTGGTGTCGTGGTCGGTGAGCGCCGCGGTGCGGATCCCGTGGCGGAATGCGGCGCGCATGACGTCGCCGGGGGGTTCCGTCCCGTCCGAGTTCTGGGAGTGCAGATGCAGGTCCGCAGGGCCCCGGAAGCGGTGCGACGTCATAACCCCGACAGTAGCGGCATCCGCTTGTCTCACAGGCTGCTGACATAGAGTCGCCGACGTGCTGCGGGTGTTCGGGATCGTCTGTGCGCTGGCGTGCGCGGCGGCCGCAGCCGTCCTCACGTGGCCCGCTCTGTTCCATCTCGAGCGCACCCTCCCGGTCGCGCAGATCGTGTCGTTCCGCGGCCTCGTCGCGGTCGGCTTCGCGGCGCTGTTCGTCGTGGCGCTCCTGCTGCTGCTCATCCGCCCGATCCGCAGGTTCGCCGCCGCCCTCGTCGTGATCGCCCTCGTGGCGGGCGCCGCCAACGCGGCGATCATCTTCACGCGCGGTCTCGGCACCGAGGCGCTGCCGGCGCGGACGGCGTCGTCCATCCGCGTCATGGAGTGGAACACCGCCGGCCAGGCGACGTCCGCGCAGACGATCGCGCAGACCGCCGTCGCGATGGACGCGGATATCGTGACCCTGCCCGAGACCACGATCGCCACGGGCGAGCGCGTCGCCCTCGCGATGCGCACCATGGGGCACCGGATGTGGGCTTATCACACCCAGTACGGTGAGCACGGCTGGGATGCGAGCTCCACCACGATCCTCATCAGTCCGCGACTCGGCGACTACTCCGTGATCGCCTCCTCCGTCAGCGGGACCAGCAACACGTCGACGGTGCCGAGTGCGGTCGCCATGCCGACCGACGGCAAGGGGCCGATCATCGTCGCCGCACATGCGGTCGCGCCGCGGAAGGCGGCGATGGCCGATTGGGGGCACGACCTGCAGTGGATCGCGGACCAGTGCTCGTCGGCGAACGTGATCCTCTCCGGCGACTTCAACGCGACGCTCGACCACATGTCCGGCTACGGCGTCGACGGAGGCACGATGGGCCGCTGCCGCGACGCGGCCACGCAGTCCGGAAACGGCGGCGTGGGCACGTGGCCGACGACGCTGCCCGCCCTCGCGGGTGCGCCGATCGACCACGTGATGGCGACGCCGAACTGGAGGGTCGCCGGCTCTCTCGTACTGCGTTCGCTCGACGGTTCCGGCAGCGACCACCGGCCGCTGGTCGTGCAGCTCGAGCCGGCAGGCTGACGACGCGCGCCCGGGCGAGCGGATGTCGGCGGCCGGTGCGAGACTGGACGCATGAACTCCGCCGAGACCGAGACCGTCACCGAACCCGCAGCGCAGACCGGCAGCACGAACCGCCGCCAGCCGTTCCCGCAGGGGTTCCTCGACACGATCTCGCAGGGCTGGGCGGCGCGGCCGGAGACGCTGCCCCCGGCACGTGCGCAGGCGCCGTACGCGGCGCAGCGGCGTGCGCGGCTGTCCGCGCAGTTCCCGGGCTCGCGGCTGGTGATCCCGGCCGGTGAGCTCAAGCAGCGCAGCAACGACACCGACTACGTCTTCCGCGCCCACTCCGCCTTCGCGCACCTGACCGGCTGGGGCGCCGACGCCGAGCCCGGCTCGGTGCTCGTCCTCGATCCCGACGGCGAAGGTCACACCGCCACCCTGTACTTCCGCGAACGCGCCGACCGCACCACCTCGGAGTTCTACAGCGACGCCACGATCGGCGAGTTCTGGATCGGCCCGCGCCCCGCGCTGGCAGGCGTCGCCGCGGATCTCGGCATCGACACCGCGCACGTGGACGCGTTCCGGTCCACCGACGCGGACCTCGTCGTCGACGAGGACGACGACCTCACCCGCGCCGTCTCCGAGCTGCGGCTCGTCAAGGACGACTACGAAGTCGGCCAGCTGCGCCTGGCCGTCGACGTCACCGCCCGCGGATTCGACGACATCGTGCGCGCACTCCCCCGCGCACAGCAGCACGGCCGGGGCGAGCGCGTCGTCGAAGGCGTCTTCCACCAGCGTGCGCGCACCGACGGCAACGGCGAGGGATACGACACGATCGCGGCGTCCGGTCCGCACGCCTGCTATCTGCACTGGACGCGCAACGACGGCTCGGTCGTCGAGGGCGACCTCATCCTGGTCGACGCGGGCGCCGAGGTCGACAGTCTGTACACCGCCGACATCACCCGCACGATCCCGGTTGGCGGCACGTTCACGCCGGTGCAGCGCCGCGTCTACGAGACGGTGCGCGAAGCCGCCGACGCGGCGTTCGCCGCGGCCCGGCCCGGCGTCCGCTTCCGCGAGGTGCACGAGGCGGCGATGGCGGTCATCGCCCGGCGCACCGCGGAGTGGGGCGCGCTGCCGGTGACGGCCGAGGAAGCACTGGATGCCGACCACGGCGGTCAGCACCGCCGCTACATGGTGCACGGGACGAGCCACCACCTCGGCATCGACGTGCACGACTGCGCGCAGGCGCGTCGCGACATGTACTACGACGGTGTGCTCCAGCCCGGCATGGTGTTCACGATCGAGCCCGGACTGTACTTCCAGATCGACGACCTGACCGTGCCCGAGGAGCTGCGCGGCATCGGTGTGCGCATCGAGGACGACGTGCTCGTCACGGCCGACGGCGTGGAGAACCTGTCCGCCGACATCCCGCGCACGGCCGACGAGGTCGAAGCCTGGGTGGCCCGCATCCACACGAACGCGCATTGAGCATGGCCTTCACAGCGCCGGCCGCGTTCACGACGCGACCGACCCTGACCGGCTCGTTCGGTATGGCGGCGTCCACCCACTGGATCGCCACCGGCGTCGCGCAGGGCATCCTGGAGCGCGGCGGCAACGCGTTCGACGCGGTGGTCGCCGGCGGGTTCGTCCTCCATCTCGTGGAACCCCACCTGAACGGACCGGGCGGCGATCTGGTCGGGATCTTCGCGACCCCCGATGCCGCCCATTCCCCTCGCGTGCTCATGGGCCAGGGGCCGGCACCGGCCGGCGCCACGATCGCGCACTTCCGCGCGGAGGGCCTCGCCCTGGTCCCCGGTGCGGGCGGGCTCGCCGCCGCCGTCCCCGGCGCCGTGGACGCCTGGCTGCTGCT
>DATMTQ010000253.1:0-3095 GCA_035564095.1 Microbacterium sp. | reverse complement strand
CGTGCGCCGAGGTGGCGCGCGCGGTGCAGATCACCGCGCTCGCATTCGGCCCCGAGGTCATCGTGCTCGGCGGGTTCTACGCGGACCTCGCCGCGGATGTGGACGCCGTGTTCCGCGGCATCCAGCCGCGCCTGGCCGGTTCGGCCGCCGTGCGGGTGCCGCGGATCGTGGGCAGTGCGCTCGGTGCGGATGCCGCGCTGCGCGGCGCGCAGCGGGATGCCCGCGCCCGCGTGACCGGGGATCCCCTGGCGCTCGTGCGCTGACGCATATATTTCAGCACTTGAAATTTAGCGGGATCGGGCGCACACTGAAAACCCGAACACCATTCGTGTTTCAATCGATCCCGACCACTCGACGATGAGGAGTCCTCTGATGACGATGCATCCCGCCGGCGATCCGGCATCCGCCCTCGCCCCCACCGGCACGATCTCCACCGGCCGGCCCGCGACCGGAGAGCCGCCCGCCAGTCCCCCGCCCGGCAAGGCGCTGCTGCCGAGCATCCTCGTCAACGCCCTCGCCCTTTTCGCCACGTACGGCGGGCTCATCGTCGTGCTGCTGCCGTCGCAGCTCTACGTGCTCGACCCCGCGCACAAGGTCGACAACCTCGCGATCGTCACGACGGTGTCGTTCGTCTTCACCCTGTTCGCACAGCCGATCGTCGGCGCGCTGAGCGACCGCACCCGTTCGCGGTTCGGCCGCCGCGCCCCGTGGATGGTCTCGGGCGCGCTCATCGGCGCGCTGTTCCTCTTCGGGCTCGGGGCTTTGAAGTCCCTCCTCTGGATCGCCGTGTTCTGGGCCGTCATCCAGGTCGCACTCAACGCACTGCAGGGCCCGTTGTCCGCCATCACCGCCGACCGGTTCCCGCGCAACCGGCGCGGCGGAGCGAGCGCGATGTTCGGCATCGGCACGCAGGTCGGGATCACGGCCGGCGTGATGCTGGCCGGCTACCTCGCCACCACCGTCGGCATCGGCTACACCGCGTTCGGCATCGTGGTCGTGGCGGCGACGCTGCTGTTCGTGCTCGCCAACCGCGACTGGTCGTCGAAGCACGCCTCCGTCGAGCCCTGGAGCTGGAAGGCGTTCCTGTCGGGATTCTGGATCGACCCGCGCCGCAACCCCGACTTCTTCTGGGCCTTCACCGCCCGGTTCCTGCTCATCCTCGGCTACTTCGTCGTCAGCGCGTACCAGCTCTACATCCTCACCGACTACATCAAGCTGTCGCTCGGCGACGCCCAGAAGGCCGTCGGCACGCTGGCGCTCGTGGCCCTCGTGCCCACGCTCGTCGCGATCGTCGTGTCCGGCTGGTGGAGCGACAGGGCGGGCCGCCGCAAGGTGTTCATCTACGCGGCCTCCGCAGTCATGGTGGTCTCGCTGATCTTCCCGCTGGTCATGCCCACCCTCACCGGCATGATCGTGATGTCCGTGCTCAACGGCATCGGCTTCGGCCTGTACATGTCGTGCGACGCCGCCCTCATGACCGAGGTGCTGCCCAACGCCGGACAGGATGCCGGCAAGGACCTCGGCATCCTGAACGTCGCCACGAACATCCCGCAGGCCCTGAGCGCCGTGATCGCGGCCACCATCATCCACTCGTTCGGCGGCTACCCGTCGCTGTTCGTCTTCGGCATGGTGTTCGTGGTCGTCGCCGCGCTCGCCCTCATCCCGATCAAGAGCGTCCGCTGACGCCGTCCCCGGAGGCATCCATGTCCGACACCACCACCGCCGTCCACGCCGAAGCGATCACCACGAAGGGAGCCGTGCGCGGGATCTGGCGCGGCGAGCCCGGCGCACCGGGGGCATCCGCGGCGTTCCTCGGCATCCCGTTCGCGCAGGCGCCCGTCGGTGAACTGCGGTTCGCCGCCCCCGAGCCCGTCGAGCCGTGGCCGGGCGTGCGCGACGCCCTCGAGTACGGCGCGACCGCGCAGCGCGGCGATCCCGGGGTGACGCTCATCCCCGAGCCGTCGGTGCCGGGCGACGCCACGCTGAACGTCAACGTGTTCACCCCGGCGCCGGGTGAGGATGCCGCCCTGCCGGTGCTGGTCTGGATCCACGGCGGCGGATACTTCGCGGGCTCTCCGGCGAGCCCCTGGTACGACGGCCGGGCGTTCAACCGGGACGGCGTGGTGACGGTCAGCGTCGGCTACCGGCTCGGGTTCGTCGGGTTCGGGCACGTCGAGGGCGCACCGTCGAACCGCGGGGTGCGGGACTGGATCGCAGCCCTGGAGTGGGTGCAGGAGAACATCCGCGCGTTCGGCGGCGACCCGGGCCGGGTGACCATCGCCGGCCAGTCCGCCGGCGGCGGCGCCGTGCTGACCCTCCTCGGCATGGAGAAGGCGCAGCACCTGTTCCACGGCGTGTGGGCGCTCTCCGGCGCGACCGCGGACGTCGAGCCCGAGCGCGCCCGCACCCTGTCGGCGAAGATCGCGAACAGGCTCGGCATCCCGCCGACCCGGGCCGCGTTCGAGGCCGTGGACGAGGACCGTCTGATCGAGGCGCAGAAGGCGGCCACCGACATCGGCGACATGTCGGCCCTGGTCGACGACGGGCTGGGGCTCGGGCCCGCGATCGACGGCGACCTCCTCGTACGACCGACCATCGAGTCGCTGCGGGCCGGCGTCGGTGCGGACAAGCCGCTCGTGCTCGGCGCCACCGACGACGAGTTCTCGATGGCCCTCGCCGGGCAGGAGAAGAAGCTGCGCTGGATCCCGCTGCGGCTGCTGCTCGGCCGGATGGGAGTCGCGGGCGAGAAGCGCAGGCGGTACCTCGCCGCCAACCGCGACGTCGTGGCGCGCGGGCACGCCGCCGTGCTCGGCCGACTGATCACCGACCGCATGTTCAAGACGGCGGTGGTGCGCACCGCTGATGCGCGGGGGGATGCTCCGACGTGGGTGTACCGGTACGCGTACGCGGGATCCCCGTTCGGCTCGGCGGTGCACTGCATCGACGTGCCGTTCTGGTTCGACTGCCTCGACTCGCCGGTCGGGATCCCGGCGCTCGCCGGGCCGAACCCGCCTCGGGCGCTCGCGGAGGCCACCCACGGCGCCGCCGTCGCGTTCATCCGCGACGGCGCCGCCGAATGGCCGGCGTGGTCCGAG
>DATMTQ010000252.1:0-2206 GCA_035564095.1 Microbacterium sp. | reverse complement strand
GCTCGCCGCCCGCGGTGCGCGCGGCGATGCGGGCGCCGCGGCGCAGCAGCGTCTCGCCCTCAGGGCCGCCGGTGAGGGCGACGACCACCCGCTCGCGGGCCCGCCAGGTGCCCTCGATGCCGTGCTCGGAGCGGTAGGCGTTCAGCGCGCTGTCGACCTCGTCGGCGAGCCACAGCAGGGCGAGTTCGCGCAGCGCGGTCAGATTACCGAGCCGGAAGTAGTTCGACAGCGCCGCGTCGATCCGGTCGGCCGGGTACACGTCTCCGGCCGAGAGCCGGTCGCGCAGGGTCTGCGGGGCGAGGTCCACCACCTCGATCTGGTCGGCGCCGCGCACCACGGCGTCGGGAACCGTCTCGCGCTGCACCACCCCGGTGATCTGCGCCACGACGTCGCCGAGCGACTCGATGTGCTGCACGTTGACCGTGGTGATCACGTCGATGCCGGCATCCCGCAGCTCGTGCACGTCCTGCCAGCGCTTCTCGTTGCGGCATCCGGGCGCGTTCGTGTGCGCGAGCTCGTCGATCAGGGCGACGTGCGGGCGGCGGGCGATGACCGCGTCGACGTCGAGCTCGTCGAGCGTGACGTCCCGGTGCTGCAGGGCTCGGCGCGGGATCACTTCGAACCCGTCGATGAGCGCGGCCGTCGCGGCGCGGCCGTGGGTCTCGACGATGCCGACCACGACGTCCTGGCCCGCGGCCAGGCGGGTGCGGCCCTCCTCGAGCATCTCGTACGTCTTGCCGACGCCGGGTGCCGCACCCAGCAGCACCCGCAGAGTCCCGCGCCTCATATCGTCAGTATCCCCCGGACGCCTCTCCCGGCCGTCGCCCTGCCGCGTCCAGGGCGAGGTTCAGCTGCAGCACGTTCACGCGCGGCTCGCCGAGGAACCCGAGGTCGCGCCCGGTCGTGTACTGCGCGACCAGCGCCCGCACCGCCGCCACGGACATCCCGCGCGCGTGCGCCACCCTGCGCACCTGGATCGCCGCATACTCCGGCGAGATGGCCGGGTCCAGGCCCGAGGCGGATGCCGTCACCGCGTCGGCGGGCACCTCGCTCACCGGCACGCCGTCGAAGGCCGCGACCGCCGCCTTGCGCGCCAGGATCCGCTCGACGAGCTCCGGGTTGCTCGGGCCCAGGTTCGACCCGCCGGACGCGGTGCCGCTGTAGGCGCCCGCCGACGGCCGCTCCTGGAAGTACTCCGCGATCGGGGCGCCGTGGGCGTCGGTGAACGGCTGCGCGAGCAGGATGCTGCCGACGGTGCGGCCGGCGGCATCCTGAACCGTCGACCCGTTCGCCTGCGCGTTGAAGGCCACTTGACCGACGCCGGTCACCGCCAGCGTGTACCCGACGCCGAGGGTGACCGTGGCGACGACCAACGCGCGCACCGCCACTCCGGTGACGCGCCAGCCGCCGCGTACCGATCCACCAGACGAAGACATTTCGATCCCTTCAGACAGCCGGGTCAGAAGCCCGGGATCAGCGACACGAGCAGGTCGATGAGCTTGATGCCGACGAACGGCAGGATGATGCCGCCCAGCCCGTACACGAGCAGGTTGCGGCTGAGGATCTGCGATGCGCTTGCCGCCCGATACTTCACGCCGCGCAGCGACAGCGGGATGAGGAACACGATGATCACCGCGTTGAACACGATCGCGCTGGTCACCGCGGAGGCGGGCGAGTGCAATCCCATGACGTTGAGGGCCGCGAGCTGCGGGAACACGCCCATGAACATTGCCGGGATGATCGCGAAGTACTTCGCGATGTCGTTCGCCAGCGAGAACGTGGTGAGCGCGCCGCGGGTGATCAGCAGCTGCTTGCCGATGCGCACGATGTCGATGAGCTTGGTCGGGTCGCTGTCGAGGTCGACCATGTTTCCGGCCTCCTTCGCGGCGGACGTGCCGGTGTTCATCGCCACGCCGACGTCCGCCTGCGCGAGGGCAGGGGCGTCGTTGGTGCCGTCGCCGGTCATCGCGACGAGGTTGCCGCCCTCCTGCTCGCGGCGGATGAGCGCCAGCTTGTCCTCCGGCGTGGCCTCGGCGAGGTAGTCGTCGAGGCCCGCCTCGTCCGCGATCGCCTTGGCCGTGAGCGGGTTGTCGCCGGTGATCATCACGGTACGGATGCCCATGAGCCGCAGCTGCGCGAACCGCTCGCGCAGGCCGTCCTTGACGATGTCCTTCAGGTGGATGACGCCGAGCACCCGGCCGGACCC
>DATMTQ010000251.1:0-17107 GCA_035564095.1 Microbacterium sp. | reverse complement strand
AGATATCCGGCTCTTCGGATGCGGGGGTCCTTTCTCGAATGGGCCTGTGCCGTATTGCCGTGAATGCCGCAACTGCACTCATCGATGCGCAATTCGGAACACCAGAATGCGCTTTCGATCGCGGAATCGCCGAGCGAATCGGGTATCCCATTCCCGGCGCATGTCATTCCCGCGAGGCGGATGGCGAAATGCGCGGCATCCACCGGCGCATTCCGGCACGGAAAGCGCCTTTCGGGCGGCTGCTGCGCCGCCGCAGATGCGGAAAGCGTCAGGATGCCGGGGCGGCCTGCTCGATCTGCACGAGGATGCGGGCGGCGACGCTCACCGCGATGACCGCGGGCTGCTTGCCGGTGACCTCGGGGATGCCGATGGGGGTGGTCACGCGCTGGAGGTCCGCCTCGGAGTGGCCGGCCTCGGCGAGCTTGGCGCGGAACCGCGTCCACTTGGCCGACGAGCCGATGAGCCCGATCGAGCCGATGCCGGGCGTGCGCAGGGACTGGTCGACGATCGCGAGATCCTCGACGTGGTCGTGGGTCATCACCAGCACGTGGGCGCCGGCGGGCAGCTCGGAGAGCACCGACTCGGGCACGGGGGCGTGGCGCACGTGCACGCGGGCCACGGCGTCGGACAGGCCCGCCCGCCGCAGGCGTTCCTCGTCGAGCATCTCGGCGCGGGTGTCCACCAGATAGAGGTCGAGTTCGTGCCGCGAGAGGATGCGGGCGAGCTCGATGCCGACGTGGCCGATGCCGAAGACGGCCACCGACGGCACGACCCGGACGGGTTCCAGCAGCATCGTGACCTCGCCTCCGCAGCACTGCACACCGTAGTCGGTGACGGCCTTGTCGTTCAGCCGCAGCGGAAGGAGCTCCGGCTCGGCCGCACCCGCCGCGAGCATCGCCCGGGCGCGGGAGACGGCGGTCGCCTCGAGGTTCCCGCCGCCCACCGTCCCCCAGATCCCGTCCGGGGAGACGACCATCTTCGCGCCGCCGTTGCGCGGCGCGTGGCCGCGCACCATGACCAGGGTGACGATCACCGCGGGGATGCGCTGCGAGCGCAGCGTCCGCAGGGCGTCGAGCCAGTCCATGATGCGCGGCCTTCGCTGTGTCGTGCGGCCGTCAGACCGCAGCGAGCTCGGGCGCCTCGGCGCCGACCGTGATCGGCGTGCCGGCGGCATCCCGCGCGTCCTGCACCGCCCAGAACACGGCTTCCGGGGTCGCCGGCGAGCCGAGGTCCACCGAATGACCGGCGGGGCCGAAGGCGGCGACGGCATCCCGCAGCGCCTCGCGCACCGAGAACGCGAGCATGAAGGGCGGCTCGCCGACGGCCTTGGAGCCGTAAACGGCGCCGTCCTCGCGGGCGTTCTCGAACAGCTTCACGGTGAACTGCTCGGGCATCTCCGAGAAGCTCGGCAGCTTGTACGTCGACGCCGACTGGGTCTGCAGGCGCCCGCGGTGCGGGCCGTCGGACTCGTCCCAGCGCAGCTCCTCGAGGGTCAGCCAGCCGAGCCCCTGCACGAACGCGCCCTCGATCTGCCCGATGTCGAGCATCGGGGACAGCGAGTCGCCCACGTCGTGGATGATGTCGACGCGGCGCACCGTGTAGGCGCCCGTGAAGCCGTCGATCTCGACCTCGGAGGCGGCGCATCCGTACGCGAAGTACTTGAACGGCTCGCCCTGCATGAGGTCGGGGTTCCAGTGCAGCCCCTCGGTGCGGTAGTAGCCCGCCGCCGACAGCTGCACGCGCTGGTGGTACGCCGCGTTGGCGACCTCCGCGAACGTCAGCCGCTGCTCGCGGTTGCCGAGGCCGGTGACGTACCCGCCGGAGAACCGCACGTCGCGCTCGTCGACGTTCAGCAGTCGCCCGGCCACCTTGGCGAGACGCTCGCGCAGCTGGTCGCACGCGTTCTTCACGGCGCCGCCGTTGAGGTCGGCGCCCGAGGATGCGGCCGTCGCCGACGTGTTCGGCACCTTGTCGGTGCGGGTCGGCGCCAGGCGCACCTGGTGCAGCTCCAGCCCGAGGGCGGTCGCGGCGATCTGCATCATCTTGGTGTGCAGGCCCTGGCCCATCTCGGTGCCGCCGTGGTTGATCAGCACCGATCCGTCCTTGTAGATCAGCACGAGCGCGCCGGCCTGGTTGAACGCGGGGAAGTTGAACGAGATGCCGAACTTGATCGGGGTCATCGAGATGGCCCGCTTGACGTCGTCGTGCGTCCGGTTGAACTCGGCGACCTCGGCGCGACGGGCATCCAGTTCCGAGGCATCCCGCAGCTGGTTCCAGATGATCTCGAGGCGTTCGGCGTCCTTCACGACCTGGCCGTAGGGAGTCTTCTGGCCGGGCCGGTAGAAGTTCAGCTCGCGCAGCTCCAGCGGATCGATGCCGAGCTTCGGGGCGACGCGGCCCAGGATGTCCTCGATGAGGAACACGCCCTGCGGTCCGCCGAAGCCGCGGTAGGCGGTGTTCGAGGTCTTGTTGGTCTTCGCGATGCGCCCCAGCGCGTGCACGTTGGGGATCCAGTACGAGTTGTCGAGGTGGCACAGCGCCCGCGCGAGCACGGGCTCGGACAGGTCGAGGCTCCAGCCGCCGTCGGCGGTGAGGGTCGCATCCAGCGCCTGGATGCGGCCGTCCTCGGAGAATCCGGCCTTCCACGTGATGTGGAAGGGATGCCGCTTGCCGGTCATCGTGAGGTCCTGCGTGCGGGTCAGGCGCAGGCGCACGGGGCGCCCGGTGAGCTTGGCGCCGATGCACGCGATGGCCGCGAAGCCGTGCGGCTGCATCTCCTTGCCGCCGAACCCGCCGCCCATCCGCAGCGACTGCACGGTGACCTCGCTCGAGGTGATGCCGAGCACGTGCGAGATGATCTCCTGCGTCTCGGACGGATGCTGCGTGGAGCACTGCACGAAGTACTGGCCCTCCGAGTCGCGCACCGCGAACGATGCGTGCGTCTCGAGGTAGAAGTGCTCCTGGCCGCCGAACTGCGTGACGCCCTCGAACACGTGCGCGGCGTCGGCGAGGGCGGATGCCGCATCGCCGCGCGCGACGGTGCGGGCCACCGACTGGTACGACTCGGCGGCGATGGCCTCCTCGACGGTGATGATCGCCGGCAGCGGCTCGTACTCGACCTTCACGGCCGCCGCCCCCAGGCGCGCGGCCTCCTGGGTCTCGCCGAGCACCCACACCAGGGCGTGCCCGTAGAAGCGCGACTCCGACGGGAACAGCGGCTCGTCGTGCTTGATGCCGGCGTCGTTGACCCCGGGCACGTCGTCGGCGGTGAGCACGCGCACGACGCCGGGCACCTCGTAGGCGGGCGAGACGTCGACGGTCACCCTCGCATGGGCGTTCGTGGACTGCACGGGCCACGCGGTGAGCACGCCGGCGCTGTGCGCGGCGAGGTCGTCGGTGTACATGGCCGCACCGGTCACGTGCAGCACCGCGCTCTCGTGCGGGGCGGGCTTTCCGACGACGGGGTTCTTGGGGCGGTCGGCCAGAGCACTCATGCCGACACCTCCTTGGATTCGATGACGGTGCTGCTGTAGAGCTTCAGCAGTGCGGTGTTGAGCATGAGCGAGCGGTATTCGGAGCTCGCGCGGTGGTCGGACATCGGGGTGCCCTCGTCGCGCATGATCGCGGCGGCGGCCTTCACCGTGGCGATGTTCCACGGCTTGCCGAGGAGGGCGTCTTCGGTCGCTGTCGCACGCAGCGGCGTGGCGGCGACGCCGCCGAGGCCGATCTTCGCACTGGTGACGATTCCGTCCTCGATGTCCAGGGCGAAGCCGACCGCGACCGACGAGATGTCGTCGAAGCGGCGCTTGGCGATCTTCTGGAACGCGGTGACGGATGCCAGGGGCAGCGGGATCCGCACCGAGGTGATGAGCTCGTCCGCGCGACGCACCGACCGCCGGTAGCCGGTGAAGTAGTCGCGCAGCGGCACTTCGCGCTCGCCGTCCACGCTCGCGAGCACGACGCTCGCGTCCAGCGCGAGGAGGGCCGGCGGGGTGTCGCCGATGGGCGACCCGGTGCCCAGGTTCCCCCCGATCGTGCCCCGGTTGCGGATGAGCCGCGAGGCGAACTGCGGGAACAGCTTCGCCAGCAGGGGCACCCGGCCCTGCAGGCGCCGCTCCACCTCGGACAGTGGCAGAGCGGCGCCGATCTCGATCACGTCGTCGCCGATCGTCAGCCCCCGGAGTTCCTCCAGCTGGTCGATCGCGACGACGAAGGGAGCACGGCTCCCACGGATGTTGACCTCCACGCCCCAGTCGGTGGACCCGGCCACGACGAACGCCGAACTGTCGTCGTGCAGGATCCGCACCGCCTCGGCGAGGGATGCCGGGCGCACGAAGCGCGCACCGTCGACCTCGGCGTCGGTCGCAGCCGCGGCAGGAGCGGGCTGCGCCATGCGCTGCTTGAAGGGGTCGTCGGCATCCGGCACGCCGAGGGTGTACGCCGCGTCCCGGATCGGACGATATCCGGTGCAGCGGCACAGGTTGCCGCTCAGGGCGTGGAGGTCGAAGCCGTTGGGGCCGTGCTCGGCATCATCGCCGTGCGCCCCGTCGGAAAAGTCGTGGACCGGGCACGCGTCGACGGGCTCAGCGGCCGGTCGAGGGGCGTCGGCATCGAATTGCGCGGGGCTCACCAGCGGTGCGCGGTCCTCGCGGTAGTACTCGCCGGCCATCGAGCAGACGAAGCCGGGGGTGCAGTAGCCGCACTGGGAGCCGCCGGCCTCGGCCATCTTCGCTTGCACCGGGTGGAGGTCCTCGGGGGAGCCCAGCCCCTCAGCGGTGACGATCTCCTGGCCGTCGAGCGCGTAGACGGGGACGAGGCAGGCGTTGACCGGGGTCCACGAGGTCGTGCCGTCGTCGGCCGGGGTCGCCAGCAGCATCGCGCAGGCCCCGCACTCGCCTTCGGCGCAGCCCTCCTTGCTGCCGGACAGGCCGTGTTCGCGCAGCCAGTCGAGCGCCGTGGTGAACGTGGCAACGCCGCCGAGGGAACGACGTTCCCCGTTGACGGTCAGTGCGACATCGGTCATTGTGATTCTCTCCTCGTGTCCGGCGGGGGTGGCCGCAAGGGCGGCACATCGGGTCCGATACCGGGGTGAGGCGCAGCGCTGCGATCACAAGGGCGAACGACAGGCGCTCGCGTGCGCAGAGTCTACGCCGACGACGCTGCCCGGGGGCAGGCGGTACCGGCGAGCTGCGGATCAGGCGCCGTGCGCGAACCAGGTGCAGCCTGAGAAGGCAGGGGTGCCCTTCGACAGGCTCAGGGACCGGTTGAGGGAGCGGGCGGCGCTGGTGCGCGACATCGCGTGCTCCCTTCAACTTCCGTGTTGCGGACTCGAACTTCCGGTCTTCGGAAGTTCTCGCGGGTGGTTCCGTGTCAGCATAGGCGGTTCCGGAGGAGGGGTCAAGAGGTCGAGTTGAATCCGATCCTCGTTTGAAACGAGGGGGATGACCGGATCGCGGAGCGAGAAGGCAGGATGCATCCTCGTCTCGTCGAATACCCTCGTTCTGAACGAGGGACCGTCGGGCGGGGCCGACGAGGAAGCGGCCCAGCAGGCCGGCACGCGTGCCGCGGTCGGAGAGGACAACGCATGAGCATGGACCTGGACACGATCGACATCGAGCGCCTCCGGCGGATCGGGAGCGTCAAGTGGACCGCGTTCCCCGGCACGATCGGGGCATTCGTGGCCGAGATGGACTTCGGCACCGCGCCCGTCATCAAGGACGCACTGAAGAACGCCGTCGACGACGGGCTGCTCGGCTACCTGCCCGCGCCGGTCGCCACCGGGATGGCCGAGGCCTGCGCCCGCTGGCAGCGCGACCGCTACGGCTGGGACGTGCCCGCCGAGCGCATCCGCCCGGTCCCCGACGTGCTGAGCGTGCTGAGCGCCACGATCGACTTCTTCACGGAGCCCGGTTCGAAGATCGTGCTGCCGACGCCGGCGTACATGCCGTTCCTCAAGATCCCGCCGATGCACGACCGCGAGATCATCGAGGTGCCGATGCTGCTCGAGGACGGCCGCCACGTCTACGACCTCGACGGCATCGACCGCGCGCTCGCCGACGGCGGCGGACTGCTCATCCTCTGCAACCCGTACAACCCGCTCGGCCGGGTCTTCACGCGCGACGAGCTCGAGGCGGTGTGCGCGGTCGTCGACCGCCACGGCGCCCGCGTCTTCTCGGACGAGATCCACGCGCCCCTCGTGTTCGCCCCGCACCGGCACGTGCCGTATGCGAGCATCAGCGAGACCGCGGCATCCCACACGATCACCGCGGCCAGCGCCTCGAAGGCGTGGAATCTGCCCGGGCTCAAGGCGGCGCAGGTGATCCTCACCAACGAGCAGGATGCCGCCACCTGGGCCCGGCCGGAGGTCTCCTGGATCGAGCACGGCGCCAGCAACATGGGGGTCATCGCGAACACGGTCGCCTTCGACGACGGGCGCCCGTGGCTCGCCGACACGGTCGACTACCTCGACGGGAACCGGGCGGTCCTCGGCGAGCTGCTCGCCGAGCTCATCCCGGGGATGGGCTACACCGCGCCCGAGGGCACGTACATCGCGTGGCTCGACGCGCGCGGTCTCGGCATCGCCGGCTCGCCGGCCGACTTCTTCCGCGAGAAGGCCGGCGTGGCGCTCACCGACGGGCGCGCGTGCGGTGCGGCGGGGGAGGGCTTCCTGCGGTTCATCTTCGCGACTCCGCGGCCGATCATCGAACAGGCCGTGCGCCAGATGGCCGCGGCCCTCGACAGCCGCCCATGAGCGCGGCGTCCCGCCTCACTCGAGGTGGGCGAGGGCGCTGATCTCGGCCACGATCTCCTGCAGCACGGGGATCGCGCGTCCGCCGAACGCATCGTCGACGCGGGTGAACGGACCTGACACCGAGACCGCCGTGGCGATGGGCATGTCCGGCACCGCCATCGCGTAGCAGCGCACGCCGAGCTCCTGCTCGCCGTCGTCGATCGCGTAGCCGCGCTCGCGGGTGAGCGCGAGGTCGGCCAGCAGCGCGTCGATGGTGGTGAGGGTGTGCTCGGTGACGTGCGGCATCCCGGCGCGGGCCATGATGTCTCGTACGTGGTCGTCGTCGAACTGCGCGAGGATCGCCTTGCCGACGCCGCTGGCGTGCATGTAGGAGCGCCGGCCCACCTCGGTGAACATGCGCATCGCATGCGGCGACGGCGACTGCGAGACGTAGACGACGCGGTCGCCGTCGATGGTGGCGAGGTTCGCGGTCTCGCCGAGGCGCTCCACGAGCTCCTTCAGCTGCGGCGCGGCCATGTGCCCGAACTGTCGGTTGGCGATCTCGCCGAGCCGCACCAGCCGCGGGCCGAGGGCGTAGCGGCGGTTGGCGAGCTGACGCGCGTAGCCGAGGCCGACGAGCGTGCGAAGCAGTCGGTGGATGGTCGGCAGCGGCAGCTCCGCAGCCGCGGCCAGCTCGGACAGCCCGAGGCTCCCGCCCGCCTCGGCGATGAGCTCGAGCAGGTCGAAGACGCGCGCGACCGACTTGACGCTCTCGGCACTGGATGCGGGCATGGGCGACCTCTCTGGGGAATTCATCGAACGGATACTTCCGGATGGTGGAAGTCGGCAGCCTTGTCACCATACCCTACGGAGAGCGGCCTGATCCGGCTCGCTGACGCGGGTGTTGATTTTCCGTATTGCAGACTCTAAACTCCATAATGTGAAATTCGCGACGGGGTAGGACCGCGCGAGACCACACGATCACCGAACTTGATCAAGGGGCGCAGACGCACCCGAGAGGACGACCAATGGCGAACACGAGTCCCGGATATTCGATCCAGCTGCGAGCCGAGGCTTCGGTGCGCGGAACGGCCACCAGCGAGATCGTCACGACGATCACCGACGCGGGCGCGCTGGTGCACGGCCTCACCGTCGACGACTCCGGCCATGAGCGCCTGGTCATCGACCTGAACATCTACACCTCCAGCGTCGAGCACGCAGAGCAGGTCGCGAACGCGATCGCCGCGATCGAGGACGTCGCCGTGCTGTCGTCCGTCGACCGCACCTTCGCCCTGCACGAAGGCGGCAAGCTCAGCGTCGAGCCGACGGCGCCGCTGCTGGACCGCGACGATCTCTCCCGTGCGTACACCCCCGGCGTCGCCCGCGTGTGCCTGGACATCGCCGCCCACCCGGAGAACGCCAAGCGCTACACCGTCAAGGGCAACACCGTCGCCGTCGTCACCGACGGCTCCGCCGTGCTCGGCCTCGGGAACATCGGCGCCGCGGCATCCCTGCCCGTCATGGAGGGCAAGGCCGTGCTGTTCAAGCAGTTCGCCGGGGTGGATGCCTGGCCCGTCGCGCTCGACACCCAGGACACCGAGGAGATCATCGCGATCGTCAAGGCCCTCGCGCCCACGTACGGCGGCATCAACCTCGAGGACATCGCGGCCCCGCGCTGCTTCGAGATCGAGCGCCGCCTGCGCGAAGAGCTCGACATCCCCGTCTTCCACGACGACCAGCACGGCACCGCGATCGTGACCCTGGCCGCGCTCGTGAACGCCCTCAGGATCGTCGACAAGAAGATCGAGGACGTCAAGATCGTCATCTCCGGCGTCGGCGCCGCGGGCAACGCGATCATCCAGCTGCTGCAGGCCGAGGGCGCGCAGCACATCGTCGCGGCCGGCCGCTCCGGCATCGTCCACAGCGGCGAGAGCTACGCCGACCAGCACCGCACCTGGATCGCCGAGAACACCAATCGCGACGCGCGCTCCGGCTCGCTCGCCGACGCGCTCGTGGGCGCGGACGTCTTCATCGGCGTCTCGGCCCCGAACCTGATCGGCGAGACGGAGCTGGCCAGCATGGCCGAGGGCGCGATCGTCTTCGCGATGGCCAACCCCGACCCCGAGGTCGACCCGAAGCTGGCCGCGAAGTACGCCGCCGTGGTCGCCACCGGTCGCAGTGACTTCCCCAACCAGATCAACAACGTCCTCGCCTTCCCGGGTCTGTTCCGCGGGCTGCTGGATGCTCAGGCCACCGACATCACCACCGAGATGCTCGTCGGCGCCGCCCGTGCGATCGCCTCCTGCGTCAGCGACGAGGAACTGAACGCGCAGTTCATCATCCCGAGCGCGTTCGACGAGAACGTCGCCAGCGCCGTGGCGGCCACCGTCGCCGCGGCCGCCCTCGCAGCCCAGCCGGCCCGGGAAGCAGAAGGAGCACTTGTCTGATGACCATCGAGATCACCCGACCCGCACGGGTCGAAGGCGCCGATGAGATCCTCACCCCCGAAGCCCTCGCGTTCGTCGAGCAGCTTCACCAGCGCTTCGCGCAGCGTCGTGGCGACCTGCTCGACGCCCGCAAGGTGAAGCGCGCCGAGGTCGCGCAGACCGGCAAGCTGGACTTCCTCGAGGACACCCGTGCGGTGCGCGAGGGCGAGTGGCAGGTGGCCGCGGCCCCCGCCGCGCTGCACGACCGCCGCGTCGAGATCACCGGCCCCGCCGCCGACCCGAAGATGGCGATCAACGCCCTCAACTCGGGCGCGAAGGTGTGGCTGGCCGACCTCGAGGACGCGACGAGCCCCACCTGGGAGAACCAGGTCGCCAGCATCCGCATCCTCCGCGACGCGGCCCTCGGCACGCTCTCGTTCGTCTCGCCCGCCGGCAAGCACTACGCGCTGCGCGAGGACGTCGCCCGCCCCACCGTGGTGGCCCGCCCCCGCGGCTGGCACCTGCCCGAGAACCACGTGCTCGTGGACGGCGAGATCGCGGTCGGTGCGCTCGTCGACTTCGGTCTGCACTTCTTCCACGTCGCCAAGATCCTCCTCGCGAACGGCGCGGGTCCGTACTACTACCTGCCCAAGATGGAGAGCCACCTCGAGGCCCGCCTCTGGAACGACGTCTTCACCTACGCGCAGGAGGCCCTGGGCATCCCCTACGGCACCATCCGCGCCACGGTGCTGATCGAGACCATCACGGCCGCGTACGAGATGGAGGAGATCCTCTACGAGCTGCGCGACCACGCCTCCGGCCTGAACGCCGGCCGCTGGGACTACCTCTTCAGTTTCATCAAGGTGTTCCGCGACCAGGGCGAGGAGTTCACCGTCCCGGACCGCGCCGACGTCTCGATGACCGCGCCGTTCATGCGCGCGTACACCGAGCTGCTGGTCAAGACCTGCCACAAGCGCGGCGCGTTCGCCGTCGGCGGCATGGCCGCGTTCATCCCCTCCAAGAAAGACCCGGAAGCCGCCGAGGCCGCCTTCACCAAGGTGCGCGCCGACAAGACCCGTGAGGCCGGCGACGGCTTCGACGGATCGTGGGTCGCCCACCCCGGTCTCGTGCACGTGTGCCGCGAGGTGTTCGACGGCGTGCTCGGCGACAAGCCAAACCAGCTCGACAAGCAGCGCCCCGAGGTGGAGGTGTCCGCGGAGCAGCTCATCGACGTGGCATCCGCTCCCGGACACGTCACCGAGGAGGGTCTGCGCACCAACCTGTACGTGTCGGTCGCCTACACCGCGGTGTGGCTCTCGGGCAACGGCGCGGTCGGCATCCACAACCTCATGGAGGATGCCGCCACCGCCGAGATCTCGCGCTCGCAGGTGTGGCAGCAGCTGCGCAACGGCGTGAAGCTCGAGGACACCGGCGAGGTCGTCACCCCCGGGCTCGTCTCGCGCGTGCTGGCCGAGGAGGTCGAGCGACTGCGCGGCGAAGTGCCCGCGGAGAAGTTCGAGCGCTACTACGTGCCGGCAGCGAAACTCGTGTCCGACATCTGCTTGAACGAGGAGTACACCGACTTCCTCACCCTCCCCGCGTACGAGCTGCTCGACTCGATCGAGCTGGACCCGGTCGCATGACCGCGACCCTCACGACGGCAGACATCGCCCGCATCGACGCGCAGCTCGCCGAGACCGACGAGCTGCTCGCCACCGCCTACCCCGGCGACGACGGGTCGCGGCAGCCGGTGCACACGGTGTACGTCCCCGGCGACACCTACACCCCCGGCCTCGAGGCTGCGTGGGGCGCTGCGGCGCTCCAGGCGGCCGAGGCCGCAGGGGGCCTGGCCGCCCTCGCCTCGCGCGTGGGTGTGCAGGCCGCGGACGTGCCGGCCGTGGCATCCCGGGTCGAGGCCAAGCTCCGGTCGGAGCCCATCGAGGACATCCGCCTCGACTTCGAGGACGGCTACGGCGACCGCGGCGCGGTCGAGGACGAGGATGCCGCCCGCGCGGCGAAGCTCGTCGCCGAGTCCGTGGCATCCGGCACCGCGGCGCCGTTCATCGGCATCCGGTTCAAGTGCTTCGAGGCGCCCACCCGCGCCCGCGGCCTGCGCACCCTGGACGTGTTCCTGGGCGGGCTGATGGACGCCGGCGGCCTGCCGGACGGCCTGACGCTCACGCTGCCGAAGGTGTCGACGGTCGCGCAGGTCGAGGCGATGGCGGATGCCGCCGCCGCGATCGAGCGCGCGCACGGCCTGCCCCAGGGGCGCATCCGGTTCGAGGTGCAGGTGGAGACGCCGCAGCTCATCCTCGGTGCGACCGGCCGCTCGCCGCTGGCCGAGCTGCCCGTCGCCGTGCCGGGGCGCATCACCGCGTTCCACTACGGCACGTACGACTACAGCGCCTCGCTCGGCATCTCGGCCCGCTACCAGTCGATGGAGCACCCGGTCGCGGACCTCGCCAAGGAGGTCATGCAGCTCGCCGCCGCGGGCACCGGCATCCGCATCTCGGACGGCTCGACCAACATCCTGCCCGTCGGCGACCGCGCCGAAGAAGCGTGGGCGCTGCACGCGCGGCTGGTGCGCCGGTCGCTCGAGCGCGGCATCTACCAGGGCTGGGACATGCACGCCCACAACCTCGCGACCCGCTACCTCGCGACCTACGCGTTCTACCGCGAGGGCTATCCGGCCTCGGCCGTGCGGCTGCGCAACTACCTGCACAAGACCGTCGGCGCCGTGCTCGACGAGCCGGCGACCGCCCGGGCCCTGGCGTGGTTCGTGCTGCGCGGCGTACAGTGCGGTGCCATCGGCGCCGACGAGGTGCAGACCGACATCGGCATCTCCCAGGCCGAACTGGTGGTGCTCGCCCACCCGCGGCTCGCTGCCGCCTGACCCCCTCCACCCACCGAAAGGGATCGCACATGGGTTACTACACCCCGGCCGGCGGCCTGCCGCCGCAGACCGACCTGCTCACCGATCGTGCCGTCGTCAAGCTCGCGTACACCTTCATCCCGAAGGGCGTGCTGCGCGACATCGTCACCAGCAGCCTGCCCGGCTTCACCGAGACGCGCGCGTGGATCATCGCGCGTCCGACGCCGAGCTCCGCGATGACGTTCTCGCAGCTGATCGTCGAGATCGGCCCCGGGGGAGGCGCGGCGAAGCCCGAGCCCGAGGCGGGCGTCGAGAGCGTGCTGTTCGTCACCACCGGCGAGCTGACCCTGACCCTGGACGGGGAGCGCCACGTGCTCGGCGAGGGCGGTTATGCCTTCATCTCGCCGGACTCCGAGTGGTCGCTCGCGAACGAAGGGTCTGAACGCACCAGCTTCCACTGGATCCGGAAGGCCTACGAGTACCTCGAGGGCATCTCCGCCCCGGCGTCCTTCGTCACGCGGGACCAGGACATCGAGCCCGTCTCGATGCCCGACACCGACGACGTGTGGGCCACGACGCGGTTCTCGGACGCCTCCGACATGGCGCACGACATGCAGGTGAACATCGTCACCTTCAAGCCCGGCGGCTCGATCCCGTTCGCCGAGACGCACATCATGGAGCACGGCCTGTTCGTGCTGCAGGGCAAGGCCGTCTACCGCCTCAACGACGACTGGGTGGAGTGCGAGGCGGGCGACTACATGCTGCTGCGCGCGTTCTGCCCGCAGGCCTGCTACGCGGGCGGCCCGGAGGACTTCCGGTACCTGCTGTACAAGGACATGAACCGTCAGATCAAGCTCACCTGATCCGTCCCATGCGGTGCGCGAAGGCCCGGCGACTCCCTGCGGGGGAGCCCGGGCCTTCGTGCATCCCGGGTCTTGACGCATCCGCGAGGGTGCCGTAGAGTTTCATCAGGCAAGAAACCACTTCCGCATAGTGAAAACTACGGAAGCGACACAGAAAGTGACGACGATGACGTACACGGTCAACTGCTCGATCATCCTCACGGAGCTCCCGCTGCTTGAGCGCCCCGCCGCCGTCAAGGCTGCCGGCTACGACGCCGTCGAGTTCTGGTGGCCGTTCTCCGAAGCCGTGCCCAGCGACGGCGAGGTCGACGCGTTCGTCAACGCCGTGCAGGATGCCGGCGTGCAGCTCACGGGCCTGAACTTCTTCGCCGGTGACATGCCCGGCGGCGACCGCGGCCTCGTTTCGTGGGTCGGCCGCGAGGACGAGTTCGCCGACAACCTCGGCGTCGTCGTCGGCATCGGCGAGCGTCTCGGCACCAAGGCCTTCAACGCCCTGTACGGCAACCGCCTCGAGGGCGCCGACCCGCAGGCGCAGGACGACCTCGCCGTCAAGAACCTCGCCGCGGCCGGCCGCGCCGTCGCCGCGATCGGCGGAACCGTGCTGCTCGAGCCGGTGTCGGGCATGGAGACCTACCCGCTGAAGACCGCCGCCGACGCGCTGGCGATCATCGAGCGCGTCAAGGACGAGGAAGGCGTCGACAACGTCAAGCTCCTCGCAGACTTCTACCACCTCGCCGTCAACGGCGACGACGTGCCCGCGGTCATCGCCGAGCACGCCGGCGACTTCGGCCACATCCAGATCGCCGACGCCCCCGGCCGCGGCGAGCCCGGCACGGGCGACCTGCCGCTCGACCAGTGGATCGCGGACTCCCGGGCGGGCGGCTACGAGGGTGTCATCGGCCTCGAGTACAAGCCCACGCAGGCGGACCCGTTCGCCTGGACCCGCGCCTGACCCGCGCCCCCGACAGACTCACGCTGAAGGAGCGAGAACAATGACCAACGTCGCATTCATCGGACTCGGCATCATGGGCCTGCCCATGGCCAAGAACCTCGTCAAGGCCGGCTACGCCGTCACCGGATACAACCGCAGCCAGCCCGCCATCGACACGCTCGTCGAAGCCGGCGGCCAGGGCGCCACGAGCATCGCGGATGCCGTGAAGGACGCCGATGTCGTCATCACCATGGTTCCGGACTCGCCGGACGTGGCCGCCGTCGTGCAGGGCCCCGAGGGCGTCTTCGCCAACGCGAAGGCCGGCGCGCTGTGGATCGACAACTCCTCGATCCGACCGGATGTCGCCAAGGATCTCGCCGCGGAGGCCGTCGCGGCCGGCTTCGGCGCGATCGACGCCCCCGTCTCGGGCGGCGAGCAGGGCGCCATCGACGGCGTGCTGTCCATCATGGTCGGCGGCTCGGAGTCCGACTTCGCGAAGGCCGAGCCCGTGCTGAACGCCATCGGCAAGACCATCGTCCACGTCGGCCCGTCCGGGGCCGGCCAGACGGTCAAGGCCGCCAACCAGCTCATCGTCGCCGTCAACATCCAGGCGCTCGCTGAGGCCGTCGTCTTCCTCGAGGCCTTCGGCGTCGACACGGACGCGGCGCTGAAGGTCCTCGGGGGCGGCCTGGCCGGTTCCAAGGTCCTCGACCAGAAGGGGCAGAAGATGCTCGACCGCGACTTCGCCCCCGGTTTCCGCCTCGCCCTCCACAACAAGGATCTGGGCATCGTCACCGCAGCGGCCCGCCAGGCCGGCATCACCGTGCCGCTCGGCTCCGCCGTCGCACAGCTCGTGACCTCGCTCGTCGCCCGCGGCGACGGCGGCCTCGACCATTCCGGCCTCTTCAAGCTCACCACCGAGCTCGCCGGTCGCGACTGACACCCACTTCCACCGAACTTTCTCCGAAGGAGACATCCCATGACCCGCATGCGCGCCGTCGACGCCATCGTGCAGATCCTGATCAAGGAGGGCGCCACCGAGGCGTTCGGCCTGCCCGGGGCTGCCATCAACCCCCTCTACTCCGCGATGCGCGCCGACGGCGGCATCCGGCACACCCTCGCCCGTCACGTCGAGGGCGCCTCGCACATGGCCGACGGCTACAGCCGCACGGCTGACGGCCGCATCGGCGTGTGCCTCGGCACCTCGGGCCCCGCGGGCACCGACATGATCACGGGCCTCTACGCCGCGATCGCCGACTCCATCCCGATGCTGTGCATCACCGGTCAGGCGCCGGTGGCCAAGCTCGACAAGGAGGACTTCCAGGCCGTCGACATCCAGTCGATCGCCAAGCCCGTCACCAAGTTCGCCAAGACCGTGCTCGAGGGCGCGCAGGTGCCCGGCGTCTTCCAGAGCGCGTTCCAGATCATGCGCTCCGGCCGTCCCGGCCCGGTGCTGATCGACCTGCCGTTCGACGTGCAGATGACCGAGATCGAGTTCGACATCGACACGTACGAGCCGCTCCCGGTCGCCAAGCCCGTCGCCACGCGCGCGCAGGCCGAGAAGGTGCTCGACATGCTCACCGCGGCGGAGCACCCGGCGATCGTCGCCGGCGGCGGCATCGTCAACTCCGGGGCCTCCGCGAAGCTCGTCGAGCTCGCCGAGACGCTGGGCGTGCCCGTGTTCCCCACCCTCATGGGCTGGGGCGCCATCGCCGACGACCACCCGCTCGCCGCGGGCCTGGTCGGCATCCAGACCTCGCAGCGCTACGGCAACGCGAGCTTCCTCGAGTCCGACTTCGTGCTGGGCATCGGCAACCGCTGGGCGAATCGCCACACCGGCGGCCTCGACACCTACCGCAAGGGCCGCACGTTCGTGCACGTCGACATCGAGCCGACCCAGATCGGCCGCGTCTTCGCGCCCGACTACGGTGTGGTCTCCGACGCCGGCGCGTTCATCGATGCGCTGCTCGAGGCTGCTCGCGACCGCGTCGCCGCGCTGCCCGACTACAACGACTGGGCCGAGGAGTGCCGCGACCGCAAGGCGCGCCTCCAGCGCAAGACGAACTTCGACAACGTGCCGATGAAGCCGCACCGCGTCTACCAGGAGATGCTTGCGGCATTCGACCGCGACACCACCTACGTCACCACGATCGGTCTGTCGCAGATCGCCGGTGCACAGCTGCTGCACGCATACGGCCCGCGCAAGTGGATCAACGCCGGCCAGGCCGGCCCGCTGGGCTGGACGGGCCCCGCGGCCCTCGGCGTCGTGCGCGGCAAGCCGGGCGAGCAGGTCGTCGCGCTCTCGGGCGACTACGACTTCCAGTTCATGATCGAGGAGCTCGCCGTGGGCGCGCAGCACAAGCTGCCCTACATCCACGTCGTGGTGAACAACAGCTACCTGGGGCTCATCCGCCAGTCGCAGCGCGGTTTCGAGATGGACTACGAGGTGTCGCTGGCGTTCGACAACATCAACACTCCGCAGGACTCCTCCAGCATCGCCACCGGGTACGGCGTCGACCACGTCAAGGTCGCCGAGGGTCTCGGCTGCAAGGCCCTGCGGGTCGAGCGTCCCGAGGACCTCGCGAGCGGGTTCGCCCAAGCTGCGCGCCTGCGCGACGAATTCCAGGTGCCGGTGGTCGTCGAGGTCATCCTCGAGCGTGTGACCAACATCGCCATGGGCACCGACCTCGACAACATGAACGAGTTCGAGGACCTCGCCACGTCCCCCGCCGACGCGCCCGAGGCGATCTACGCCCTGCTGGACTGAGACCGGGGAACGCTGCAACCATGCGAATTCTCATCGCTTCGGACAAGTTCAAGGGCTCCTTGACCGGGTCCGAGGTCGCGTCGGCGCTCGCCGAGGGGATCCGGAATGCCGATGCCGGTATCCACGTCGACGCGGTTCCGGTGGCCGACGGCGGGGAGGGCACAGTCGCTGCCGCCCTCGCCGTCGGGTTCACCGCCGTGAACGCGACCGTGACGGGCCCCACCTCGGGGTCCGTCACGGCGCAGTTCGCGGTCAAGGACGCGCAGGCGATCATCGAGATGGCCGCCGCGTCCGGCCTCGACGTGCTGCCGGGCGGGCTCCTCGCACCGCTGACCGCGACCAGTCGCGGGACCGGCGACCTCATCCGGGCCGCCCTCGACCACGGCTGCACGACGATCGTGCTCGGCGTGGGCGGCAGCGCCTGCACCGACGGCGGCGCCGGCATGCTGCAGGCCCTCGGCGTCGTGCGCGGCAAGCCGGGCGAGCAGGTCGTCGCGCTCTCGGGCGACTACGACTTC
>DATMTQ010000250.1:0-3973 GCA_035564095.1 Microbacterium sp. | reverse complement strand
CCGCGCGGCGGTTCGACCCGACCAAGGACCGTCTCCGGCGCCGCGCCCGCGCCGTGCTGCGTCGGCTGCGCGACGCGCGCGGCCGACGCTGATCAGCTCTCGCGGACGGGCGTGCGGACGAACAGCACCCCGCGCTGCCTGTCGAGCAGCTCGCCGCGGACGATCATCCGATGCGAGTCGGCATCCAGTCCCGTCGCAGACCGCGATAGGATGACGGCCGAGCCGGAGGTCAGGTATTCCATGACCGCGCGCTGCCATTGCTCGTTGTCCACCCGCGGCATCCACCGTCCGCCGGCCGCCACCTCCCGGTCGGGTCCGTACGTGTACCCGGTGACGTCCGGCCACAGCGGGCACCGCGCGTCGAGGTCGCGGGTCAGCACGTCGGCCACGGCCAGCAGGGTCGGGTCGTCTGCGGTGATGCAGCCGGGCACGCGCTCCGCCTGGGCGCGCAGCATCCCCACCTGCACGGATGCCTCCTGCGCACCGCCCAGTACGAGGGGCGCGTTCGCGACGACGAGCAGCGCGGCGATGCCGCCGGCGAGCGCGATCCGCGCACCGTGGGCGTGCACGAGCGCAGCCGCCCGTCCGACGACGACGCCGAACACGAGGGACATCATCGGCGCGGTGAGCGCCGTGTAGTGCAGGAAGAACGAGGGTGCGGCCAGCAGCACCGCAGCGTCCACGACGAAGAGCACCACGAACAGCCGCGCACCGCGCACGGTCAGCGCCATCACGACCGCCGCTGCGGCCACGAGCGCCATGACGATCGTCAGGCCGGCCGTGTTCAGCCCGGCCTTCGCCAGGAGCGGCGGCACCGCGTAGTCGCCGAGGATCATGTGCACCCGGGCACCGAGCGACGGAGCCGCTCCGGCCCGTCCCAGCTGGTCCAGGACGATCTCACGGAATGACGCCGCCGGGTCCGCGACGAGGAACGGGAGGTAGATCGCGCACCCGCCTGCGACGGCGCCGAGCAGCATCCGCCCCCAGGCGCGGCCCGACCACGCGATGATGACGGCGGCGGGCACGACGTACCAGATCTTGAACCCGGTCGCGACGCCGAGGGCGACGCCCGCGAGGAGCAGCCAGCCGGTGCGTCCGCGCAGCGCGGGCCGCGCCAGCACCACGAGGGCGACGAGGATGCCGAGCGTCCCCACAGGCTCGAGCAGGATGCTGCGCTCCCCGTAGGCGGCCACATACGCCACGGCGTAGAAGAACCCGCCCGCCGCTGCGGCCGTGAAGCCGAAGCGACGCAGGATCGCGGCCACGAGCACCGTGTTGAGCGCGCCGATCGCCATGAACCCGAGGCGGGCCGCGACGAGTCCCGTCGAATCCGTCGTCAGCGCGCCGAGGCCCGCGAACGGAGCGCCCGCCAGCACGACCCCCGGCGGCTGCAGGAAGAGGAAGTCGAGGTACGGCATCCGCCCGTGCACGAACGCGGTCGCCGCCGCGTAGTACACGCCGTCGTCGTAGCCGCCGACGGCGAGGAGGCCGCCGCCGCGCAGCAGGAGCAGCAGACGGGTGCCGAACGCGACCAGCGCGAGCACGATGAAGAGGATCCCCCAGCGGAGGTCGCGCGAGCCGGATGCCACTTCTCCACTGAACGCTCGGCGCGCTCAGAAGACGCGAAGAACGCCCAGCCGCCCGTGCGGTCGCGGGGAATTCCCAGCGACCCGCTAGCGTCGCAGCAGCCGGTCCGCCGCGGCCTGGATGTCCGGGGTCAGCGACCGCGCGAACGTGGCCGACAGGTGCCCGCGGTCGAAGTAGACGATCGTCCCGCCGATGACCGAGTAGCACGTGCTTGCGGAGCAGATGCGATCGCTGAGGTCGAGCATCGAGACGTTCGGATCGTGCAGCTGCGCCGCGGCGTTCGCGGCCGGATCCACCTGCTTGCGGGCGGTCGTGCCGTCGCACGCGGAGAGGTCGTCGAGGTGCGCGGCGACGCAGTCCGGGACGTCCGGCAGATCGAGGGCGTACGGCGTGTCGTGCAGCACGAGCACCTTCCGTCCGGCCGCGCTCCACTTCTCCAGCACGCTCCGATAGTCCTTCTGCGCCGCCACCTGCGTCTGCGCCAGGTTCATCCCGGGCATGCGGCCGGCCGTGCGGTTCGAGAACACGACGAGGTCGTACTTCTGATGCGCGATCGCGGCGATCGTCTTCTTGTTCCACGCCACGCAGTTCGCGGTGCGCGCCGGCGTCTCGTACGTGACGACCGCGTCCACCGTGTAGCACTCGGAGATGAGGTAGGTCGTGATCGACCAGTTCTCCTTCTGCGCGATCTGCTGCAGCGCGGGCAGCCAGTGGCCGGCATGCGAGTTGCCCACGAGCGCGACCTTGACGGCGTCGGGCGAATCGCTGCCGTAATGGCAGGTCTTCTGCTCGCTGAAGTCGCCGAGGATCCAGCAGTTGTCCTTGTAGGGCGCCGGCTGATCGGCCGCGGCGAAGGTGGGGCTGGTCAGCAGCTTCTCGCCATGCGGGCTGCACGTGGACGGATGCGCGAGCGCCCGTGCGCCGAAGCACGAGGACGGATCGTTCAGCGCGCGGGTCACGGCGGCCTGCGCCGCGGTCGCCTGCTGGGCCTGCCAGCCGATGATGCCGGCGGCGGTGATGCCGAACGCGAGCATGCCGACGATCGCGAACACGAACGATCGGCGCAGCGGCACCCCGAGCGGCTTGCGGCCGCGGAAGACGTCTTCGACGTAGACCTTCGACAGCCAGGCGAGGGCGATCGCCACCGCGATCGCGACGAGCTTGTCGGACCGGTGCAGTCCGTGACCGATGGCGTACGGCAGCAGCACGAGCATCGGCCAGTGCCACAGGTACAGGCCGTACGAGACGTCGCCGAGCAGCTGCACCGGCTGCCACGACATCGCGCGCAGCGGCGAGAACAGTCCGCGCCGCACGGCCGCGAGGAGCACGAGCGCGGTGCCCACCACGGGGAGCGCGGCGGTGTAGCTCGGGAACGGCATCGAGCCGGTGTAGGTGACGCCCGACCACGCGATCATCGCGAGACCCGCGTACGCCAGCAGCAGCCGGACCCCGTCGCGCCCCTTGAGCCGCTTCTGCAGCCAGCGGAACACGCACGCCGCGAGGCCGCCGATGCCGAGCTCCCAGATGCGGGTCCAGGTGATGAAGTACGCGCCCGCCGGGTTGACGACGGTGAGCCACACAGAGACGACGAAGGATGCCAGCACGATGGTGCCGAGCACGGCGGTGATGATGCGACGGCGCTGCCGGCGGCGGCTCGCGGACGCCAGGAAGAGGCCCGCCATCACGAGCACGGGCCAGAGCAGGTAGAACTGCTCCTCGACCGACAGCGACCAGAAGTGCTGCACAGGGCTGGCCGCATTGTCGGCGGCCAGATAGTTGACGGCCTGACCGGCGAGGAACCAGTTCTCGACGTACGAGGCGGATGCCGCGATCTGGGCGAGCCAGTTCGTCCACACGGTCTGCGGCGCCCACACCAGCACGCCCACGATCGTCACGGCCAGCACGACGAAGGTCGCCGGCAGCAGGCGCCGGATGCGGCGTCCCCAGAACTCGGCCAGGTCGCGCGCCGAGCGCGGCGGACGCTCCAGCAGGTGACTCGTGATGAGGAAGCCCGAGATCACGAAGAAGATGTCCACGCCGACGAATCCGCCCGGCAGGAACCCGGGGAAGAAGTGGTAGACCACCACGAAGAGGACGGCGATGGCACGCAGCGCCTGGATGTCCTTGCGCTGCTTGTCGTCACGCCGGGCCGCGAGCGTCCGAGCGCTCTGATCGGCCTCGCGCATCGAGGGCGGCGCGGATTTCACGGTCGGAGCAGTCAAAGTCACTCGATCCATTCAACGCTGTCAGCTTGAGCAGGTTCTGAGAACGACCTGACCAGTCGGCTCACTTTCCGTTCAGAGCGTCCAGCGCGTCGTCGATATGGCCGTCGAAGACGACCTTGCCCTTGCGGATCACGATGCCGCGCGAGCAGAGCTCCCGCACC